>JAUMYR010000041.1:0-6764 GCA_030528545.1 Propionibacteriaceae bacterium
GAGGAAGATGAAACCAAACTCGTCGCCATTGGCGCTGAACCCGGGCCAGGAGACCGTTCCCCGCAGCCGCAACGATGTGACCGCGATTCCGGCCTCCTCGGCGATCTCGCGCCTCATGCCCGCGACGACATCTTCACCCGGTTCCAGTTTGCCGCCCAGGCCGTTGTACTTGCCGAGCTGGTAGTCGTGCTCGCGTCCGACCCGGTGCACCATGAGGACCCGCTCCCGGTCCGGGTGCAGCACGAAACCGAGTGTGTTGAGCTGTGGGGTGTACACGCCTGCCTCCTTCGCGCCTCGACGTGGGCAGCATAGTCAGCCCGCGGGTGCGGCGCTCACCTCTAGGCCCCGGTGATCGGTACCGGGGACGGTGAAGAAACGCAGGCCGGTCGCGGCGACCTGCGGTGAGGTCAGCGCGTGGTCGATATCGATGAGGGGTGGATAGCCCTTCTCCATCGGCCAGGTCGGTTGCCACCCGGCTCCGGTCTGGTGCACCGCGTTGGCATAGCCCAAGTCGTAGAGCCGTTTCATCGTGTAGTGCTGTGACACGGCGTTGAAATCGCCGACCACGACGGTGTTCGACGAGCGCAGCGGAGCGAGCAGTTCCCGCACCGCGGCCGCGTCGCGTTCCCAGGTGTCCGCCGTGAAATAGGGTGATACGGGGTGGACCCCGGCGATGGTCCAGGTGAGCCCACGCACCTTTGTCTGAGCGGCGACACCGACAAAGATGCTGGCTGCCCGGCCGAGTTCGGTCATCGGAGTGCGCGAGAACATCCCCGTCCCCGAGGCATCGAGGCTGGCCTCGCCGATCCAGTACGGGTAGAGCCGGAAAAACCCCGCGTCTTCGAGCTTGGTCAGGTAGTCCGGGGTCAGTTCCATCAGGACCACGACATCGGCTGAGTTCCGCAGGGCCTCCTGGCTCAATCCCTCCACGTCGGCCTCGCCGAACTCCACGTTGAGTGAGAGCACTCGCAAATCGTCGGCACCGGCTTGAGGGAAGGCACCAAACCTCTCGGCGAGAGGCAGCCCCAGCGTCACGGTCAGTGCCGCGGAGACCATGACTCCCGCCAGGCTCAGCACCCTTCGCCGCGGATCGGCCAGTCCGGGCACCAGCGTCAGCAGCCACAGCACCGGCACCACCACCAGGTAGGTGAGGAAGGAGGACGCCAGCGCCAGCGGCGTCCACCAAGTCGTGGTTACCGGGAAGAGCAACAGCACGCATGCCGCTGCCGAGCCGAGCCCGAGGGTCCACCGGAGTGCGCGCATCACGATTCCAGTATGAGGCCCAGGCCCAAGGCGAGACTCAGACCAGCACCGTCGAGACCGGCAGGCCGGGGTTGGCGGAGATGTCCAGCGACGAGGGACGCAGGCCCTTGCGCACCACCTCGGCACCCACCGCCGCGATCATGGCACCATTGTCGGTGCACAGGGCGGGACGCGGACGACGCACCTCGATCCCGGCCTCGGCGGCCCGCTCTTCCAGCAGCGTCCGCAGCCTGGAGTTGGCCGCGACACCCCCACCGAGCAGCACGGTGGAGGCGCCATAGGACCGCGCGGCGTCCATGGTCTTGGCGGTCAGCACGTCGCACACCGCCTCCTGGAAGGAGGCGCAAACATCGGCGATGGGCACCTCCGCGCCCTCTAGGCGACGCAACTCGACCCACCTGGCGACGGCCGTCTTGAGTCCCGAGAAGGAGAAATCGAAGCGGTGCCGTTCTAGATCGTGCCGGGCTGTCAGTCCCCGGGGGAACCGGATCGCGGCCGGATCACCGGCCTGGGCCTCCCGGTCGATCACCGGGCCGCCCGGATAGGCCAGTCCCAGCAGCCGCGCCACCTTGTCATAGGCCTCCCCTGCCGCGTCGTCGATGGTCGACCCGATCTCGGTGATGTCGCTAGCGATGTCGTTCACCCACAGCAACGAGGTGTGCCCGCCGGAGACCAGCAGCGCGAGCGCGGGTGTGGGCAGCGGCCCATGGTCCAGCAGGTCGACCGCGACGTGACCAACCAGATGGTTGACGCCGTAAAGGGGTTTGTTGAGGTAGCCCGCGAGTGCCTTGGCCGCCGACAGCCCGATCACCAGGGCACCCATGAGCCCGGGACCGGCGGTGGCCGCGATACCGTCGAGTTCCGACAGGTCGATCCCGGCTTTCTCGCAGGCCCGCCGCAGCGTCGGCACGAAGGCGTCCAGGTGGGCTCGGCTGGCGATCTCGGGAACCACACCTCCGAAGCGGACGTGTTCGGCTACCGAACTGGCGACCTCGTTGGCGAGCAGCGTGTTTCCCCGGACGATACCGACGCCGGTCTCGTCGCAGCTGGACTCAATGCCGAGGATGAGCGGTTCAGACATGGGTGACCTCCAAGACCAGCGCGTCGGCGCCGGGTGCGTAGTAGTCGGTGCGGCGCGCGATCTGCTTGAAACCGTTGCGCGTGTACAACCTCAGCGCGGCCTGGTTGTCCGCGCTCACCTCAAGCAAGGTGCGGACGGCTCCCGCCCGGGCGACCCGTTCCAGGCCTAGGCGGAGCAGTTCCTGGCCCCGGCGCTGGCCCCGTTCTCCGGCGGCGACGATGATCCGGTTGAGGTCGGCGACATCGGCGGCGATGCTGAACGTGACCACCCCGATCACGGTATCGGTGACCCCGACCAGGCAACACCGGGGCGGTGCGATCTCTTCCTCCCAGGACTGCCTGCTCCACCGCTGGCCTGGTGCGAAGGCTTCCTCTTCCAAGGTCATGATCGCGTCGAGGTCGCCAGCTCTGGCGTCGCGGACGATCACCGTCGCCTCACCGTCACCCGGGGTAGCGCCGATTTGGTGCGGACCGAGACGGTAGCGTCGGCGGCCCGCAGGTAGAGCGGTTCGTCCACCGCCGCCAGTCCCTCCCAGTGGGCCGCTAGCACGGCGGCGTCCAGGCGCGCGGGTGCGCTACGCAACACCTCGCTGCCGTAGGACAGGTCGAGGGCGGGCCCGGCCAGCGGCAGGTCCGGCAGTTCCCGCGGGGAGCTGACGTTCGGGCCATCGACCCGGGTACCGGCGAGATAACGTGCCCAGTAGAGTTCCTTGCGGCGCGCGTCGGAAGCCACGACGAACTCCTCCGGGGCTCCAGCCAGCACCCACTGTCGGGCGATAACGTCGAGGCTGCACACTCCGTGGGGATCGGCGCCCAGCAGGGAGGAGATCGTCCAAGCGGTGACGATACCGACCCGCAGCCCGGTGAACGGGCCGGGTCCCATCCCGACCGCCACCCCGGCTAGGTCGGACAGGGAGATCCCCTGCCTGGCACACAGGGCCATCGCCGACGGCAGCAGGGCCTCGGCGTGGGCGCGAGTATCGGGCACCGTGAGCGAGTCGATCGGCTCACCGTCGCGGGCCAGACCGATCGCGACCTCGTAGGAGGTGTCAATGCCGAGTATGTAGGTCACAGGTTCTCCAAAATCTCATCCCACCGTGAGCCATATCCGGTCAGCAGCACGGTACGGGTGTCGTCCCTGGGATCATCGCTGCGCTGGATGTCGATCTCCAGCCGGTCATCGGCCAGCCACTCGGCGATGCCGGTGCCCCACTCGATCAGTGTGACCGATTCGGCGAGGGACGATTCCAGGTCGATGTCTTCGAGTTCGGCCGCGCTGCTCAACCGGTAGGCGTCGACGTGGACGAGCGCGGGCCCGGACGGGTTGGGGTGGACCCGGCTCAGCACGAAGGTCGGCGAGATGATGGGCCCCTCCACCCCGAGCCCCGCACCGATCCCCTGCGCCAGCGTGGTCTTGCCCGCGCCCAGATCGCCGGAGAGGATGATGACGTCCCCACCGCATAGGAAGCGGGCGAGCCGCTCGCCGAGCTCTCTCATGGCCTCGGGTGTTGGGACCGGAAGCCGCCGGGGCAGCCGCCGCGACAGGACATAACCCAGCGGCACATCCTTCTTGATGGTGAAACCGTGGCCTTCCCACCAGGTGACCAGGTTCGGGAACTCCGCGCGGGCCATCAGTTCGACCTCGCGCGCCCCGAAGTCCAGTCCCAGCAGCACCGCTCCACGCACCAGCTGAGCCGCCACGCCGTGTTGCCGGGCCTTCGGCAGCACGCTGACCCGGTGCAAGCCCATGAGGTCGCCGGTGAGCGAGATCAGCAGACAACCCACCAATTCGCCGTCGACGTGGGCCAGCAAACCCGCGCCCGCTTCGATGGCCTCCGCGATGTCGGCTACCGTGTCGGTGAGAGCCGCCGCCGGGGGGTCGACCGGCGGACGAGCGGCGAAGGATGTCCGGATCACCTCGAACATGGCTGCCGCGTCGCCGGGCTCGGCGACGCTCAACTCGACCTCGCGGAATTTAGTCACGGTTCACCATCCTAAGCGGGCGCTGTTGTGCCCCGAGGGTCTCCCACCTGGTAAAACACCGGGCCGGAGGGGTAACTAGTCCCGGAACCTGCGCTCTCCGCGGCCGCGGCCACCGAACCCGCGACCGGATCGACCCCGGCCGAAGCCGCGTCCCTCCACCCGGGGCTTGCGGGCCTTCGGCTTCGGTGCGATCAGCGCCAGATAGTCGGCTTCATCGATCGGCAGCCCGGAGGCGGGACGCGCCCCGGTCGCCTCGCGCAGCTCGGGGCTGCCCGGGGTCACCTCAAGCGGCGCTCCCTTGACCCCTGCCTGGCCGGTGATGCGGCGCATCAGCTTGCGCTGGTGCGGCAGCACGATGGAGGCGACCACCCCGGACTCACCCGCCCGGGCCGTGCGTCCGGCCCGGTGCAGGTAATCCTTGTGATCCCGCGGCGGATCGACCTGCAGGACCAGGGACACATCGTCGACGTGGATGCCTCGGGCCGCGACATCCGTCGCCACCAGCACCGGCACCTGACCGTCCTTGAAGGCCGCGAGGATCCGGGCGCGAGCGCCCTGGGTCAGGCCACCGTGCAATGCCCCGGCCATGACCCCGGACTCACGCAACTGTCCGGCGACCCGGTCGGCGGCGAGCTGGGTGCGCACGAAGACCACGGTTCGCCCTTCCCGGTTCGCGATCTCGGCGGTCAGGGTGTTCTTGTGGTGCGGCAGCACGTGCAAGACGCGGTGCACCATGGTCGTGACCGATGCCTTGGAGGAATCGACCTCGTGGGTGACCGGATCGGTGAGGTAACGCCGAACCAGCTCACCGACCGCGTTGTCCAAGGTCGCCGAGTACAGCAGCCGCTGGCCCTCAGCAGGCACGAGGTCGAGCAGCGTCGTAACGGCGGGCATGAAGCCGAGGTCGGCCATGTGGTCGGCCTCATCCAGCACGGTGACCAGCACCTGCGACAGGTCGACCGCGCCCTGCTCCAGCAGATCGATGAGCCGCCCCGGAGTCGCCACCACCACATCGACTCCCCGCTCGAAAGCCTTGAGCTGCGGGCCGTAGGACATGCCTCCCGCGATGAGGGTGAGATCAAGCCGCAAAGCGCGGGCCAGCGGCGACAGGTTGTCGGCGATCTGCAGCGCCAATTCCCTTGTCGGGGTCAGGATCAGTGCCCGGGGTGAGCCACCTGCGGGCTCCGCCTCGGCGAGACGGGCGAGCAGCGGTAGCCCGAAGGCGAGGGTCTTACCCGACCCGGTGCGCCCGCGGCCGAGGACGTCTCGACCGGCTAGGGCGTCCGGGATCGTCGCGGTCTGGATGGGGAAGGGATCGGTGATGCCCTGAAGGGTCAGCGCCGCGGCCAGTTCCGCGGGGACTCCCAGGGCGACGAAACCGGAGGTTTCGGCGGTACCGAGATCGAGCTCAACCGCGTCTGACTGGCTCCAGCTCATGGTGTCGGCCTCAGCGGGGGTGTGGCTCACCTGACGGTCACGAGGCCTCTCGTGATGCCGCGGGTGGTCCTCGAAGCGATTGGGACGGCGTTCGCCGTGTGGGCGGTCATCGAAGCGGCGGGGACGCTCACGTCCCCATCCACGTTCCTCGTCTCGTCCCCACGCCGAGCCGCGCGGACGATCCTCACGCTCCCAGCGCCTGGGGGCCGGACGATCCTCCCACCGGTCTGCCCGGCCCGGACGCTCATCGCGCCCCCAGCCGCCGCGGCGGGGCCCATCGTCAAACCTGTCGCCGCGGTCCCTGCGGGAACGGTCCTCACGAGACCAGCGCTCGGTCCGCTCCGGACGATCCCCGCGAGACCAGCCTTCGGTCCGGGCCCAGCGTCCCTCGCCCTGCCGTTTGAACCCTCCGGCGCGAGCCGGACGCTCATCGCGTCCCCAACCGCTGCGGCGGGGCCCATCGTCAAACCTGTCGCGGCGCTCCCCGCGGGGACGACCGTCTCTCTCAAACCTCCCGGACCTGGCTTGACTGGAGCCGCGGTCGTCTCCGGCGGGCCGGTCATCGCGGGCGGAACGGCCAAACCGTTCTCCCCTTTCGAAACGATCCCGCCACTGGTCCCGGTCGAAACTGCGGGCTGGACGCTCGAAACCTTCGGCTGAGCCTGCCAGCGAGCGCTCACGCTGACCGCCTGTCCATTCCTGAGAACGGCCGCCGCGCTTGCGGGGACCGTGTCCGCGAGCCGCTCGCTGCTCAGCGGTCCAGCGCTTCTTGGGGGTGCCGTCGGCCTTGAATGATTTGGGATGCTTCCGTTTCTTGGGCAAGGTCATGTTGTCCTCCGCGCACACCCTTCAGTGAGACCGGGCGGCGCCTGTGCTTCGTTGAGTTGCTGGCATGAGGTGGGTCCACAGGACCTGCGATGTGTCGCCTCACCAAACTGCCCGAAAGCTGCAACTCACCGCTCACGTATCTGCGGCCAGGCCAGAGTCAAAGGCCGCAACGA
>JAUMYR010000041.1:6864-14677 GCA_030528545.1 Propionibacteriaceae bacterium
CTGCAACTCACCGCTCACGTATCTGCGGCCAGGCCAGAGTCAAAGGCCGCAACGAGTAAGTTTAGCAGCTTCGGCGAGGGCCTTCGACCTGCCCGTATCCCGCCGCCTCCGGTCAACCAGGTGCCCTTCTCACAAGCACCGCCTTCCTCGGGACATGGGAGGAGTCCTGGTATGCGCAATGGAGTCTTCGGTGGTGCGCTACCTCGCTACCCGCGGCCGCGTTGGTGGCACGATCCCCGCTCGGGTGCCATCTGGGGGTCGGTTGGTATCCGGGTGCGATCAAACCCAGAGAGGTCCTCAGCCAACCAGGGCTTGGCCGAGGACCACCGCGCCGACGCATGAACCCAGCGTGATGAGGACATAACCGGCCGCTATCAGCGGCTGGGCGGCGAGCCGCACCGCCTCGACGCTGGCGGTGCTGAAGGTCGTGAAACCGCCGCACAGCCCGGTGCCGAGAACCGCCACCAGGCCCGCGGGAAGCTGCCATCCAGACAATAGGCCGAGCGCCAGTGAACCGGTGACATTGATCGTCCAGCTGCCGATCGGGAGCGGAAGCCTATGGAGACGCCCCAGTGCGGCGTCTACCGCATAGCGCAGGACGGCACCGAGGGCTCCCGCGAGCCCGGTCAGGAGCAGAATCATGAGGTCTCCGCCCACAGTCGGCGCCCCACGGCGATCCCGGCGGCAGCGAGTAATACTCCCCCGGCAACGCCGGCCAACCCGTATCCGAGCCCGGACACCGCGGGTGCGGCCGCGACCTGGTGGTCGAGAGCACTGTAGGTGGTGAAGTTGCCCAGCAGACCGGTTCCGAGTGCGAACCGCACGGCGGTGCGCCTGTCCTGGCTGGCTCGGGAGACGATCACATATTCACTCACCATCCCCAGGGCGAAGGCCCCGCGAGGTTGACCGCGAAGGTCGCCCATGGCCAGTCCCCGCCCGGGACAATGGTCTGGAGCAGCGCGCGGGCGAGGGTCCCGGTGAATCCGCCCACGAAGATCAGTCCGAGTGTGTACCGCTGCGAGATCTCCTCACCTCCGTTCGCTATCAGCGCGAGCCTACCGGCGCCGCCTCGTGCCGGTGGGGGCATGCGCGTAACGTTGTCGGCATGGACCTTCAGAACTGGTTGAGACAGAAGATGATCGTGCCGCGAGTGGATGCCGCGACCGCCTTGCCCGGACGCGACAAGCCGATGTTCGCCGGCTTCCCAGACCACGAGATCTTCGGACGCCCCATCGATGAGGTGCCCCACGGTTGTGAGGTCGCCTACGTCGCGATGGGGTGTTACTGGGGTGCCGAGCGCCTGTTCTGGACATGCCCCGGGGTGGTGAACACCGCCGTCGGTTTCATGGGCGGGTTCACTCCCAACCCCACCTACCGTGAGACCTGCACCGGACGCACCGGTCACACCGAGACGGTCCAGGTAGTCTTCGACCCCGAAAAGCTGAGCTATCACGACCTGTTGCGGTTGTTCTTCGAGAACCACGACCCCACCCAGGCAGACCGCCAGGGCAACGACATCGGCACACAGTACCGATCGGCGGTCTTCACCACCTCGGATACCCAGGAGCGCATCGCCACCGGCATGGCCGCCGCCTACCAGCCAGAGCTGACCCGCGCCGGTTTCGGCCCGATCACGACCGAGATCGCCCCCGGAGGGGATTTTTACTACGCCGAGATCGAACACCAGCAGTACCTGCACAAGAACCCACAGGGCTACGCCTGCGATCATCGCACTGGAGTCTCCTGCCCCGGGTGAGGCGACGAGGCGGGGGCATCGGCTTCGACCCCGACCGCGCCGGTTCCGGCACCCGGGTTTGGTTGAGGACTCCCCCCGGGCGCCAGCCTCAACCGGGTCGCGGGCACCCGGCTCGCTCACAGCGAGCAGCGTGCCGGTCCCGTCCCACCAGTGAATGATCCGCTCACACCCGAAGTCCGTCCCACGCCCAGCCCTACCTCCGTGGGATGGGTCTGCTGCCAGGGACGACACACTCGCGAGGCGTTTGGATAGCATCACCGGCGCGGCACGAGAGCCGCGGAGCCCTCGTCTTAGGGTCAGGCAATCCCTTCTCGCTGCCACCACGCCGGGGAAAAGTCACACTGAGCACCAGACCCGTAGTTTCTCCCCCTTGACCCGACTTCGAGGCCAGAACGGGCTGCCTCCCCACGCACGCCCGGCAAGGGCACCACCGCTTGACGCCTCCAGATTGGGCCCTGCCACCGCGGGTGGGCGGGCTCCGGAGAGCGAACCGGGCACCGGCCACAGCGGCACAAAGGCCGCACCCGGCAGCCAGGCTGCCCCCGGTCTCCGGTCCTATCCGAGGGCATCGACACCGGATTTGTGAAACGGCCCCCGCGGGTCCCGTCGAGACGATAAGTTGCGCTCAGCATTGAGCACCAGAAGAACGGGAGCAAAAATGACGCCTGAAAACTGGCAGACCATCGCGATGATCATCTATTTCGTCGGCATGATCATCCTCGGCATCGCGGCCTACCAGCGAACGTCCAACCTCGACGATTACATGCTCGGTGGCCGCTCCCTCAGCCCCGGCGTGGCGGCGCTGTCGGCTGGCGCCTCCGACATGTCGGGATGGTTGCTGATGGGTCTTCCCGGAGCCTTATACCTCAACGGGCTGGTCGAGCTGTGGATCGCGATCGGGTTGACGGTCGGCGCCTGGCTGAACTGGAGATATGTTGCCCCGCGGCTGCGGACCTACACCGAGGTGAGCAACAACGCCATCACCCTGCCGAGTTTCCTGGATTCCCGCCTACGGGACCGGTCCCGGGCGCTGCGGATCGTCTCGGGCCTCATCATCTTGGTGTTCTTCACCTTCTACGTCTCCAGCGGAATGGTGGCCGGGGGCACCTTCTTCGAGTCCAGTTTCGGCATGAACTACCACGTGGGCATGGTGCTCATCGCGGGCGTCGTCGTCCTGTACACCCTGGTCGGCGGGTTCCTCGCGGTCTCGTGGACCGACACGGTACAAGGTCTCATGATGCTCGCCGCACTCATCCTGGTACCGATCATCGGCCTGGTCCACATCGGGGGTTTCGGCGAGTGGTCGGCTTCGGTGGACGCCGTCGCCACACAGCAGAGCGCCCAGCTGTTCAACATGTTCACCGGGGTCAGCGCCATCGCGGTGATCTCGAACCTGGCATGGGGGCTCGGCTATTTCGGACAGCCGCACATCATCGTCCGTTTCATGGCGCTGCGCACCCCAGGGGAAGCGAAGCAGGCCCGCCGCATCGGGATTGGCTGGATGATCTTCTCTCTCCTGGGTGCCGCCGCGACGGCATTTGTCGGCATCGCGGTGTTCAAGCACGACAAAGCGGCCTTGCCCAACAGCGAGGCGGTATTCCTCAAACTCGGCCAGTTGCTATTCCACCCAGTCTTCGCCGGGTTTGTCCTTGCCGCGGTGCTGGCCGCGATCATGTCTACTATCTCCTCCCAGTTGCTGGTATCGTCCTCCGCCCTGGTCGAGGACGTCTACCGGGGGCTGTTCCGCAAGACCCTGGGGGACAAGCAGGGCATCCTGCTGGGACGCACCGCGGTGCTGATCGTCTCGGTAGTTGCCGCGTTGCTGGCTTGGGACCCGAAGTCCAACATCCTCCAGCTGGTCGGCTTCGCCTGGGGCGGGTTCGGTGCGGCCTTCGGCCCGCTGATCCTGTTGTCGCTGTACTGGCGCAAGCTCAGCTGGCAAGGCGGCCTGGCGGGTATGGTCGGCGGAGCGGTGACGGTATTCGCGTGGAAATACCTGCTCGCGGCGAACTTCGGGGACTCGGTGCCGCTGTTCAACCTGTATGAGATCCTTCCAGGGGCCCTGGTCAACCTCGTGCTGTGCCTGGCCGTGTCGAAACTCACCTATGCCCCGGATGCCGAGATCGAAGCCGAGTTCGACGCCGCGGTAGAGGCTGCCCGCTAGCTCCACGGGAGCCCCACCCCGGCGGACCCTATCGCTGGCCGCGGAGCCGACGACCCCCGCCGGGTGGGGACACCCGCCTCTGGCTAGCGCCAGACACTGATAGAGAGGAGCCTGCGTGGCCTGGCTCGTGCTCATCGTCTCGGGGGTCTTCGAGGCGGTATGGGCGATAGCGCTCGGCAAGTCCGAGGGCTTTACCAAACCCGTCCCCAGCGTGGTCTTCGCCTTGGCCCTGATCGTCTCGATGGGCGGTCTGGCCTATGCCCTGCGAACCCTGCCCGTAGGCACCGGCTATGCCGTCTGGGTCGGCATCGGGGCCAGCCTCGCCGTGGTCTACGGCATGGTAACCGGCGGCGAACCCATCACCTTGCTGCGCCTCGCGCTGATCTGCGGGCTGATCGGCTGCGTCATCGGGCTCAGGCTCGTCTCAGCCCATTAGAGACCCGGTGTCCTCCATCCGGCCATGCGGGCAAGGGGCCCGGTGGCGCGGCTCCCACCGAGACGGACCCGATGACCCGGTCATGGGAACTGGTTAGCGCTTCGCGAGAATCTCGGCGACATAGTCGATGTCCTTGTCACCACGGCCCGACAGGTTGACGATCAGGATCTGATCCGGGCTCAGCTCGGGTGCCAGCTTGACCGCATGGGCCAGCGCGTGTGAGCTCTCCAGAGCCGGGATGATGCCCTCGGTGCGGCAGAGCATCTGGAAGGCCTCCAGCGTCTCCTCATCGGTAACCGAGGTATAGGTGACCCGGCCGGCTTCCTTGAGGTAAGCGTGCTGGGGACCCACCGCGGGGTAATCCAGCCCGGATGCGATCGAATGCACGGGGGCTGTGTCTCCGTGCTCATCGGTGAGGACGAGAGTCCTCATGCCGTGCAGTATTCCTTCCCCACCGAGCGTCATGGTCGCCGCATGACGGGGGGTGTCGAGCCCCTCGCCCGCCGGTTCGACCCCGTAGATCGCGACCTGCGGGTCGTCGAGGAAGGCGGTGAACAGCCCGAGCGCGTTGGAGCCGCCGCCCACGGAGGCCACCAGGGCATCAGGCAGGCGGCCCTGCGCCTCAAGAATCTGGGCCCGTGCCTCCCGTCCAACGATCTGCTGGAAGTCTCGCACCATCGACGGGTAGGGATGCGGGCCGACCGCCGAACCGATGGCGTAGAAGGCGTCCCTGTGGTCGGCGGCATAGGTAGCGAAAGCCGAGTCCACGGCGTCCTTGAGGCAGGCTCCGCCCTGGGTCACCGAGACGACCTTGGCGCCCAGCATTTCCATCCGCACCACATTCGGGCGCTGCTTGGCGATGTCGATGGCACCCATGTGGATCTCGCATTCCAGCCCGAGCAGAGCGGCGGCCGTTGCCAGCGCGACGCCGTGCTGGCCCGCCCCGGTCTCGGCGATGAGCTTCTTCTTACCCATCCGCTTCGCGAGCAGGCCCTCTCCGATGCAGTGGTTGATCTTGTGCGCCCCGGTGTGGTTGAGGTCCTCACGCTTGAGGAAGAGCTTGGCTCCACCCAGCCGGGCGGCCAGCCGCTTGGCCTCGAACAGTGGAGACGGACGCCCCACATAGGTGGCCAGGAGCGCCTCATACTCGGCCATGAAGGACGGATCCTGGCGGGCCTGCTCGTAAGCAGCGGCGACCTCGGCGATCGGTTCGACCAGGAAAGGAGGAAGTTCAGCACCGCCGTAACGTCCGAAATAGCCGTTGGGGTCCGCGTGGGTCAAGCTGCTCATAGTCCGCCTTTCGTTTTGTCCGAAAGGAACCTTAGCGCTCTAGGCGACTCAGCAACCAGAATCCGAGACCGCCGTCCTGGAATCTGGACGAACCGCGGTCCTCGGCTGCCCGTCCTCGCGCCCGGCCGCGCCTGGTTGGCACTGCCGGTGCCGGCCTCAGACCGGAACGCGGCCAGCAAGCCGCCAGTCCGTGCTGAGGTTGTTTTCCTTCCGGAGCGAACAGTGAGGACATAGGAAAGACCCGTGGGCCTCGAGCCGGCGGACACACCGACACCCACGGGTCCGGTGGCTCGGTTGGATTACCCGAGCCGGTTGGGCTTAGGCCCGAACCACCTCACGTGTCCATTCAGATGTCATCTGTCTGACCACCCCCTTTCCTGTGTACCTCTACGGTAGGCCGCGCCGGGGGATGCGACAAGCGATTTATCTTCGATCAGGCCGTGGCCTCGTCGATGCGCTCCAGAGCTTCGCTCCAGCGCTGCCGGAGCCACTGCCGGTCCGCGCCCTCATGCAGATGCTCGTGAGTGATCGACAACAGAGTGCCCTCGCCTTCCGATGCGAGTCGCACATCGACGAGAGATGCGGGATCGTCGTCATCCTTGTGCCACGAGAAACGGATCTGTTCAAGAGGATGGAAACTGCGGGTAACGCCGTGAGCGCCATCGGCTGCTCGCCACACATGCCCCTTTTCCGTGATCTGGCCGCCGGGACCGAGAAGGGCCTCCGCACCAGCGGGACCCATCAGCGTGACCCAGACGCTCTTGAGTGGTTTGGACACCGACCGGCTTACGGTGACGGCGGTGTCCAGGCTCTCGCCGGTGGCCTCGCTCTGTTCTGACATGAGGGACCTCGATTCTTCGTTGGATCTCACCGGTTGCTATCAACCGGATATCTCAACCCTAGCCCTATCGGCCGACACTGTGTGCCCGGGGGCCAACTTCGTCCGGGAACAGGTGGCGACACCCTGGCGACTACAATTCCGGAGCATGGGAAAGCACGCACTTTTCGTCACCGCGGCAGTCTTCGCGCTGGCCGGGTGCACCGCGACTTCCCCCATGCCCTCGGCCAGCGCACCATCGTCTGCCCCGCCAGCAGCCACCCCCTCGGCCACGCCCCAGCTCGACCTGACCTCCCCCGGCACCGCCCGGACCATCGTCCAGCGGATCATGGCCGAAGCGGGCGAACAGAACGCCGTCAAAGTAGACATTTCCCAGCACGTCGCGATCATCAGCTTTATCACCAATGACAAGAGGATCAAGACCTATTCGTGGGCCGAAGGAAAGATAAAGCCGGTCGATTCCGACGTGGCCGATGTCAAACAAGCATCGTTCTATCCCTTGGATTTCGATATCAGCGATGTCGGTAAATTGTTCGCTACCGCCGAATCCCTGGGCACGAGCAATTCGGCGCCACAGCTACAGATCGTGGAACACGACCCTGGCCAGGTCCTCATGAGCGTCACCACCCGTCCAGAATCCGCGACGGTTTTCTTCCGCGCGGACGCGACCCCGATCCGTCATGTCGATTTCGAGACCACCGAGGGGCTCGCCGAGGGGCTGAGAGACGCGACTCACGGCCGGCCCCGGGTCCTGTCCTTGGGTTATTCGCCCGGGACCGGCGTCTGGAGCGATGAGGCCGGGATCGCGGAAGGCACGATCGCCCGGCGTACCCGCACCGAGAAACTCCCGGCATATACCGCCTCACGAAAAGAGTCCAGCACCCTCACCACGTTCGACCCGACCCTGATCGACCCAGCGGTGATCGGGCAGACCCGGGCGAATCTCCGCTTTGAATACAGCCTGCCGCTGACCGTGCCGATCACGGTCGTCGCGGACAACCGGTACCAGTGGACGACCCCCACCATCACCTACACGTTTGGGCAGCAGACTGTGGTCACTGACCTCAACGGGACCAACATCACCACCCAGGTATCAGACCAGTAAGCCGAATCCCTCCGCCGCGGCGTATAGATCATCCCTGGCCCTGGGGTCGGCGGCCTCGATCAAGCCGAGCGCCTGGTCACGCTGTGAGGCTCCCCAGATCGTCGCCGCACCGTGCTCGGTGACAACCGAGCTGAACTGCAGCGACGTGGTCGGTTCGTCCAGTTTGGGCACGACCGTCGACACATTGGCCTTCGGATGCCATGACTTCAGGGCCATGATCGCCT
>JAUMYR010000041.1:14777-21256 GCA_030528545.1 Propionibacteriaceae bacterium
ACGACCGTCGACACATTGGCCTTCGGATGCCATGACTTCAGGGCCATGATCGCCTGACCGCCGCTGGCATGCATCGCACCGACGAAGAAGTCCGTCTGTCCCCCGGTCCCCGAAAAGATCCGCTGATTGATCCGGGACGCATTCGCCGAGCCGAACAGATCGACCTGTAGCGCGGTGTTGATGCTGGTCATCTGCGGCTGAGCCGCGATCACGGCCGGGCTGTTGGTGTGCTCGCAACTCAGCAACCGCACCCGGGGGTTGTCGTCTATCCAGTCGTAGAACTCGCTCGGGCCGAAAGCGAAGGAACCGATGATGGGCTGGGACTCATCCAAGGTGCCAGACAGGTGCAATTGCCGGAACCCCTCCGAAAGCAACTCTGTCCAGACCCTCATGCCGCGATGGCCCACGAGCGCACCCAGTACCGCATCCGGGACAGCCCCAATGCCCGCTTGCAGCGATGCCCCATCGGGGACCATGGCCGCCACCCGGGCCCCGATCTCAGCCGCGGCGTCATCGACGTGGATGGTCGGCGCTGTCGGGATCTCCTGGTCCGCCTCGATGATCGCGTCGAAGATGCCGGCGTCCAGCACGCCGTCACCGTGCACGAAGGGCATCTTCCGGTTGAGCTGAGCGATGATGAGCCCTCCCCGGGCGCGGGCCGCCTCCAACGCCCCCGGAAGCACCTGGACCTCGATACCGAGCGACACCTTGCCACCCACCGGACGTGACACCTGCACGGCCACGATGTCGGGAGCGAGCGGGCCCGAAAACAGCCGCGGCATCAGGCTCAACCGGCACGGGTAGTAGTCGAACTGATGACCGCGCAAGCCGGGCCCGACGAAGATGGTCTCGTGGCGCACGCCGTCGCGATGCACCAGCCCGGGCAATTCGTTCACCACGAATAGCCGGTAGCGCTCCAGTTGAGCATCGATGAGTTCAAGCAGGCGGTGTGGCGTGCCGAAACTGCCCTGGGTCACGACGCGCGGCTCGGCAGGCAAGCTGGCGAGAACGCCCGGCAGCTGGTTGGGCGAGATCAGTCTCAATCTATTCTCCGAGTTCGTCGGTGGAGAAGGTGTCACATACGTTCGGGTCTCCGGACTGGAACCCCTTGGTCACCCAGTATTTCCGCATCGCCGACGAACCATGGGTCCACGACTCCGGGCTGATCCCTCCCGTTGACTGTAGCTGGATGTGGTCATCGCCCACTGCTCGCGCCGCATCCACGACACGTTCTAGGTCGTCCCTGGTCACGGACTTGATGAGGCTATTGGGGTCCTTGACCGTGTTGGCGAACCACACCCCCGCATAGCAGTCGGCCTGCAGTTCGAGCCTGGTCTGGGCAGACTTGGGTCCGGTCTGCTGCCGTGAGCTTTGTGCCCGCGCTAGGGTTCCGGTGAGGTTTGAAACATGGTGGCCGTACTCGTGGGCCAGGATATAGGCTTCCGCGGCGTCCCCTCCCTTGGCTCCGAGCCGCTTCAGCAGCATCTCGGTGAACCCCGGATCCATATACACCTGCTGGTCTCCGGGGCAGTAGAACGGGCCCACTTCGCTTCCCGCGGTTCCGCAGGCCGTCGAGATCCGGCCGCTGAAGATGACCAGCTTCGCCGGTTTGTACCCCGGCAGCGCCGATCGCCAGTAGCGCTGGATCGAGTTCACCTGGGCGGCCCAGCGACAGCGCCGGTCCTGTTTGATATCGGCACCGGTCTGACAGTGTGGAGTCTCCACCGCACCGGTCTGCGGCGCGACCGGACCCTCCTCCTGAGTTAGCGAGCTGAGGTCGATGTTGAATAGCAGCGCGACCACCACCAGCAGGATCCCGGCGCCACCGCCGAGGGCGATGCCTGGTCCTCTGCGCCGAGGACCGCCATTACCCGCATACACCACCTCGGACGCATCGATCCGGGCATTCTCGCGATATTCCACGCGTCCTCCATCTGTTGCTGCGCTTGCAGACCGTAGCTTACGGCTCGGCGGTGCTGTCTGGTGCCAACTCGGCGATTCAACTTCCCAACGGGCGAGCTAGACTGAGCCGATGCGTGTGATCGGAGTGGCCAGCCCAGTCGGTGCGCCGATCTTCGACTTCGTCGTCGGGCACGGCGAGCACCCCGATCTCACCCTCTGGAACGCAGGTTATGTGGCAGTGCGTCCGCTCAGCGCCAATCTGGTCGCTGACGACATCACTGTCGTCTTCCTCGTCCGCCCAAGCAACAAGGAGGACCGCCCACAGCGGCGACGCCAGCGACAATTCGACTCGGGCGTCTCGAAGACACAGACTGCCCAGCGACGCCAGAGGATCGCCGCCTATGCCATGGTCGCCTCGCCCTGTGGGCTCCTCGGTACCGTCTGTTCCCCCCGGACGAATGCCCCCGGGGTCTGGATGTTGCCCGGGGGCGGGCTTGACCCCCATGAATCGCCTTCGGATGCGGTGCTGCGCGAAATCTACGAGGAAACCGGTCAGGACGTGCGGCTGCGCAGGCTGCTGGCCCTCCAGTCAGACCACTGGATTGGTTTCGCCCCGGACGGCACCCTGGAGGATTTCCACGCGTTGCGCATCATCTACAGCGCCCGCTGCGATCGGCCCACCCCACCGGTCGTCCACGACCATGCCGGGACCACCGAGCATGCGGCCTGGGTCGGCCGCTCCAGGTGGCGCTGCCTGCCCTGGACGGCCGGGGCTCGCGCACTGCTCACCCAGCACCTGAAGGAACTCCCCTGGTAGGGCTCCGGTCCGATGCTGTTCAAGCCCCCGGCAAAGCTGAGAGCACAAGCCAGACGGCGGGTGTCCCGATGCGAAGGAACGCTGGGACACCCGCCGTCGTGATGCAGACGAGACCGGTCAGTCGCGGAAATAGGACAGGATTCGCAACAGCTCCGTGTAGAGCCACACCATGGTGACCGTGATGCCGAAGGCGGCACGCCACGATTCCTTGGCTGGTGCCTGCTGGGCGATGCCCTGCTCGATCATGTCGAAGTCGAGGATCAGGCTCATCACCGCAAGACCGACCGCGATCACCGAGATGATGATGCTGAGCCAGCCCGCGCCGGAGCCCATAGACCGCACGCCGAGATCGACTCCAAACAGAGCGAAGCCCAGGTTGACCAGCATCAGCAAGACCAGCGAACCCACCCCGATCGTGACGATCTTGCGGAACTTGGAGGTCACCCTGATGTTGAAGAACTTGTAGGCCAGCAGAGTCGCGCCCGCCGCCACGAAGGTGGCCATGACGGCCTGGCCGACGATGCCCGGATAGTACCCCTCGAAGAACCGCGAGAATACGCCGATGACCACGCCTTCGAGCAGCGCGTAGAAGACCACTGCCCCGATGGGGACCTCACGGCGACGGGCGACGAAGAACACCGTCACCAGGCAGGCCAGCGACGTAATGATCAGGACCGGGAACTGCACCGAACGCGGCACCAGTAGCCAGCTGGCTGCCGCCGAGGTGACCAGTAGCAGCATCACGATGGACGTCTTGGCGATCACATCGTCCAGGGTCATCACACCGCCACGGGCCACCGGCTGGGGCGCGTAACCGGGCATCTGCTGCGCGTAGGGGTTGTACTGGTACCCGTATGGGGCGCCGTGGTAGTCGGCGCTCTGGGTGAAAACGCCGGGCTTGGACAAAATCGGATTTGCCACGAAAGAACCTCTTCTTCGCTAGTTGTGCCTTACCAATCTTAGACGCCATCCAAAACGAACGCACCGCTCGCTCGCCGCCCCCTAGCGGCATGGAGCCATCCCCCTCGCCCGGCCTCGGTCCTCCTTGTTCCCTGGCGGTGCCCCCGACGGGATTCGAACCCGTACTTGGGCGGGTTTAAGCCGCCTGCCTCTGCCGTTGGGCTACGAGGGCCAGATGCCAGCTTAGCGGCCCTGGCCGCCGAGCAGGCGATACGCGATGCCATCGAGAATATCGGTTTCGCTGACGAGCACGGCACCGGTGTCCAAACGCCTCACCAACTCGCTGAGAATCAGCGACCCGGCTGGCAATACCTCGGCCCGTAGCGGGTGCATGCACGGCCGCGACACCATGTCGTCCAGCGTGGCGGCGAGCCAATCCGTGGCGATGGCCTCAATGTCTCCAAAGGTGAGGACCGACCCGTGGACCCTGCCACGGTCGTATGCCGGTAGCCTCTGGAGCGCCGCGCTCATGCTCGTCACCGTCCCGGCCACACCGATCGCCGTGGTGACGCTGGAAAAATCGATGCCTGAGGCGTCCATCAGCCGTCCGGCGAAGGCCCTGGCTTCAGCGACCTGGGCAGCGGTGGGAGGGCGGTCGACGAAGAAACGTTCGGTGACCCGAACCGAGCCCACATCCAGTGAGACCGCGCTCAGGACCTCCCCCGGCGCCTCGCCGAGGACCAGTTCCGTGGAACCGCCGCCGATATCGATGACGAGCACCCTTCCCGAGGCCGCTACCCCAGAGAGGGCGCCCGAGAAGCTGAGCCGGGCCTCCTCATCGCCGCTGATGATGTCCACCTCGACCCCAAGACGTTCCCGCACCCCGGCGAAGAACTGCTCTCGGTTGGCCACGTCACGGGCTGCCGAGGTGGCGACGAAGCGGACCTCATCGCAGCCAAACCCGTCGATGATCCGGGCATAGCTCTCGCAGGCCGCGAAGGTGCGGGCCAGCGCTTCTGGGTGGAACTCGCCGGTCCGGTCGACGCCCTGCCCCAGGCGGACCAGTTCCAGCCTCCGGTCCAGTTCCCGGGGCGGGTGGGCATCCTCCACGACGAGCAGGCGGATGCTATTGGTGCCGCAGTCTACGGCCGCGACGCGCCTAGCCATCCTCGGGCTCCGGCAGGCAGGGACGCGTCCAGAAATCACCGAGCAGGGCGAGCGCCTCGTCACCCAGCGGGTTGACGCCCTCGCCAGCGGCTAAGGCGTGACCGACCAGCACGTGTAGGCATTTGACCCGGGTCGGCATCCCCCCGGCCGAGATGCCCGCGATCTCGGAGACCTCCCCCAGCTCCGCCCGATCGGCGAGATAGGACTCGTGGGCCCGCTGGTAAGCCGCGGCCAGCTCGGCGTCGTGGCCCAGGCGTTCGGTCATCTCGGCCATCACCCGATTCGCCTCAAGTGCGGAGCATCCGGCCACGGCCCGCGGGCAGGTGAGGTAATAGGTCGTTGGGAACGGGGTCCCATCGGGCAGCCTGGGTTCGGTCTTGACCACGCCGGGTTTGCCGCACGGGCAACGCCAAGCAACCCCGGCGACACCGCGGGGGTTCCGTCCCAGCTGGGCCGCGATGATTCGCTCATCGGCCTCGCTCATTGGTTCTAGCACTGCGTCATTGTACGCACCAGTTCCGCCGCGGGCAGAGTTCTTCCAGCGGCGGAGCCGCTCACCTTGAGGCCTCTCAGCGCGAGTGCCCCTGCCAGCCGCGGCGCAGCGAGGCGCGCAGCCGGAAGGCGGCAGGAAGCCGTTGCTCGGTGTCGGGTTCGCTCAGCAGCCGCCGGGCGATCGCCAGTCCCGCCGCCGTGCCCCGGGCGAGTTCCCACAGCCCATTGCCACCGGCCCAGAATCCACCCGGTATGGGAGAGGCCCCTTCACTCGGGTTCTCCAGCGAGCCAGGCTCGATCCCATAGTGTGAGGTCGCGCTGGCCGGGGAGCCCAGGCGCTCGCTCACCCACTGCCGCAAGCCGAGCGTCGCGGTTTCCAGGGCGGCTGGCGGCACCGGGTGACCGACGACCAAGACCCCGTCGCGGTAGGGACGCAGCAGCCGAGCCGGGGTGTCGCGGAGCGCGAGCACCGCGTCCAGCGTGATGCCGCTGGTGAGCACCACTGGAACAGAAAGCGCCTGACCCTGGCGGACATGCCGGCCCCAGGGGCTGGTGGCCTGGGTATCGATGACTCGTGGCGCCCACTCGACCTGCATGGAGTGTTCCCAGGCAAGCTGGCTTCGATAGTGCACCGCGTAAAGCACCCGGTGCCGACGAAGCCTGGTCACGGTGACCAGGTGTATGAGCGTGACCCCGGCCTTCACCGCGGCCTGCCGCAACGCGGCGGCATAGGCGTCGGGGTCTACCACCAGCTGGTCGGGAACCATGAATCCCGGCCCAAGGTCGAGGCCAGCGACCGAGTCCGCTGGCACGGGGGTGACGGGGGCGCCGAGGCGCACCAGCATCCGGCGTTCCGCGGCCAGACGCGGGTCGTGAGCCAGCGTCCTTTCGGTCACCGGCATGCGGGCGATCGGCACGTCGTGTGACTCCGCGAGTTCGGCGACGAAGGACTGGGCATCAAGCACTCGCCCCAGCCGGCGCAACAGTGTCTCGTCGGTGGTCCGCCCGACCGCGAGGTCATCGCCGAGCACGACAGTGGCGATACCGTGGCCGACCGAGGCGCTGGCGCCCTCTGGGAAAGGATCGAGCACCACGACTTTCACCCCGCGGCGAGCGAGGGTGAGTGCACTGGTCAACCCAGAAATGGTCGCGCCGATCACAACAGCGTCGTACATCGCTGGCATGGCCTCAGCCTACCTGC
>JAUMYR010000002.1:0-64157 GCA_030528545.1 Propionibacteriaceae bacterium
GCGCCGGGGCCGACCGGTCCTGGATGGCCGTCGATATTGGTGAACTCTCCGCCAGCCTCGCGCAGGATGATGTCGAGCGCGGCCATGTCGTGCAAGGCCAGGTCGGGTTCGGTGGCGATGTCCACAGCGCCCTCGGCGACCAGCATGTAGCTCCAGAAGTCACCGTAGGCGCGGGTGCGCCAGCAGGAGCGCATGAGATCAACGAACTGCTGGCCGCGATCGTCGTGCACCCAGCCGCCGATCGAGGAATAGGACAGGGAAGCGTCCTCGATCCGGTTGACCCGGCTGACCCTGATCTCGTTGCAATTCAGCAGGGACCGTCCGGTGAAGGCACCGCCGCCCTTGGCGGCCCACCAGCGGCGTCCGAGCGCTGGGGCCGAGACGACCCCTACCGCGACCTCATCGTCCACCATGAGGCCGATGAGCGTCGCCCAGACCGGCACCCCCCTCAAGAAGTTGGCGGTCCCATCAATCGGGTCAATGATCCAGCGACGCGGTCCCCAGCCGGTGTCGCTACCCTCCTCACCGTGGACGGCGTCGCGGGGACGCGCCCGCGACAGCGTCCGGCGCAGGGATTCCTCCACGGCGGTATCAGCGTCGGTGACCGGGGTGCGGTCCGGCTTGGAGGTGACCCGCAGATCCAGCGCCTTGAACCTCGCCATCGTGATGGAATCGGCGTCATCGGCCATGAGATGAGCGAGCCTGAGGTCATCGGTGAGGTCCTTGCTGAGCGCCATGGTCACTAACCTTAGCGGGCCAGGTTCACGGGCTGAACACCAACTCCATGCGCCGGAAGGAAGCCACCCTTTCCGCCGGCAGCAGGCCGTCTCGCACCGCCTGGTCCAGCCCGCATTCCGGTGCCCCCTGATCGTGTGGGCAGCCGCGGGGGCAGTCCTCGGCATATTCGTTCAGATCGGTGAAGGCCCCCAGCACCGAATCCGGCCGGACGTGGCTCAGCCCGAAGGACCGGACTCCCGGGGTGTCGATGATCCAGCCCCCACCGGGCAGTTCCAGCGCGATCGCCGAGGTGGAGGTGTGGCGTCCCTTGCCAGTCACCTCATTGACCGAGCCGGTGGCCCGCCGCACCCCTGGGATCAGCGCGTTGACCAGTGTGGATTTGCCGACCCCCGAATGCCCAACGAAGACCGAGACCCGGTCGGTGAGCAGCCCGGTCAATGGGCTGAGGTCGGCTCCCGGCTCGGTGACGACGATCGGGACGTCGAGGGGGGAGTAGGCCGCGACCAGCGCGGCAGGGGACGCGAGGTCTGCTTTCGTCAGGCACAGCAGCGGGGAGATCCCGGCGTCATAGCCCGCGACCAGGATCCTGTCGATCATGCCCATGCGGGGCTCGGGCTCGGCCAACGCCGTGACGATGACCAGCTGGTCGGCATTCGCCACGATCGGACGCTCGTAGGGGTCATTGTCGTCGGCCGTGCGGCGCAATACGGTGCGCCTGTCCATGACCTCGACGATCCGGGCGAGCGTGCCCTCGGTTCCAGAGGTGTCTCCCACGACCCGGACAAGGTCGCCGACGATGACCGATCCGCGACCCAGTTGCCGAGCCTTGGTGCAGGTGATGAACCGGTCGTCGAGCTTGCAGCGGTAACGGCCCCGGTCCACGGTGATGACGCGGGCAACCTCCGCGCCGGAATAGTCGGGCCGGTCCTTGGTCCGGGGGCGGGTGCGCCGGGGCCGGTCAAACCCGTGGTGTTCGTCGCGGGTCAGTGAGCGCACAGCCGCATCCAGTCTTCGGCGAAGCGAGGCATGGTCTTGGCGGTGCAGCCGACATCGGCCAGGGTTGTCCCCGCCACCCGCAGGCCCACCAGAGCGGCGGCGTGGGCCATCCGGTGATCGTCGTAGGTCTCGAAGGTGCGGGGCCGTAGCTTGCCCCCGCCGACGATCCGCAAACCGTCCTCGCTCTGCTGGATCTCGGCCCCCGCCTGGCTGAACTCCCTGGTCAGGGCCGCGAGCCGGTCGGTCTCGTGCCCGCGGATGTGACCGATGCCCGAGATCGTCGTGATTCCTTCAGCGAACAAGGCGACGGCCGCCACGATCGGAGTCAGCTCCGAGGCCCCCGAAAGATCTACGTCGATACCGCCCAGCCTGCCCCCGGTCAGGCTTAGCTGATCGCCTTCGCGCCGCACCGTGGCCCCGAAACGGGTCGCGATATCGAGGAAGGAGGCACCAGGCTGGGTCGTCTCCAGCGGCCAGTGGGCGATGGTGACCTCACCGCCGGTCACCATCGCGGCGGCCAGGAAGACCGCCGCGTTGGTGAGGTCGGGAGCGATGGAATCGGCGATGGCCTTGATCCTCCCGGCCCGCACCACCCAGGTGACCGGGTCGGGGGTGGCGATCCTTACCCCCCGGGCCCGCAACATCGCCACGGTCATGTCGATGTGAGGACGCGACGGCAGCCTCGTCCCCGAGTGGCGCAGCCACAGCCCCGAAGGGTAACGCGCCCCGGCGAGCAGCGGCCCAGAGATGAACTGGCTGGACGAACTGGCGTCGATCTCGCAGGCATCGCCCATGACCCGCGGCGGGGACAGCGTGAATGGCAGCGCGCTCGCGCTCGCCCGGGCACCCAGCTGGCGCAATCCCTTGATGAGAGGGGCCATCGGGCGGGCTGAGGCGTGGGGGTCACCCACGAAGGTGGTGGGAGCATCGGCCAGGGCCGCGACGGGCGGCACGAACCTCATGACGGTCCCAGCCAGACCGCAGTCGATGCGTCCGCTGGTGACGAACCGTTCCGGGGGGATCACGTGAAGGACATCGGTCCCGGTGATGGTCACCCCAAGGGCGCGCAGGGCCGCGATCATCAGCGCCGAATCTCGGGACTCCAATGCCCCGCTGATAGTGCCTGGCCCATCGGCCAGGGCGGCCAGCACCAGGGCCCGGTTGGTCTCAGATTTCGATCCGGGGACGACCACCCGTCCCCGGACCGGGCCCGTGGCGTGTGGTGCCTGCCACAGCACTTACTTGGTCACCGCGGACTTGAGCTCACCGGTCATGGCCTCGGCCCGCTTGCGAGCCCAGCGGGCGCTCTTCTTGACCTGGCGCTTGTGGCGGCGGCTCTCTTTGGCGAGGCGGCGCTTCGCGTCCGTGGCGCGCCAGGCCAGGTCGGGTTTGCCCTCGGTGTCGAGAGCCGCCAGCAGCACGGCACCGAACAGGCCGAGGTTGCGGGCATGCACCGCGCGGGCGGCCTTCCGCTCAGCCTCGGGAAGGTCCTTGGCGGGCCGGTCCATGACGGCAGGGATCATGCTGACTCCGAGCAGCGCGGCACAGGGGCGGCGCGCGATCCCCATCGCCAGGCCGATGCCGCCCGCGATCTGGGCGAAACCGGTGATCCGGGCCCAGGTGCGTGGGTCATCGGGCAGGTAGTCCGCGATCGCGGAGGGGGCGAGTGGCAACGCGGCCGCGGTGATCTTCTCAGTGGCGGGCAGTCGTAGATCTGGGTCCATAGCGGCCTGTGCGCCTTCGGCGATGAAGAAACTGGCCAGCAGGCTACGGGCGGCAAAACGCAGGATGCTCATGGACCAACCCTACTCTGACCCGCTGCCTTGCGGGAATATAGCCACCCACGGCGGAGTTGTTGCAGTTATGACGACAACAGCCATGGCACCGGTGAGGTCTTCGCTATTGTCGTATGTGATGACTATGACACCACCAGAGGTCGATCTCGACAACGAGACGCCAGACGAGCGCGCGGCCCGCTTCGAGCGCGACGCTATGGGTTATCTCGATCAGCTCTACGGCGCCGCGCTACGCATGACGCGCAATGCCGCCGACGCTGAAGACATCGTGCAGGAGACCTACGCCAAGGCCTTCGCATCGTTCCACCAGTTCAAACCCGGAACAAACCTCAAGGCGTGGCTGTACCGGATCCTCACCAATACCTACATCAACTCCTATCGCAAGCAACAGCGGCAGCCGCAGGCGAGCGGGGAGGACGTGGAGGACTGGCAGCTGGCCAGCGCGGCCAGCCATGATTCGACCGGGTTGCGCTCGGCCGAGATGGAGGCACTGGACCTGATCCCCGACGCCCGGGTCACAGAGGCATTGGGTTCGCTTCCTCCGGACTTCCGCACCGCCGTTTACCTCGCCGATGTCGAGGGATTCTCATATAAGGAGATTGCCGAGATGATGGGCACACCGATCGGCACCGTGATGAGCCGGCTCAACCGGGGCCGGGCGCAGCTGAGGGCCAAACTGGTGGACGCGGCCCGGGAGCTGGGCATCGGACCGAAGGAGCCCGCCGATGTCTGAGGCGCACCTGCACGACAATGACGAGTTCGACGACTGTATGCGGGCCCTGGCCAACGTGCACACCTTCCTGCACGACGAGATGACCGAACTGGACGCCGATCTCATCCGGCACCACCTGCACGCCTGCGAGCGATGTCTGAGGGATTTCGACATCGAGCAGACGATCACCTTGATGTTGCGGCGCTGCTGCAGCGGGACCAAGGCCCCGGCCAGCCTGCGGATCAACATCACCCAGACCGTTATCCGGGGCCGCGGGTGAGCCTGCGTCTCCACCGGCTCCGGGACGCTGGGAAGCCGATGCGCGGCTGAGAACAGACAGAAATGGAGGCAGGCCCCGCGATCGCGGGGCCTGCCTCCATCGTTCTTGGATCGCTCAGGCGTTGGGGCGCTTACCGTGGTTCGCGCCATTCTTCCTGCGAGCGCGGCGCTTGCGTCCACCCTTGCCCATGGCTTTCTCCTTCAAGATCAACTCTGCCCAGCGGCTGCGGGCGCATCACATTGTGCCAGAGCCAGGCACGAATACCCAAGCCCGATATGGCAAGCTTAGACATGTGCCAAGCCTCGATGATGTACTGGAGCAGCGCGGCAGCGTGCTAGATGGAGACCGGGACTGGTTGCGGTCCTTCGTTCATGAATGGCACATTCTGGCCGATATGAGCTTCTCGGACCTCATCTTGTGGCTGCCTGGGGAAGACGACAACATCTTCTGGGCCGCCGCACAGATCAGGCCCACCACCGGCCCGACGGCGTTAGAGGAGGACGTGGTAGGCGACGATGTCGCCTACGACCCAGAACACCTAGTCACCACTGCCTACATGTCGCAGCAGATCCAAGAGACCAGCGAGGGCTCGCTGAGTGCGGGAATCCCGGTGGGGATCAAGGCCATCCCCATCATGCGCTCCAAACGCTGTGTCGCCGTCGTGGAACAGCACACCAACCAGATGGGGGTCCGCGCCCCCGGGACACTGGAGGACAACTACCTGGAGATCGCCGATGTGCTCAGCGACATGCTGTGGCGTGGGGAGTTTCCGGTCAGCCCCCGCTCGGACCCGAGCCTGTCTCCTCGCCCAGGCGATGGCCTGATCCGCCTGGACAAGCGCGGCAACATCGCCTACGCCAGCCCAAACGCGGTATCGGTGTATCGGCGGATGGGCCACATCGGTGACCTCGAGGACGAGGACTTCCGCGTCGTCACCCAGGCGTTGAGCCCCGGGCTCAAAGAAGTCGGGCAGAACTTCGTGACCGATCTGTCGGGACGCATGGCCCGCGAGATCGACATCGAGGCTGGCCGGATCAGCATGAGGCTACGCCTGATCCCGCTGCAGAACGGCAACGAACCGGTCGGCACTCTGGTGTTGTGCCGGGACACGACCGAACTGCGCAATCTCGACCGGCAGCTGGTGACCAAGGACGCGACGATCCGCGAGATCCACCACCGGGTGAAGAACAACCTGCAGACCGTCGCCGCGCTGCTGCGGATGCAGGCCCGCCGGATCAGGTCCCCGGAGGGCAAAGACGCCCTGCGGGACGCCATGCGCCGGGTTGCCTCCATCGCGGTGGTGCACGAGATCCTCAGCCAGGCTTTCGACGAGGAGGTGCCCTTCGACGATGTCTGTGACCGGATCTTGAGGATGGTGGGCGACGTGGCCGCGGCCTCCGGTCAGGTGACGGCACGGCGGGTCGGCAGTTTTGGGCTGGTCGGGGCGGGCAGCGCCACATCGCTGGCCCTCATCGTGACCGAGTTGTGTCAGAACGCCATCGAACACGGGCTGGCCACTGAGTCGGGAACCGTGGAGGTCGTTCCGCTGCGCGACGGGGCGATGCTGCAGGTCGATGTGCAAGACGATGGCCGGGGACTGCCCGATGGTTTCTCTCTGGTGGGGGCGACCAGCCTCGGGCTGTCGATCGTGCAGACCCTGGTCAGCGACCTCGACGGCACGGTCGAGTTCCAGTCCCTGGCCCCCGAACCCGGAAGCAGGGTCCGGCTGCGGATACCGCTAGCTGTTGCGGAGTCGTGAGCGGGCGGCGCGGCGTTTGATCGCGCGGCGCTCGTCCTCGCTCATCCCGCCCCAGACCCCGTGGTCCTGGCCAGCGTCGAGCGCCCAGTTGAGGCACTGATCGCGCACGTCGCAGCGCATACAGACTTTCTTGGCCTCCTCGATCTGCTGCAATGCCGGACCGGTGTTTCCCACTGGGAAGAACAACTCGGGGTCCTCAGTCAGGCAGGCGGCCCGGTGACGCCAATCCATTTCTCGGCGTGCTCCTTTGGTGACAGTACGTGATACAGGCACCCGTCGGTTCGTCGAGTGCAGCGTCCTAGCTTTGCAACTGTATCGCCGAAGTTCAAGCCCTGGGGAGTAAATCCATGAAACTCGTCGCGGATTGCACGGGTTTTCGTTACAGTGGCGCGGTGAACGACGCCTACCGCCACCTGCCCCGGGTCATCGCCTCCTGCGGAGCCATCGCTTCCGGGGCCGGGTTTATCGGGGTCGGGATCGGTTCGGTGCTCGTCCGTGGGGCGCTGTTCAGCTGGGGAGTTGGGATCATGCTGACCCTATATGGCCTCTTGGTGGCCGCCGCCGGATGGGCCTGCTGGCGCGGCATCACCTTTGCCACCGGGGCCGTCATCGCCTCGGCCCTGCTCAACACGGCCACCGTCGCCAGCTATGCCACCGGTCCGCTGTGGTGGGTCGCGGCGCTGATCCTGGTGATCCCGCTGGCAACCCTGGTCGCCGCGGTCTGGTTGCGGGTCCAGACCGCGACCCAGGCCGGGTTCAGCCGCTGAGCCGTCCGGCTCCGGGCGCCGGGGTCACCACGAACCAGCTCGGTTTACGGAACTCCGCCAGCCGGAACGCCTCGGCGATCTCCGCCCCGATACGCTGCCCCTCTGCCTCCTCGCACAGGGCGATGATGCAGCCGCCGAAACCGCCTCCGGTCATGCGTGCGCCCAGGGCGCCGGCGTCCCTGGCCACTTCGACGGCTAGGTCCACGGTCGGCACCGTGATCTCGAAGTCATCGCGCATCGAGGCGTGAGAGGCGTCGAGGAGGGGACCCAGTTCGCGCAGCCGCCCCTGCCTGGCCAGCCGCACCGCCTCCAGCACCCGGTCATTCTCGGTGACGACGTGACGCACCCGCTTCACCATGGTCT
The DNA here is from genome assembly GCA_030528545.1 of Propionibacteriaceae bacterium. The sequence goes on from JAUMYR010000002.1 coordinate 7,412, forward strand.
CCTCGCTCAACCGCTCCAGCGCCGAGTCCAGATCCGTGACGTCTCGCAGCGCCGGGACCCCGAGCAGGGCCGCGGCCTCCTCGCAACTGGCCCGCCGGGAAGCGTACTCACCGCTGACATGGCTGTGCGGGGTGTGGGTGTCCAAGACGAGGATCTCCAGGCCCTGGCTGCCCAGAGGCAGAGCTACCTGCTCATACTCCAGGCTGCGGCAGTCGAGGAATAATGCCTCGTCGCGTCGGCATAGTGTGCTGGCGGCCTGATCCAGCAAACCGGTGGGCGCCCCGACATAGTCGTTCTCCGCGACCCGGGCGATTTTGGCTCGCTCCATCGGTTCCAGATCGATCTCGAACAGGTCGCACAGCGCCGCGACCACGGCGCACTCGATGGCCGCGGAACTGGACAGCCCGGCGCCGAGCGGGACATCGGAGGTGAGGACCAGGCTGACCCCACCGATCGGGTACCCGGCCTGGAGGAAGGCCCAGACCACGCCGGTCAGGTAGGAGGCCCAGCCCGGCGTCTGGGGGGTCAGCTCGGTGACAAAGACCTCGGTCCGGTCCCTTTTCTCCAGCGACACCGCCACGATCCGCCCGTCATCGCGCCGCCCAGCGGCGACGACGGCCTTCTTGGCAAGGGCGAAGGGCAGCACGAAACCATCGTTATAGTCGGTGTGCTCGCCGATCAGGTTGACCCGTCCTGGACCGAACCACAGCCCTTCTGGCCCGGTCCCGATCTCGCTGCGGTAGCGCTCTTTGAGTGCTTCTAGATCAATCACTGGTCATCCTCGTCGTCCAGCCGGGCGAGCCAGGTCGCCAGACGCTCAACTGCCGCCTCGTGAACCGGATTGAGATCGACGAAGATCCGCATCTGCTCAGCGAGCCAGGCAAAACTCACTTCCTCGTCTCCACGCCGGGATTCGAGCTCTTCTATGCCGCGATCGGTGAAATACACCTCAGTCCTCTCCCAGCGCGGATTCGAGCAGGTCGCGCTGCTGCTGTTCGTGCACCGAAAGGGAGCCGACCGATGGGGCCGAGGCCGCCGGGCGCGTCACCGGGCGCATCCTCAGCTCGTAGCCCGGTAGGTGCTCGGCGATGGCCCCAGGCAGATGCAGGGCCATGAACTGCCAGGCGCCCTGGTTCTCGGGCTCGTCCTGCACGAAACGCACATCGGTCACGTGCCGGTACTTGGCCAGTTCCTCGGCCAGTTCCTTGGCGGGCAGCGGGTAGAGCCGCTCCAAGGACAGGATGGCGACCTGGCCCTCCAAGCCTCGCGCGGCGCGTTCGGTGACCAGCTCCCACCGGATCTTGCCCGAGCAGAGCAGGACGCGGCGCACCGCGGCCGGGTCCGCGATGGAGGGGTCTCCGAGGGCGGGGCACCACTTGCCGTCGGTGAAATCCTCCGGCATCGAGACCGCCTGTTTGTTGCGCAGCATCGACTTGGGGGTCGCGATGACGACCGGACGGTGCCAGTTGACATAGGCGTGGGTGCGCAGCAGGTGGAAGTGGCTCGCGGGGGTGGATGGCTGGCACACCGCGAGGGCTCCCTCGCTGCACAGTTGCAGCCAGCGTTCGATCCGGGCCGAGCTATGGTCGGGTCCCTGGCCCTCGTAACCGTGCGGCAGCAGCAGCACGACCCCAGATTTCTGCGTCCATTTGGCGTGACCGGAGCTGATGAACTCGTCGGCGATGGTCTGGGCGCCGTTGGCGAAATCGCCGAACTGGGCCTCCCAGCAGACCAGGGCTTCGGGGGCGGCCACCGAATAGCCGTACTCGAATCCCATGACCGCGTACTCACTCAGCAAGGAGTCGTACACGTCGAAGGGGGCCTGGTCGTTGGTGAGATGTTTGAGTGGCACCCAGGCCTCGTTGGTGCGGCGGTCGACGATCGCGGCGAAGCGCTGCGAGAAGGTACCGCGGCGGGAATCCTGGCCGGTCAGGCGCACCGGACGGCCTTCCATCAGGAGGGAGCCGAAGGCCAGGATCTCTGCCGTGGCCCAGTCGATTGGGCCCTCCATGATGTTCTTGGCCCGCCGCTCCAGCTGCGGCAGCACCTTCGGGTGCACGTGGAATCCCTCTGGCAGATTGGTGTGCACGGCGGCGATGATCGCCATCGCCTCCTTGCTGATCGAGGTGCCCCCGGACTCGCTTGGCTTGGTCGGGTAGTAGGGAACCTTGCGGTACTCATCGTCGGGTGTGGACGCCGCCTCCCGGACCTCCTTGAACACCGTCTCCAGGCGGTCGCGGAAGCGGTTCATCACGTCCTCGGCATCGGCCATGGAGATGTCGCCGCGGCCGATCAGGCTCTCGGTGTAGATCCGCCGGGTCGAGCGCTTCTGCTCGATCAGGTCGTACATGAGCGGCTGGGTGAAGCTCGGGTCGTCGCCCTCGTTGTGTCCGCGGCGGCGGTAACAGACCAGGTCGATCACCACGTCCTTGCTGAACTTCTCCCGATACTGGAAGGCCAGCCGGGCGGCGCGCACGCACGCGTCGGGGTCGTCTCCGTTGACGTGCAAGACCGGGGCGGAGATGGCCTTGGCCACGTCGGTGCAGTAGGTGGAAGACCGGCTCTCCACGGGGGAGGTCGTGAATCCGACCTGGTTGTTGACCACGACGTGGATCGTCCCGCCGACCTTGTACCCGCGGAGCTGGCTCATCTGCAAGACCTCATAGACCACACCCTGGCCGGAGAAGGCGGCGTCGCCATGCAACAGGATGGGCAAGACGGGGAAGCCCTCGGAGGTGCCGAGGCGATCCTGTTTCGCCCGTGCGATGCCCGTCAGGACCGGATCGACCGCTTCGAGATGGCTCGGATTGGCCGCCACCGAGGCCTTGATGGTCGCCCCGCTGATCGCGGTGAACTCGCCCTCGGCTCCCAGGTGATACTTGACGTCCCCGGAGCCTTGCCGGTTGCGGGGGTCGAGGTTACCTTCGAACTCGCGGAAGATCTGGCCATATTTCTTCCCGACGATGTTGGCGAGCACATTGAGACGGCCGCGGTGCGGCATGCCGATGCAGACCTCGTCGAGGCCCGCGTTGGCCGCGTTGTCGCAGATCTCGTCCAGCAGCACGATGACCGATTCCCCGCCCTCCAGGCTGAACCTTTTCTGTCCGACGAACTTGGTCTGCAGGAAGGTCTCGAAGATCTCGGCCTCGTTGAGCTTGTCGAGGGTGCGTAGATGTTCGGCGTGGGTCAGCGGCTCGTGGGGACGTTCCAGTCGCTGCTGGAACCAGGTGCGCTGCTCGGGGTCGGCGATGTGCATGTATTCGACCCCGATGGTGTGGCAGTAGGAGTCCCACAGCACGTTCAGGATCGAACGCAGGCTGAGGTATTGGCGTTCCTGGCCGCCGAAGGTGCCGACCGCGAACTCCCGGTCGAGATCCCACAGGGTGAGGCCATGGGCGTCGAGTTCCAGGTCGGGGTGGCTGCGCTGGCGGTACTCCAGGGGGTCAATGTCGGCCATCAGGTGGCCCAGCGTCCGGTAGGCCTGGATCAGTTCGATCACCCGGGCGTGTTTGGTTACCTGGCTGGCGCGGTGCGCGCTGACGTCTTGGGCCCACCGCATCGGCGGATAGGGGACGCGCAACGCCTCGAAGATCTCGTCGTAGAAGCCGTGCATGCCGATGAGGAGTTCGTGCATGCGCTTCAGGAACTCCCCGCTCTGGGCTCCCTGGATGACCCGGTGGTCGTAGGTCGAGGTCAGCGTCGTGACCTTGCTCACCCCGAGTTCGTTGATCCGGGACTCGCTGGCGCCTTGGAACTCCGGTGGATAGTCGATGGAGCCGACACCGACGATAAGGCCCTGGCCACTCATCAAACGAGGCACCGAGTGGTTGGTGCCGATGCCACCCGGATTGGTGAGGGAGGCGGTGGTACCGGCGAAATCATCGACGGTGAGGGTCCCTTTACGGGCCTTGTCGACCATGGTCTCGTAGGCGGCCCAGAACTGGGCGAAGTTGAGATCCTCACAACCCTTGATGTTGGGAACGAGGAGTTGGCGGGTGCCGTCCGGTTTCTTGATGTCGATCGCCAGGCCCAGGTTGATCGAGGGGTTCTCGACCAGGTTCGGTTTGCCGTCGATGACCTCATAGCCGTTGTTCATGGCCGGGATCGCCTTGATGGCCTGGACCATGGCATAGCCGATGAGGTGGGTGAAGGAGACCTTGCCGCCCTTGCTGCGCCGGAGGAAGTTGTTGATGACGGTACGCTGGTCGATCACGAGTTTCATCGGGACCGACCGCACGCTGGTCGCGGTCGGCATCGACAGCGAGGTGTCCATGTTCTTCGCGGTGCGCATGGGGGCGCCCCGCAGCACGTGGTAGCGGGGGCCGTGCGTCGTCGGAGCCGGGCGGACCGTTGGGTTGGGCGCGTCAGCTGACAGGCCGCCGCCGGTTCCGGGGGCGGAGGGAGCCTCGCTGCTCGCCACGGTAGCCTGCTCGACGGTCGCCACCGGAGTCGCGACCGGGCTGGGCGGCGGCGACGCCGGGTGGACGGCCGGCTGCTGTTTCGGCGCCGGTTCGGGCGAAGGCGGTACAGCGGGGGCCTGTCGTCGTTCAAAGTACGCGCGCCAGCTGGGATCAACCGAGTTTGGGTCGGCCAGATAGGCCTCGTGCATCTCGTCGATGAGCCAAGCATTGGCTCCGAAATCATCTGCAGAGTGAGACGTGGTGTCTGTGGCAGAGGCCACGATGTCCTTCTTCCGGGTTGAGTGCCTGGCAGGCGGCTATGCCTGCTTCCCCGATGCTACCCGGAAATCACCTGTGGCGCGCCAAGCCTGGATCAGAGCCCAGAGGGCAAGCACCGCGACTCCGGTGTTGCGGAAGGCCAGCAACAGCACCCCAGCCGCGGTCCCGCTGATGATGGACCCGTAGCACCAGGGGAATATCACTCCCGTTGCCAGAGCTAAGACGATGGTTCCTAACCCAACCGCAGTAGCCAGCCGCCGGGAGGAGGCCCAGGCGCACCAGATCGCCACCGGTCCGGCCAGCCACCACAGGTACTGGGGGCTGAAGGTCTTATTGAGCACGATGGTCCAGGCCACTACCGCGATGACGCACGCGGCGAGCGCCTCCGGGGAGGCTTTCTTGAGCAGCCGCCAGGTCAATACCGCGGCCAGGAGTGCGGGAACCACCGTAGCCAGGCTCGTCAGCGTCAGTGCGAGGCCGGCCCCTGGCCCGGTCAGCTCGGCCGCGTTGAACCGGCTATACCCAACGTTCCAGGTCTCGGGGGCAAAGGCATATCCCAGCATCAGTGGCGTCGCGGCGATCGACTCGATCTGGAGCCCGCGCTCGCTCTGCCAGACCAGGGGGGACAGGCTGCGCTCCCACCCGGCGATCAGCAAGGACGCCAGCCCGAGGCCCCCGCCCATGCTCAGGAAACCGATGAGGCGAGCTTTTCGTTGAGCATCGGCCCCGACGACCAGCAGGGGCGCGAGCAGGGCGGGCCACAGCTTCACCGCAGCCGCGAGGCCCAGCAGAGCCCCGGCGTTCCTGGGCTTGGCCGAGGACCACAGCAGGGCCAGCGCGACGAGCGTGGCGGTCGGAAGGTCGATCCTGAAATAGGTGATGGTGCCGATCGCGGTCCCGAAGGCCAGCCATAGCGCCCCCATCCAGGCGGAGCGGCGCCACAGCAGCACCATGGTGACAGCGTCGAGGCCGACCATGATGAATGCGAACCAGGTTTTGAAAGCGGTCAGTTCGCTGGCCACCGAATGCAGCCCTGCAAGCGCCCAGGCGACCGGGGTGGGGTATTCGGTCAGCAATTCGCCGATCGGCCGGTTCTGGTGCAGCCCGAACCAGTAATAGTAGACGTCCCAGGAGACCCGGTCAGAGAAGGTGAGCAGGGTCCAACGGGAGGCGATGAACAAAGTGGCAACGGCGAGGACCTTCGCCACCGGGGGCCACCGAAGCGGGCTGCCTAAGAAGGATCGGCCATGATGACGGCCGGGTCTGGAATCTGCCCTACACATGCTCCGGCGTCCTCCCATAGCCGCTGGCGCCCCCGGCAGGATTCGAACCTGCGCTCCCGCCTCCGGAGGGCGGTGCTCTATCCCCTGAGCTACGGGGGCCAGTGGTCCCGCTTGCGCGAGCCCGGATAAGGTTAGCAAAGATTTTGGGATCTGGTAGCCACCAGCCCCGCGGCGTGTCGAAATGATCCGGTAGCGCGCCTCCTGGCACTAGGGTTATCGGCATGCGATGGGCGAAGATCGGGATGGTGGCGGTGCTGGCCGCGAGCCTCGGCGGATGTGTCCAGCCAGCGCCTCCCGAACCGGCGACGCTGCGCACGCAGGCCCCGCCCTGGCCGGCGCCGCGCGATGGGGTGTCCTATATCGAGGCGGCGGGCATGCCCAAGCTGCCGCTCAACGACACGACCGATCCACATGTGTTCGAACTGAGGATCACCCGCAACGGTGCCCCGGTCGAGGTCGCGGCCTATATCGGCACCGATCGCGTCCGGGCCTGGCAGGCCCCGGTACATACCCACGACGCCTCTGGCCAGGTGTGGCTGGAAGGACAGGGCAACCGCACGGTGACGCTGGAGCAGTTCTTCACCGTGTGGGGAGTCCGCTTCGACGAACGCTGCCTGGGTGATGTCTGCGGCAGCATCGAGGTGACCGTGGACGGGGCTCGGGTCGGCGATGTGCGAGGAATCGTCTTACGAGACGTACGCGAGACGATGACCATCGCGGTGAAGGGCTAGTCTCAGCTTCCATGACACACATGCACATCGCCGGGGCCATCCATGCCGACGCCATGCAGACCGGACCTCAGTGGCTGACCGTCCCGGAGGATGTCAATGCCCTCGACGCGGCGCTGTGGAGCGAGACGGTCGAGCGTGTCGGGGGAGAGCTGCGGGTGGCCGGAGTCGGGGTCACCGCGATCGCTGAGGAGGTCCAGACCCCGGTGTATGTGGTCGACGAGCGGGATTTCCGGCGGCGTGCGGCAGGGTTTCGTGACGCTTTCGCTGGCTGGGAGGTGTTCTACGCTGGCAAGGCGCTGCTGACCAGGACCATCGCCCGCTGGGTGAACGAAGAGGGGCTCAGCCTGGACGTGTGCACCGGGGGAGAGCTCGCGATCGCTCTCGCTGGCGGCATGCCGCCAGAGCGCATCGGCATGCACGGCAACAATAAGTCGGTCTCTGAGCTGGCCGCGGCCCTGGAGGCCGGGGTGGGACGGATCATCGTCGATTCCTTCGACGAGATCGCACGCATCGAACAGCTCTGCCGCGACCATGGCTGGCGGGCCCGGGTGCTCATCCGGGTGACCACCGGTATCGAGGCCCACACCCATGAGTACATCGCCACCGCCCATGAGGACCAGAAGTTTGGTTTCTCGATCTTGGGTGGGCAGGCGCTGGTGGCGCTGGTGCGTTGCCACAATTCCTCCGAAATCGACCTGCTGGGCATCCATAGCCACATCGGCAGCCAGATCTTCAACACCGCGGGCTTCGAGGTGGCGCTGCGGCGCGTCATGAAGCTGGCCCACCAGTTCCGTTCGGCGACGGGCGAGGAATTGCCCGAACTGGACCTTGGGGGAGGTTTCGGCATCGCCTATACCGCCGCCGATCACCCCTCCACGGTGGAGGATCTGGCGGAGAGTTTCAACGAGATCGTCGAACATGAGTGCCGGGCCTATGGACTCAGCCGCCCCCGGCTCTCGATCGAACCGGGACGGGCGATCTGTGGGCCAGCGGGGCTCGCCCTCTACACCGTGGGCACGGTCAAGGTGGTCGATCTGGAGCGTGGCCAGAGCCGCGTCTATGTCTCGGTGGACGGGGGCATGAGCGACAACATCCGTCCGGCGCTCTATGCCGCGGAGTACTCGGCGACCCTGGCCAACCGGGAATCCGCGGCCGCGCCAGTGCTGTGCCGCGTCGTCGGTAAACACTGTGAGGGCGGCGATATCCTGGTCCGCGACGTTTTCCTGCCCGGCGATATCCGCCCCGGAGATCTGATCGCGGTGCCCGCCTCGGGCGCCTACTCGCGCTCCATGGCGAGCAATTACAACGCGCTGACCAGGCCGCCGCTGGTCGCAGCGCGAGACGGCGAGTTGACTACGCTGCTGAGGCGAGAGACGCTAGCCGACCTAATGGCACTCGATGTAGGGGAATGATGTGAACAAGACCAGAGTCTCGGACGAGCCGCTGCGCGTTGCGCTGCTTGGTTGTGGCACCGTGGGCAGCCAGGTTGCCCGGCTGATTCTGTCCCAGGCCGATGATCTCAAGGCCCGCATCGGGCGTCCCCTGGAACTGGCCGGGATCGGGGTGAGGCGGCTCGACGTCGAACGCCCGGGTCTTGATCCGGAGCTGTTCACCACGGACCTGGCGGCCCTGGTCTCCCGCGACGACCTGGATCTTGTGATCGAGGTCATCGGGGGGATCGACCCGGCCCGGGAGTTGTTGCTGAGCGCCATCGAACACGGTGCCTCCATCGTGACGGCCAACAAGGCACTGCTGGCCGAGCACTACGACGAGCTGGCCGCGGCCGCCGAGAGGCGGGGAGTGGACCTGTATTTCGAGGCCGCCGTGGCCGGAGCGATCCCGATCATCCGGCCGCTGCGCGAGTCTCTCGTGGGCGACGAGATCACCGCCGTCATGGGCATCGTCAATGGCACCACCAATTTCATCCTCGACAAGATGACCAGCACCGGTGCGGACTTCGCCGATGCGCTGCGGCAGGCCCAGGAACTCGGCTACGCCGAGGCCGACCCGACCGCCGATGTCGAAGGCTACGATGCCGCGGCGAAGGCCGCGATCCTGGCCAGCCTGGCCTTCCACACCTCAGTGCGGGGCCAAGACGTCGCCCGGGAGGGCATCACCGCGGTCACGTCGGAGGACATCGCGGCGGCGAAGGCCCTGGGCTGTGTCGTCAAACTGCTGGCCACCGCCCGGCTGACCTCCAGCGGAGACGTCAGCGTCAAAGTACACCCGACCATGGTCGCCCAGACTCATCCGCTGGCTTCGGTCTCGGGGGCCTACAACGCGGTGTTCGTGGAGTCCCGTGAGGCAGGGCGGCTGATGTTCCTCGGGCAGGGCGCGGGTGGCGCACCGACCGCCTCGGCGGTCATGGGCGATGTGGTCACGGTCGCCCGCAACCGGGCCCGGGGAGTCGCCGGTCACGGCCAGTCCTCCTACACCCAGCGTTCCATCGCCGATCCCGGGGAGTCACAGGCCAGGTACTATCTGCGGTTCCAGGTCGCTGACAGGCCAGGTATTCTGGCGGCCTGCGCCACGCTGTTCGCCAAGCACGACGTGTCGCTACAGACGGTGCAACAGTCCGCCCTGGACGGCTTCTACCGGGAGGACGGCATGTCAGCCATGCTGGGCATGCTGACCCATCCCGCGAAGGAACAGAACCTGCAGGCCGTAGTCTCCGATCTGCAAGAGGCCGATTTCGTCGGCGATGCGGTGCGGTTCATGCGGGTCGAAGGCAGCTGAGATGCTGGTCCGGGTCGCCGCGAGCTCGGCGAACCTCGGCCCGGGATTCGACTGCGTGGGTCTGGCCCTCGGGCTCTACGACGAGCTCGAGGCCGAGGTCACCGGGAGCGGTCTTCGCGTCGAGGTCGAGGGGGAGGGAGCCGGGGCCGTCCCCACCGACGAGAGTCACCTGGTGGTGCGCAGCATCCGGCAAGGCCTGGACGCCTGGGGGGTGCCGATGCCCGGGCTGCGCCTGCGCACCCGCAACGCGATCCCGCACAGCCGGGGTCTGGGCTCCTCGGCCGCCGCTATCGTCGGTGGGCTGGCGCTGGCCTGGGGCATCGCTTTCCCAAGACGCCCACTCGACCGCGCCGAGCTGCTCCGGCTGTCAGCCCTCGCCGAGGGCCATCCAGACAACGCCGGTGCTTCGGTCTACGGTGGGGCGCTGCTGGCCTGGCCGGTTGGCCAGGACGCCCGTCACGTGCCGATCGACCTGCATCCGGAACTGCGAGTCCGGGTCTACGTGCCCGGCTTCGAGACCCCGACCGCGGGGGCGCGCCGGGTGCTGCCGGACCTGGTCCCGCGGCAGGACGCCGTGATCCAGGCCTCCCGCTCGGCCCTGCTGATGCACGCCTTGACGAGCGACCCCGGGCTGCTGCTGACCGCCACCCAAGACCGGCTCCACCAGGACTACCGTGCGGAGCTGATGCGTCCCTCATATGACCTGATGCTGCGGCTGCGCGACCGCGGCGTCCCGGCGACGATCTCGGGGGCGGGGCCGACGGTCCTGGCGATCGGCACCTCCGAGCAGCTAAACCCCCGGGTGGAATGCCCCGGTTTCGCGGTATCCCACCTTGACGTCGGTGGGGGAGTCAGCCTCAGCCTGGGGTGAGAGCCAGTCTCGTCAGACCGCGTGCGGGCCGAAGTGGCGCTGTGGCCTCACCGTGCTACCATAAGTGCCAGATCACGCGATCCGCACCTCACAGGTCAGGTGCGATGCCACTCGCAATCAGCATTCCTGTGGCCACCCAAGAATCGCTCATGATTCAGACCTGACCGCAATTCAGGCATGTGCCTCGGTCCAGCGTGGATCGATCTGGAAGGAACCCTGTGACGGAAACCACGAACCGCAAGCCCGTTGACGCGATGTTGCTGCCCGAGCTGAAACAACTCGCCTCGTCGATGGGTATCAAGGGCGCGTCCGGGATGCGCAAAGGCGATCTGATCGCCGCCATCAAGGGACAGTCGGCATCGCAGCCGTCGATCGTCGCCGAGAGTGCCCCGCAGCCCAAGCGACGCCGCGCCCAGCGTCCCGCCGGTGAGCCGGCTGACAGCAGCACCCCGGCGCCTCCCGCCGCGAATGAGGCCCCCGACGGGCCCGCCGTGCCGCAGCCCGCCCCGGAGGCCGCCACCGGACAGCCCGAGGCTGCTCCGGAGCGGACCGAGCGCCGTCGCCGTGACAGAGCACCACGGCAGGCAGAAGCACCCTCCCCGGAGAACTCCGACGGCAAGGCCGACGAGATCGGCGCCCGGCTGGCGGCTCTCGGCCAGGCCGCCAAGGACGGGGAGACCCGCACCCGCGACATCGACGAGATCGCCTCGATTTCCCGCGATGACGACTCCAGCGGTGGGCGGCGCAACCGGCGACGCCGCCAGCGAGACCGCCAGAACCGGCGCAACCGCGGCTCGCAGGGATTCGATCGCATGGACGCCGAACCGACGGTCGCCGAGGATGACGTGCTCGCCAGCATCAGCGGCATCGTCGACCTCATGGACAACTACGCCTTCGTCCGCACCTCGGGCTACCTGCCCGGGCCCAATGACGCCTACCTGTCGCTGTCGACGGTTCGCAAGTTCGGGCTGCGCAAGGGCGATGTCATCACCGGCGCGGTCAAACTGCCCAAGGATGGGGAACGGCGCGAGAAGTTCAGCCCCCTGGTGCGCATCGACACCATCAACGGGGATTCTCCAGACAACGCCAGGAACCGGCCCGAGTTCGCCAAACTGACCCCTCTCTACCCGCAGGAGAGGCTGCGCCTGGAGACCGTCAACACCGCGATGACCGGCCGGATCATCGACCTGGTGAGCCCCATCGGCAAGGGCCAGCGTGGCCTGATCGTGTCCCCGCCCAAAGCGGGCAAGACCATGGTGATGCAGGCCATCGCCAACGCCATCACCGCCAACAACCCCGAGGTCCATCTCATGGTCGTGCTGGTGGACGAGCGGCCCGAAGAGGTCACCGACTTCCAGCGCACGGTCTCCGGTGAGGTCATCGCTTCGACCTTCGACCGGCCTGCCGACGACCACACCACGATCTCGGAGCTGGCGATCGAGAGGGCCAAGCGTCTGGTCGAATTGGGCCGCGATGTCGTGGTGCTCCTGGATGGGATCACCAGGCTCGGCCGCGCCTACAACCTGGCGGCTCCCGCATCCGGGAGGATCTTGTCCGGTGGCGTGGATTCCGCGGCGCTGTATCCGCCCAAGAAGTTCTTCGGCGCGGCCCGCAACATCGAAAACGGTGGCTCGCTGACCATCCTCGCGACCGCTCTCATCGAGACCGGGTCCAAGATGGACGAGGTCATCTTCGAGGAGTTCAAGGGCACCGGCAACATGGAGTTGCGGCTCGCCCGCCAGCTGGCCGATAAGAGGATCTTCCCGGCCATCGACGTGGACGCTTCGGGCACCCGCCGGGAGGAGTTGCTGCTCGGACGCGATGAGTTGCAGATCATCTGGAAGCTCCGACGTGCCCTCAGCGGCCTAGACCAGCAACAGGGCTTGGAGATGCTGCTGAACCGGATGAAGAAGACCGCTAACAATCACGAGTTCCTGCTCAGCGTCCTCAAGACGACCCCCAGCCAGGACTGAGCCGATAGATCCGCGATCAATTTGGCCGGTCTTTGCGGCTGGGCCATAATGGAGCGTCGTGCCGGTTCACGCGATCTCAGCGACCCGGCAGAAATACAAGGAGAGAAGATGAAACAGGGAATCCATCCCGACTACGTTGAAACCCAGGTCACCTGCACCTGCGGCAACGAGTTCACCACGTTCAGCACCGCCACCAAGGGCGTGCTCAAGGCCGAGGTGTGCGCCGAATGCCACCCGTTCTACACCGGCAAGCAGAAGATCCTAGATACCGGTGGCCGGGTCGCTCGCTTCGAGCGCCGCTACGCCAAGAAGAAGTAGCTTCGCATCCAGACGCTGGGCAGCTGTCGGCTGGCCCAGCGTCTGTTTTTGTCCGCACCAGTCTGAAGGTTCGAGATGTTTGAATCCGCACAACCTCTGATCGATGAGTTTTCGGCCCTGGAGAAGGAACTGGCCGATCCCGCGCTGCACGCCGACGTGGCTCGCTCTCGCAGGGTGGGACGCCGTTACGCGGCACTTCGCCCGATCGTCGAGGGGCTGGGGGAATATCACCGCCTCGTTGAGGACCGGGACGCCGCCGCGGAACTGGCCGGGGAGGACGCCTCCTTCGCCGCGGAGGTGGAGGCCCTGGACGCCGCCATCGAGACCCAGGTCACCAAGCTCACCCGGCTGCTGGCGCCCCGCGACCCCAACGACGACGCCGACGCCCTGCTAGAGATCAAGTCCGGCGAAGGAGGCGAGGAGTCGGCGCTGTTCGCCGGGGACCTGCTGCGGATGTACACCCGCTATGCCGAACAGCTTGGGTGGAAGGTCGAGGTGCTGGACGAACAGCTCACCGACCTCGGCGGCTATAAGTCCATCACGATCGCTGTCAAGGCTGGCGGCAACGTGGAGCACCGGCCCTATGGCAGGCTCAAGTTCGAAGGCGGCGTGCACCGGGTGCAGCGCGTGCCGGTCACCGAATCCCAGGGCCGTATCCACACCTCCGCCGCGGGCGTGCTGGTGATGCCCGATGTTGAGGCCGACGAGATCGAGATCAACGAAGAGGACCTGCGCATTGACGTCTATCGCTCTTCGGGGCCAGGCGGTCAGGGAGTCAACACGACCGATTCGGCCGTGCGCATCACGCACCTGCCGAGTGGGGTCGTGGTCAGCTGCCAGAACGAACGTTCCCAGTTGCAAAACCGGGAATCGGCCATGCGGATGCTGCGGGCTAGGCTCACCGCCTTGGCCGAGGCCGAGGCCGCGGCCTCGGCCTCGGCGGCCCGCAAGTCTCAGGTGCGCACCGTCGACCGTTCCGAGCGCATCCGCACTTATAGCTTCCCCGAGAACCGGATCGCCGACCACCGCATCGGGTTCAAGGCTCACAACCTCGACCAAGTGCTGGGCGGGGAGCTGACCGCCGTCTTGGACGCCCTCGCCGAGCAGGACCTCGCCGAACGCCTGGCCGATGTCTCGGCCTAGGCCCGTCAGCGCCGAGGAGCGGCTGCTGCTGGCCCACGTGCTTGAGGTCCCGCTGACGAGGCTGGCCCTGGCCGATGACCTCACGCCTGAGCAGGAATCGAGATACGGCGGCTTGCTCGCGCGCCGCGCCGCGGGGGTCCCGGTCCAGCACCTGACCGGCGAGGCGCATTTTCGGACGGTCAGCGTCAAGGTCGGCCCCGGGGTGTTCATCCCCCGGCCCGAGACCGAGGTGCTGGTCGGGTGGGCGCTTGAGGCCCTCGCCGGGCACGAGGAGGCCCGGGTGGTCGAGCTGTGCGCCGGTTCGGGTGCCATCTCCAAGGCCCTGGCCACCGAACGGGAAGGACTCGACCTGTACGCGGTGGAACTGAGCGAAGATGCCCTCGCCTTCGCCTCCGTCAACCTCGCCGGTCTCGGGGTTGACCTGCGCCAGGGCGACATGGCCGAGGCCTTCGGCGACCTGGACGGCAGCGTCGACCTAGTGATCGCCAACCCGCCCTATATCCCCCTGGAGTGCTGGGAGACGGTTCCAGCCGAGGTCCGGGACCACGATCCGGCTCTCGCCCTGTTCAGCGGTGACGACGGCCTGGACGCGCTACGGAGCGTCGCGAGGGTCGCGGGGCGGCTGCTGCGTCCGGGAGGGCTGGCCGGCGCCGAACACGCGGAGTGCCAGTCGGAGGATGTGGTCGCCCTGTTCCGCGATGCTGGCTTCATCGAGGTGAGCGACCACCTCGATCTCACCGGACGGCCGCGGTTCGTGACAGGCCGCTGGCCAGCGCATGGCAGGATTGCACCGTGACCGCTGAGAGCCCCCATACGACTCCCTCGCTGCTGCCGGCCGATGCTGAGGCCTTGAGCGCCGCCGTCGCCGCGGTGAAGGCGGGAGAGTGCATCGTCTTGCCGACCGATACCGTCTATGGGATCGGCGCGGATGCGTTCTCCTCTGCGGCCGTACAGCGGCTGCTGGACGCCAAACGGCGCGGCACCGACATGCCCCCGCCGGTGCTGATCGCCGAACCCGGCATGCTTCGGGCCCTCACCCAGAACCCGCCGAAGGGCGCCCTCGACCTAGCCAAGGAGTTCTGGCCCGGAGCCCTCACCCTTATCCTCAAGTCCCAGCGGACCCTACAGCTCAAGATCGGCGAGACCAACGGGACGCTGGCGATCCGGGTTCCCGATCACGGCTACGCCCGCGAGCTGTTGCGCCGCACCGGCCCGCTCGCCGTCAGCAGCGCCAACATCTCCGGGTCACCGGCCGCCAGCACCGCCTCTGAGGCTCAGGCACAGCTCGGTGAGGCCGTCGCGGTCTATCTGGACGCCGGTCCGGCACCCGGCGGGGTGGCGTCCACGATCGTCGATTTCACCGCTGACGAGCGGGGACGGGTGGTGCGTCATGGGGCGCTGGCCTATGAGGCACTGGCGGCGATCGTCCCGGACCTGGTAGACCTGCCTGACCCTGAGCCCAGTCCGGCTGGGGACCAGCCCACCGCGGATGGTGATGAGGCGGGGGAGCCGACGGAGCCCTAAGTGCGCGAGTATCTTCTGATCCTGCTCGTCGCGGCGGCCGCGACATATTTGCTGAGCGGTCTGGCTCGTCAGGTCGCCGAGAGAGTGGGAGCCGTGGCTAAGGTGCGCGATCGCGATGTGCACACGGTCCCGATCCCCTATTTCGGCGGGGTGGCCATGCTGGGGGGTACGGCGCTGGCCTTCCTGCTGGCCAGCCAGTTGCCCTTCCTGGGCAAACACTCCACCGTGGCCTATGACACCTCTGTCGTGCTGATCGCCGGTGCCCTGATCTGCGGCATCGGCGTGATCGACGACCTGCTGGATCTGCCAGCCGCGGCCAAGTTCGGCGGGCAGTGCCTGGCGGCTGGGATCATCGTGGTCGGGGGCGTGCGGATCTTTTGGATCCCGTTGCCGAACTCGATCTTCGCGCTGGATGATTCCCTCAGCATCGCCCTGACCCTAGTCTTCATCCTGGTCTGCACCAACGCGGTCAACTTCGTCGACGGGCTGGATGGTCTGGCCGCTGGCGTGGTCGCGATCGGGGCGGGGGCCTTCTTCACTTATACCTATGTTCTGGCCTATGAGCAGGGCCTGGTGCGCGCGACGACCGCCAGTCTCATTACGGTGGTGATCTGCGGTGTGTGTCTCGGTTTCCTGCCCCACAACCTGCATCGGGCGCGCATGTTCATGGGCGACTCCGGGGCGATGCTGCTCGGGCTGCTGATGGCCGCCAGTTCTATCTCCTTCACCGGCCAGTTCGATCCGGCGGCGCTGGAGGTCAGGGCGGGCGACCTGCTGCCCACGGTGCTACCGATCGTGTTGCCGGTCGCGATCATGGTCTTGCCCTTCCTCGACCTGATCCTGGCCTGGGTGCGTCGCACCATGGCTGGCCAGTGGTGGTTCGTCGCCGACAAGCAGCACCTGCACCATCAGCTCATCGCCAGGGGGCACAGCCACCGCGCCGCGGTCGCCCTGATGTATGCCTGGACCGCGGTTATTTCCTTCGGCCTAGTCGGTGTGGGGATCACCCAGAATCTTCTGCTGGCGGGGGTGTTCGCGGGCGCAGGGGTTCTGGTGCTCGTCCTTACCCTGCGCCCGCTTCCGGTCAAATCAGGCCGTGAGTGAGCTGGTTCGGGGTGCCGAACCTGTGGGCCGTGATCGAGACGGCCTGCTCGGAGTAGAAGATCAGGCCTTCCACCCGGCCCGCCTCGGTGACCTTGCCGGAGTAGACCGCCAGGTCGGCTCGTCCTGGCCGTGAGGGCAGCGTCCCCACGAGCCGGACCCGGCCGGCCGGGGCGTCTGCCAGCCAGCCGGCGAACTGCTCATCGGACATCGTGGTGATCTCGAAGCCGAGCCCCACTAGCGTGCTGCGCAGCCCACCGGGCAGGTCCTCGGCTACCGACAGCAACGGACGCTGACCGGCCCTCATCGCGGCGAGGCAGACGCGCAGCATGTCGCCGAGCGATCCGTCGGCGCAGCGACGGATCGTGATCGCCTCGCCGAAGGGGCGGTAGCGCAGCAGGTTGCGCTCCGCGGCCAGCTGCTGCACGTCGCGCGCCTGGCCGAACTCCTCGTCCCAGGCCTCCTGGTCGCTGCGGGCGGCCCGCACCAGTG
Organism: Propionibacteriaceae bacterium; assembly: GCA_030528545.1. The sequence continues at coordinate 24,263 of JAUMYR010000002.1, forward strand.
AGGCGTGGACCTCGCCGTCCACCTCGCTGGAGGCGGCCTGGAGAAGCTGGTTCACCGCGGCGAGCTCCGGACGCGTGGAGGCAGTGGCCGCCACTGGGGTCCAGTCACTCAGCCCGATCAGGTAGTTCGGGCCACCGGCCTTGGTCGTGGCCCCGACCACCGAACGCTTCCATCCACCGAAGGGCTGACGCTGCACGATGGCACCGGTGATGCCCCGGTTGACATAGAGGTTGCCAGCGTTGATGCGCTCCAGCCAGCGCCCGATCTCGTCGCGGTCGAGCGAGTGCAGGCCAGAGGTCAGCCCGTAGTCGACTTCGTTGACGATATCGATGGCCTCGTCCAGGGACTCGGCGGTCATGATTCCAAGCACCGGCCCGAAGTATTCGACCAGGTGGAACTCCGAACCGCGGGCCACCCCGGTGCGCACGCCGGGACGCCACAGCCGTCCCTCATCGTCCATCCGCTCCGGGGTCACCAGCCACCGTTCGCCCGGATCGAGAGTGGTCAGCGCCTTCAGCAGCTTGCCGCTGGCCGGGCCGATGATGGGACCGACCTCGGCGCTGGCGACCGAAGGCAATCCGACCTCGATCGAGCGGGCACCATCGCGCAACTGGCTGATGAACCTCTCCGACCTGGCGACCTGCCCGACGAGCACCACCAGCGAGGAGGCGGAGCACTTCTGGCCAGCGTGGCCGAAGGCCGAGGACAGCACGTCCTTGACCGCCAGATCGAGGTCGGCGTGGGGCGTGACGATGATGGCGTTCTTCCCGCTGGTCTCAGCCACTAGGCCGATCTCGGGACGCAGTTCGGTGAACATCTGCGCGGTCTCGTAGCCGCCGGTCAGGATGACCCGGTCGACGCGTTCATCGGCGACCAGCTTGGACCCGAGACAGGACTGCGTGGTCTGCACATATTGCAGCGCGTCCCGGGGCACCCCGGCCTCCCAGAGCGCCTCGACCACCGCGGCCCCGCACCGGGCGGCTGCGCGGGCAGGTTTGGCGATCACCGCGGCACCGGCAGCGAGACCGGCCAGCATGGAACCGGCCGGGATCGCCAGCGGGAAGTTCCACGGCGGGGTCACCACGATGAGGCGGGCGGCGGTGTGTTTGGCGCCATCGACCTTGTCCAGACCGCGAGCCAGCTCCGCGTAGTAGTGGGCGAAGTCGATGGCCTCCGACACCTCAGGATCGCTCTGGTCGAGGGTCTTGCCGCACTCGTCGGCGGCCACGACCATGAGGTCACCCCGGCGGGATTCCAGGATGTCTCCCGCGCGGTGCAGGATGTCGGCCCGTTCGTTCCCGGATAGGTTGCGCCACTGCGCCGCCAGCGCGGTCTCGATGACCTGATCGATCTCTTGCTCCGAGCCCAGCTGGGAGGACGCGACCAGATCGGTGCCGATCGAATTGGCGGCGATCCTATCGCGCAGCTGGGTGGCCCATTCCTGATTCGCCAAGACCGAAGGATCGGAATCGGCGGTCGCCACGAAACGGTCGTGTGGCAGCGGGACGGCAGCGTCCAGACGCGACTGAACCCGGTTCGGTGAGGGCACCTCATCGCTGAGATCGGCGATCGCGGCGAGGAAACGGTTCTTCTCCCTTTCGAACAGGTCGGGCTGGGAGGTAAGTTCGAACACCGCTGACATGAAGTTCTGCTGGCTGGCGCCCTCTTCTAGGCGACGGATCAGGTAGGCGATCGCGACGTCGAACTCACGGGCGCGGACGACCGGCACGTAGAGCAGCAGCCCGCCAACGGTGCGCCGGACGGCCTCGGCCTGCCCCGGCGCCATCCCGACGAGCATCTCGAATTCCAGCCCTGAGGTGACACCGCGACGCTGTCCCAGCTTCCAGGCCAGCGCTAGGTCAAAGAGGTTGTGTCCGGCAACTCCCAGGTTCACGTTGCGGATGCGCTCCGGACGCAGCGCGTAGTCCATGACCCGCTTGTAGTTGGTATCGGTCTCCTGTTTGCTGCCGCAGGTAGCCAGGGGCCAGCCATGCAACTCGGCCTCGACCTGCTCCATCGGGAGGTTGGCGCCCTTGACCAGACGCACCTTGATCGGGGCGCCGCCGCCATCCACCCGGGCGGCGGCCCACTCCTGCAGCCTCATCATGGCCGGCAGCGCGTCGGGGAGGTAGGCCTGGAGCACGATCCCGGCGCGAAGGTTGACGAACTCAGGCTCGCTGAGAAGACGGGTAAAGACCGCGATCGTCAGCTCGAGGTCCTTGTATTCCTCCATGTCCAGGTTGATGAACTTCTGAGCCGGGGAACTGGCCGCGAGCCGGTAGAGCGGACGCAACCGCTCGATGACGTGTTCGACGGTCGCGTCGAAACCCCAACGCTGCTGAGGGGCGATCGTTGCCGAGACCTTGATCGAGACATAGTCGACATCGTCGCGGGCTAGCAGCCTCGTGGTGCCGAGCAGGCGCCGGTCAGCCTCCTGGTCACCGAGCACGGCCTCGCCGAGCAGGTTCAGGTTGAGAGAAACGCCGCTGGCCTTGATCCTCCTGATCGACTTGGTGAGCTTGGCATCATCAGCGTCGATGATGAGATGCGAGACCAGCTGGCGCAGCACCCGGCGGGCGATCGGGACGACGACCGAGGGCAGTTTCGGAGCGAAGAAACCGCCGATCCTGAGTGCGGCGCGTAAATACCAGTCCAGGAAGGCCGGGGGAGTAGAGGCCAGCCGGGCCATGTTGGTGGCGGCCACTTGGAGATCTTCAGGCCGGATGACCTGGTCGACGAAACCGACAGTGAACTCCAGGCCCGCCGGATCGCGCAGCATGCTGGCGAGCTGACGGGCCGCCCATGGTGCGCGGACAGTGTCGGAGACGGTCAACCATTGCCGGACCAGATCAATAGCGTCTGGGGCGAGATCGTGTACGTCTTGGCTCATGGGGATCAGTATTGCGCATAGCACTCCCAGTTTTAGGGGCGCGGTGAGCTCTGAGCAGCAGAGATACCGTCAGCGCTTTCCGCCTCCCCGGCCCGGATGCTAGCCTCGCCCCACCATGGCAGGCAGTTCAGTGATTACCCCGGCGGTCCGGAGGACCCGCGCGCTCCTGGTGGGCGGGCTGGCGGGCGGGCATCTCGGGCTGATCCTTGCGGTCCTCTTAGCCCTCGGCTGGGGAGGCTCCAGGGGGGTGCCGTCGGCTCTCATCGGGGCCGGTCTGGTGATCGTCTTCTTCTCCATCGGCCAGGCCGTCGAGATCGTGGCGATCACCATGGCCTCGACGCTCGGGCTGGTGGCTACTTTGTCCAGTTATGTGGCGCGGGTGATCCTGCTGGGCATCGGGCTACGCGCGGTGGTCGATATCGGGGCCGAGCGGATCGACCCCGCCTGGGTGTTCTGCGGGGTCGTCTGCTGTGTGCTGACCTGGGTCAGCGGTGTGGTGATCGTGGCAGCCCGGCAACGGGTTCCCGTGTTCGATCACGATTATCGGCCGCCCCCGGGCTGGGACACGGGACAATAGTGGTCACTTTTCCTGCTAGAGTGCGGCACGACATGAGTGAGCAGCGCGGCAAGCGACCGATCGGCACCGGTTCTGGTGGCCGGTCGGACGACGGCATGCGGATCCTCAGTTACCTGATCGCAGGCCTGTTGTTCTACGGTGGGCTTGGTTACGCCGGTGACTGGGCATTCGGTACTGGCTGGCTGCTTCCAACCGGGCTCGTCGCGGGCTTGGTCATCAGCATCTACGTCATCATCAAACGTTACGGGAGCATCGCGTGATCTCAGGCCTGTTGATCCCCTTGGAGGGCTCCGGATACACCCCGCCGGGAGTCAAGGACTTCCAGTTCGACGGCGGTTTCTTGCCTGGTCTCGACTGGGTCAACAAACCCTTCATTCAGGCCGTCATCTCGGTGATCCTGATCCTGGGGTTCTGGCTGTGGGCCTCCCGCAAGCTCCAGATCGTGCCGACGAAGTCTCAGGCCCTCGCCGAATACATCTACGACTTCGTGCGCAACGGCATCGCCCGCGACATCCTGGGGCACGACTACAAGAAGTACCTGCCCTACCTGCTGGGCCTGTTTTGCTTCATCCTGGTCAACAACCTGTTCGGGGTGTTCTTCCTGTTCATGTACCCGACCTTCAGCAATATCGGCTACGCCTACGGCCTAGCCTTGCTGACCTGGGTGATCTATATCGCGGCGGGCTTCCAGAAGCACGGCATCAGCTACCTCAAGAAGGCCCTCATCCCCGAGGGTGTGCCGTGGTATCTCTACCCGCTGATCATCCCCCTGGAGTTCCTCAGCAACTTCGTCACCCGTCCCATCACCTTGGCCCTGCGTCTGTTCGCGAACCTGTTCGCCGGACACCTGGTAATCCTGGTGTTCGTGGTGGGCGGCGGCTACCTGGTCTCCCTCGGCGGCAGCATGATCGCCGCCGGCACGGTCTCCATCATCTTCAGCTTCGCGGTGTTCGCGCTGGAGATCTTCGTGGGTGCACTGCAAGCCTTCATCTTCACCGTCCTCACCGCCCAGTACGTTTCGTCGTCACTGGCGGAGGAGCACTAAATAGACCGACTTCTTCACAACGAAGAAGCCATCCGAAAGGAAAGAAATGACCCTGCTGGAAATCAACGGCTCGATCAACATGATTGGCTACGCCATCGCGACGATCGCCCCGGCCCTCGGCGTGGCGTGGATCTTCGCCTCGGTCATCAACGGCACGGCGCGTCAGCCCGAAGCCCGTGGCGCCATGATGGGTACCGCATTCATCGGCTTCGCCGTGGTTGAGGCCCTCGCCATCATCGCTATCGCGCTCGCCTTCGTTCTCAAGTGAGTTCGCTGATGGTGCCCAACACCGGGGTGCCGTTGAACATCGACCTCGGCCCCCTGCTGCCGCACTACCTGTCGGAGATCATCGTCGGCATCATCTTGATGCTGCTGATCTTCGTGGTGATGTGGAAGGTCATCGTGCCGAGGTTCGAGAAGATGTACACCGAGCGGGCCGAGGCCATCCAAGGCGGCATCGAGCGGGCCGAGCGGGCCGAGGCCAAGGCCGAGGCAGCGCTGGCGGAGTACAACAATCAACTGGCATCGGCACGAGACGAGGCCGCCAAGATCCGTGAGGCGGCTAAGACCCAGGGCGCGATGATCCTGGCCGAGTCGCGGGAGGCCGCCCAGAAGGAGGCCGCCCGGATCAGCGAGAACGCAGCGGTCCAGATCGCGGCCGAAAGGGCCCAGGCCATGGTGGAACTCAAGTCCGAGGTCGGTGGTCTGGCCACGGCCCTGGCCGCCAAGATCGTGGGCGAGGCGCTGGACGACGACGCTCGAGCCCAACGCACGGTCGACCGTTTCCTCGACGAGCTTGAGTCTCAGCAGGTGGGCCAGACGCGATGAGAGTGGTAGACGAGGCCAAGCTGAGTGCCCTTGACCCCGGGTGCGACCAGCGGGTCCCCTCCGCCGGTGTCGGGGAGGAGATCTTCGCCATCGTGGACGTGCTGGACTCCTCGGCCGGGCTGCGGCGAGCGTTCACCGACCCAGCGAGCAGCCCTCAGGCGCGAGTCGCCCTGGGCGAGCGGGTGTTCGGCGGCAAGGTCTCACCCGATGCCCAGTGGGTGCTCAGCCAGGCCCTGGAACTCCGCTGGCGCAACGGTCAGTACCTCACCGACGCCTTGGAGCGGCAGGCCGTGCGTCAGGTGCTGCGCTGCGCCCATGAGGCGGGGCGGCTCGACGCCGTGATCGCCGATCTCGGCGGGTTCAGCTCCACCGTGCGCGAACACGACGGGTTGCGCGAGGCGCTCAGGGACACCAGCTTTGACCTCGCCGCCCGCCAGGAGCTGGTCGCTCGCCTGACCGAGGGCAAGGTCACCCAGTTCTCCGAGGTCCTGCTGGCTCGCGCCGTCGGCGCCAGGGAGCGCACCTATCGGCTGACTCTGGAGCGTTACCTGCGCCTGGCCGCCGACCTGCGGGCTCGCCAGATCGCCCGGGTCACTGTCGCCCGAGCGCTGACCCCCCACCAGGAGGAGAGGCTGCGGGCTGGCCTGAGCGCCCAGACCGGAACCGATATTGACTTGCAGGTCGATATCGATCCGAGCGTCATCGGTGGCATCCGCGTCCAGTTCGGCAACGACCGTATCGAATCAACCGTCGCTGGGCGTCTCGAAGACGTGCAACGGCAACTCACCGCATAACAACGAAAGGCAACGGCGCAATGGCCGAACTCACGATCAGCGCGGAGGAGATCCGCAGCGCACTGGACGACTTCGTCCAGACGTATACCCCACAGGCGGCGAGCCGCACCGAGGTCGGCACCGTCGTGATGTCGGGCGACGGCATCGCCCGCGTCGAGGGGCTGCCCTCGGCGATGGCCAACGAATTGTTGCGCTTCGAGAACGGCACGCTGGGTATCGCGCTCAACCTCGATGTCCGCGAGATCGGTGTCGTGGTCTTGGGCGACTCCGAAGGCATCGACGAAGGCTCTCCTGTGGTCGCCACCGGCGAGGTGCTGAGCGTCCCGGTCGGTGAGGGCTACCTCGGCCGGGTCGTGGACGCCATGGGTAACCCGATCGACGGCCTGGGCGAGATCAAGGGCGTCGAGGGACGCCGGGCCCTCGAACTCCAGGCCGCCGGGGTCATGGACCGCCAGGAGGTGCGCGAGCCGCTGCAGACGGGCCTCAAGGCCATCGACGCCATGATCCCGATCGGCCGGGGCCAGCGCCAGCTCATCATTGGCGACCGCAAGACCGGCAAGACCGCCATCGCGATCGACACCATCATCAACCAGAAGGCCAACTGGGAGTCCGGCGACCCGACCAAGCAGGTGCGCTGCATCTACGTCGCGGTCGGGCAGAAGGGCTCGACCATCGCCGAGGTCCGGGGCGCGCTGGAACGCGCCGGGGCCATGGACTACACCACGATCGTGCACGCCCCGGCCTCCGACCCCGCGGGCTTCAAGTACATCGCCCCCTATGCCGGTTCGGCGATCGGCCAGCACTGGATGTACCAGGGCAAGCACGTCCTCATCGTGTTCGACGATCTCACCAAGCAGGCCGAGGCCTACCGCGCGATGTCTCTGCTGCTGCGCCGCCCACCGGGCCGCGAAGCCTACCCCGGTGACGTGTTCTACCTGCACTCGCGCCTGCTGGAGCGCTGCGCCAAGCTGTCGGATGAGCTTGGCGGCGGCTCGATGACTGGCCTGCCGATCATCGAGACCAAGGCGAACGACGTCTCGGCCTACATTCCGACCAACGTCATCTCGATCACCGACGGCCAGATCTTCTTGCAGTCGGACCTGTTCAACGCCAACCAGCGTCCGGCCATCGACGTGGGCATCTCGGTCTCCCGCGTCGGCGGTGCCGCCCAGGTCAAGGCCATGAAGGCGGTCTCCGGTTCGCTCAAGATCAACCTCGCGCAGTACCGCGACATGCAGGCATTCGCGATGTTCGCCTCCGACCTGGACGCGGCCTCCCGCAACCAGCTTGATCGTGGCGCGCGCCTCACCGAACTGCTGCGCCAGGGTCAGTACCAGCCCTATCCGGTGGAGGACCAGGTGGTCAGCGTGTGGGCGGGCATCAACGGTCATCTCGACGACGTGCCGGTCGACGACATCCTGAGGTTCGAGCAGGAGTTCTTGGAGCACCTGCGCCACAACTCCAGCGCGCTGTCTGTGATCGCCGAGACCAAGCTCTACGACGACGACACCCAGGCTGAGGTGCTCAGCCAGCTCAGCGCCTTCAAGAAGACCTTCCATACCTCTGAGGGGCGCCTGCTGCTCGGCCACGAGGAGCACGAGCCCATCGACGAGTCTCAGGTCGACCAGGCCCAGATCGTGCGCCGGAAGCGGAGCTAGCCGATGGCGGGACTGCGGGAACTGAAGCAGCGGAGGAACTCCGTTGCCACGACCAAGAAGATCACCCGAGCGATGGAACTCATCGCCGCTTCTCGGATCGTCAAGGCGCAGAGCCGAACCCGGGCAGCAGAGCCGTACACGTGGGAACTGGAACGCGCAGTCTCGATGCTGGCGTCCCATTGCGATGTCGACCACCCCCTGACCAGGCACGCCGAGCGTCCTGCGCGCTCGGCCATCCTGCTCATCACGGGCGACCGGGGCCTCGCTGGGGCGTACTCCTCTAACGTCATCAAGGCCGCCGAGCAGTTGCACACCCGGCTCATTGAGGAGGGCCAGGAGGTCGTCCAGTACATCGCCGGACGCAAGGGCATCAGCTATTTCGAGTTCCGCAAGCGTGCGATCGAGCGGTCCTGGCAGGGCTTCTCCGATGCTCCCTCCTACGACCATGCCCGCGACATCGCCGATGAGTTGCTGGCCAAGTTCGACCAGCCGACCGAGGAAGGCGGTGTCGATCAGATTTACATCGTGGGCACCCGTTTCGAATCGATGCTGACCCAGACCCCGAGAGTCATCCGGATGCTCCCGCTGGAGATCGTCGAGGCTGAGAACGGCGAGATCGAGGACGATCCCTATTTCATGGCGGACTACCGCTTTGAACCGGACGCCGAGACGGTGCTGAACGCGCTGCTGCCGCTGTATGTGGCCAACCGGGTGTATTTCGCCTTGCTGACCTCGGGGGCTTCCGAATTGGCAAGCCGTCAGAAGGCGATGAAGTCCGCGACCGACAACGCCCAGTCGCTGATCGAGACCCTGACCCGCGACATCAACCAGGCCCGTCAGGCGTCCATCACACAAGAGATCACCGAAATCGTCGGCGGAGCCAGCGCGCTCGCCGAATCTGCTAGCGAATGAGAGAAGAAATGACCGCACCTTCCGTTGTGACAGATGCCAAGACCACCGGTGGCGTCGGCCGGGTCGCCCGGGTCATCGGGCCCGTGGTGGACGTCGAGTTCGCTCCAGATGACATCCCCGAGATCGGCAATGCCCTCCTGGTCGACACCGAGGTCATGGGTGAGAAGCGCACCATGACCATGGAGGTCGCGCTGCAGGTCGGCGACAACATCGTTCGCGCGATCGCTCTGAAGCCGACCGATGGCATGAGGCGAGGCGCCCAGGTCCGCGATACCGGTGCGCCCATCTCGGTCCCCGTTGGCGACGTCACCAAGGGTCACGTGTGGAACGTGACCGGTGATGTGCTCAACGCCGACCCCTCCACCATCACCATCACCGAGCGCTGGCCGATTCACCGCAAGGCCCCGGCCTTCGATGAGCTGGAATCCCGCACCGAGATGCTGGAGACCGGTATCAAGGTGCTGGACTTGCTGACCCCCTACGTCAAGGGCGGCAAGATCGGCCTCTTCGGCGGCGCTGGGGTGGGCAAGACGGTGCTGATCCAGGAGATGATCTACCGCATCGCCCACAACTTCGGTGGCACCTCGGTGTTCGCCGGAGTGGGTGAGCGCACCCGCGAGGGCAACGACCTCATCAACGAGATGGCCGAAGCCGGGGTGCTCAAGGACACCGCCCTGGTGTTCGGGCAGATGGACGAACCCCCTGGTACCCGGTTGCGGGTGGCGCTGTCGGCGCTCACCATGGCCGAGTATTTCCGGGATGTCCAGAACCAGGACGTGCTGCTGTTCATCGACAACATCTTCCGCTTCACCCAGGCGGGCTCGGAGGTCTCCACGCTTCTCGGCCGGATGCCATCGGCGGTGGGTTACCAGCCGAACCTGGCCGACGAGATGGGGCAGCTGCAGGAGCGGATCACCTCGACCAAGGGCCACTCGATCACCTCAATGCAGGCGATCTATGTCCCGGCCGACGACTATACCGACCCGGCCCCGGCGACCACCTTCGCCCACCTGGACGCGACCACCGAGCTGAGCCGCGAGATCGCCTCCAGGGGCCTGTACCCGGCGGTGGATCCGCTGACCAGCTCTAGCCGCATCCTCGATCCGCAGTACGTCGGGCAGGAGCACTACGACACCGCCGTGCATGTCAAGCAGATCCTCCAGCGCAACAAGGAACTGCAAGACATCATCGCGATTCTGGGCGTCGATGAGCTCAGCGAGGAAGACAAGATCGTCGTTGCCCGAGCGCGTCGCCTGCAGCAATTCCTCAGCCAGAACACCTATATGGCCACCAAGTTCACTGGTATCGAGGGTTCCACGGTGCCGTTGAAGGATGTCATTGAGGGCTTCCAGATGATCTGCCGGGGCGACGTCGACCACGTCGCCGAGCAGGCCTTCTTCAACGTCGGTGGCATGGACGATGTCATGGCCAAGTGGCACGAGATGCAGAAGGATCTCTGAGATGGCCTACTCACGCTCGCTCCGGGTGGAGGTGGTGGCCGCGGATCGGCTCCTGTGGGAGGGAGAAGCGGTCAATGTCATCACCCGTACCACCGAGGGTGACATCGGTATCCTCCCGGGCCATGAGCCGCTCATGGCAGCCCTGGTGCCCCACGCCGCCGAGATCGTGACCGCCGATGGCAGGCGCGAGATCATCGCTGTCGATGGCGGTTTCGTCTCGGTGGCGAAGAATCGGGTCTCCCTGCTGAGCCAGCGCGCCAGCCTGTCCCAAGAGGTCAGCGCCGAACAGGCGCAACGAGAACTCGACCGGCTCAGCAAGATCCTGGACGCTGGCGACGCCACCGACGCCGATCTGCACCTGTACCACCTCGCTCAGGCCCAGTTGAAGGCACTTGACAAGCTAAAGCCTTAATAACATTCACGACTGTTTGCCCGGTTAACGCCGGGCAAAAGTCTTTTTTGCGGTATTTTGGCGGGCATGGGGTGGTTCAGTGAGGCGTGGGTGATCGTGGCGGTCGTGCTGCTGCTCTCGCCGCTGATCTGCCTCTACGCGCGCCGCCGGTGGCTGTCGAGCCGGGGAGGGGTGTTCGACTGCGGGATGCGGGTCAGGCTCGACCAGCCCGCCTGGATGCTGGGAATGGCCCGTTACGAGGGCGACGCGCTCGAATGGTACCGGGTCTTCTCGATGTCTCCGCGACCCAAGCTGGTCGCCCGGCGCGGAGACATCGAATTACTTCAGCGCCGCCAGCCCAGCGACGTCGAGGCCCTCGCGCTCTACGCCTCCTCTGAGGTGGTGCGGCTGCGCGTCCTCGGCGACGAAGCCCACCAGGTCGAACTGGCCATGACCACGGATTCCCTCATGGGCATGCTGAGCTGGCTGGAAGCAGGTCCGCGGCTCGGCCATCTGCGCTACCCGGGAGTGGAATAGCCGGGTTCAGCCGGCCTTACCGGGGTTGCGTTCCCCTCCCGGCACCCACAGGATCTCCGAGTCGGTTCCGTTGGCCGAACGGGTCATGATGAACAACAGGTCGCTGAGGCGGTTCAGATACTTGATCGCCAGCAGGTTCATCGACTCCGCTCCGTGGGCTTCCACACAGGCCCAGGCCCTGCGCTCTGCCCTGCGGGTCACGGCTCTGGCGACGTGCAGGTGAGCCGCACCCAGGCGTCCGCCGGGCAGGATGAAGGAACGCAGGTTGGGTAGCGGCGCGGCCAGCTCATCGCAGAATGCCTCCAGCCTGTCGATGGAGGACTCGATGATCCGCAGCGGCTCCCACGGCGGGTTCTCCTGAACCGGGTTCGACAGATCGGCGCCAACATCGAACAGTTCATTGCGGATCAGGCTGAGCATCTCGACTATCCGGTCGGGCAACTCACCGGTCGCCAGCGCGACACCGATGAGCGAGTTCGCTTCGTCCACGTCGCCATAGGCCTCGACCCGTGGGTCGGTCTTGGCGGCTACGGAATTATCCGAAAGACGTGTCGTACCGGCATCACCGGTGCGGGTGTAGATCCGGGTGAGATTGACCATGACCCATGCCTACCCAAGGCAGCCGGAATTGGCAAGTAAGCTGTCTCGGGTGAAAAGGCTCCCGACGACGTTGATAACCCTCGGCTCCGTCCTGATCGCTGGGTGCGGTTTGGCAGGAGAGGCACCGCAGCCCCCGGTGCGGGCATCCCAATGCAGCTATGCCCCGGCCGGTGAGCCGGTCAAGCCGGTCGATCCGCCCTCGGCACACGATGTACCAACCAAGGGGGAGACCGCGGTGACGCTGCGGATGAGCGAGGGAGACGTGACGATCACCATGGACCGGGCCAAGGCCCCCTGTGCGGTTCACTCCTTTGAGGCGCTGGCCCAGCAGGGCTATTTCGACAACACCCGCTGCCACCGGCTGGTAGATCATGGCATCTTCATCCTGCAGTGCGGTGACCCCTCCGAGACCGGTCGCGGTGGGCCGGGATATGTCTTCGCCGACGAACTGAGCGGCGCCGAGACCTACGGTCCCGGCACGGTCGCGATGGCTAACTCCGGCCCCGACACCAATGGTTCGCAGTTCTTCCTGGTCTGGGCCGACAGCCCGTTGCCGCCGAAGTACACTGTCTTCGGCAAATTGGACACCGATTCGCTGCGGGTCGTGCAGGATATCGCCTCCCAAGGCGTGGACGCCGACAATCCTGAGCACCCGATCAGCGAAGCACGAATCAATGGAGTGGTGCTGGGATGAATGACATTTTTGAACGGGCCCTACGGGTCATGCCCGGTGGGGTGTCCTCACCGGTACGGGCCTTCGGCTCGGTCGGGGGCAGGCCGGTGTTTATCGCCGAGGCTTCGGGGGCTCACCTGCTGGGCACGGACGGGCGCCGTTATGTCGACCTGGTGTGTTCCTGGGGTCCCGCCCTGCTGGGGCACGCCCACCCCGAAGTGGTGGCAGCGGTGCAGGAGGCGGCCGGACGCGGGCTGAGCTTCGGGGCTCCGACATCGGCCGAGGTGAGGCTCGCCGAGCTGATTCGCGAGCGCGTCCCGGTGTGCGAGAAGGTGCGTTTCGTCTCGACCGGGACCGAAGCCACCATGACGGCGATCCGGCTGGCTCGCGGCGCCACGGGGCGGGACAAGATCGTGAAGTTCGCCGGTTGCTACCACGGCCATTCCGATGGCCTGCTGGCTGCCGCGGGCTCCGGCCTGGCCACCCAGGGTCTGCCCGGTTCCGCGGGCGTGACCGCCGCCGCGGCCAGCGACACCATCGTCGTTCCCTATAACGATCCCGAGCGGCTGCACGCGGTCTTCCAGGCCGCCGGCGATCAGATCGCTGCCGTCATCACCGAGGCCGCGCCAGCCAATATGGGAGTGGTGCCTCCCGAACCGGGGTTCAACGCCCTGATCCGCGAGCTGACTAAGGCTCACGGCGCATTGATGGTCTTCGACGAGGTGCTGACCGGATTCCGGGTGGCTCACGGCGGCTGGTGGGCCTACGAGAATGCCGAGGCGGCGCCCGAGGACGGCTACACCCCCGATATCTTCACCTTCGGCAAGGTGGTCGGCGGTGGCATGCCGCTCGCCGCTTTGGGGGCTCGTGCCGAGATCATGGACCTGCTGGCCCCGCTCGGCCCGGTGTATCAGGCCGGGACGCTGTCGGGCAACCCGCTGGCTACCGCGGCCGGAATCGCCACCCTGGAACTCGCCGACGCCGATGTCTATGCCCGGGTGGACGAGGTCTCGGCAGTGTTGTCAACGGCGCTCGGGGAGGCTCTCAGCTCGGCGGGTGTGCCGCACGTGGTGCAGCGGGCGAGCAACCTGTTCTCGGTGTTCTTCACCGAGCAGAAGGTGAGCAACTACGCTGATGCCCAGACCCAGAACACCCAGGCTTTCGCCGCCTTCTTCCACTCCATGCTGGACCAGGGGGTCGCGCTGCCGCCGTCGGCTTTCGAGGCCTGGTTCTGCTCCAGCGCCCACACCGATGACGCGGTCAACCAGATCCTGGCCGCGCTGCCCGTAGCGGCAAAGGCGGCCGCTGGGGCCTGATCCGCGGCGGTCTCCTGGCCCTCAGCCGCGGTAGTTGAGGGCCAGGAAGGCCCGCAGGGAGGCGACGAAGGCTTTTGGCTGTTCCGAGTGCACCCAGTGACCGGCTTCCTTGATCGTCACCAGAACCGCCCGCGGGAACAACGCCCTCATCAGCGGCAGGTGTTCTGGCCGCACATAGGCCGACTTGGCCCCGGCCAGCCACAGCACCGGACCGGGATAGCTGGCCTGAACCGGCGGCCATTGGCCCACCAGTTCCAGGGAATCACCGAGCAGCTGAAGGTTCATCCGCCACGCCCATTCCTGTTCCGAGGCCCGGTCGTGGCGCAGATTCTGCAGCAGGAAGCCACGGGTCACCGGGTCCGGGATGGCGGGGGAGAGCAGTTCGTCCGCCTCTTTGCGGCTGGTCAGCGCTTCGAGGTCGAGCCCCCTCAGGGCCGCGACCAGGGAACCGAACTGGCTGCCGACGTGCCCGGCGATGGGGGAAATGTCCACCACCACCAGCAGTCGCACCGCTTCGGGGTGGCGCAGGGCCAGCCTCATGGCTAGTTTGCCTCCCATGGAGTGCCCGACCAGCACGAAACCTTCGCTGAAGGCGTCGTGGCTGACGATCTCGCGGTAGATCGAGTCGGCGAAGACATCGTAGTCGAAGGCCTCGGTCCAGGCCGATCGGCCATGGTTGGGAGGGTCGATCAGCAGGCAGGTGGCTTCGTCGCCGAGCCTTTTAGCGATCGCGAGCCAGTTCTTTCCCTGACCGAAGAGGCCGGGGATGAACACGATCGGCATCTCACCAGAGCCGACGAGCATCGAATGGATCGGTTTCATGGCCGCCTCGCCCAGCAGCCGTTGTGCCAGTGGCGCCGGTGTTCCAGGCCGCTGTGGCTGCCCAGGGGCGGGATCTTCGGCCACACCACGATGTGGGCCACACCGGCCCCGATGGTGCCCTGACAGCCTGGACACAGATAGGCCTTGGCCGCACGGGCACCAGAGACTGGGCGGGTCACCCAGGAGCCGTCGCTCTTGGACGCCGAGGTCTGATCGAGGGACAGGCTGAGCGGGCGGGCCACCCGCAGGTGTTTGCTGGGACGCCGTCGCGCCATCAGAAGAGCCGTTCGCTTGGGTCGTCCAGGCCACGCAGCGCGTCGTAGTCGACGACGTGGACCTCGATGCCCCGATCCGTGGCGAGGGTGCGGGCCTGCGGCGCGATGGACTGGGCGGCGAGGACGCCGCGCACCGGCCGAAGCAGCGGGTCCCGGTTGAGCAGGTCGAGATAGCGGGTGAGCTGTTCCACGGATTCCAGCGTGGCTCGCCGTTTCACCTCCACCGCGACGTGTTTGACCTCGGCGATCTCGGGGGCGCTGGGCCGCAGCATGATGTCGACCGGGCCGATGGCGGTCGGGAACTCCCTGCGGACCAGTTGCACCTCGCCGAAGGTCTCGGGGTGTTCGGCTAGCAATTGCTGCAGGTGAGCCTCAACGCCGTCCTTCTGCAGGCCGGGATCGGCGCCGAACTCGTGTTCGGTATCGAGGAAGATCTCACCGACCTGGATGACCAGGGAATCGCCGGTCTTGGCGTCCACCCGCCACACCTCGCTGAAGCCATGCTCGGGGTCTCCTGGCTGTACCTGCAGCGTGCAGGGCGCGCTCATCCAGTTGAGGGGCTTGTAGGCGCGGTCATCGGCGTGCACCGAGACCGATCCGTCGGCCTTGATCATGATGAGCCGCTTGGCCCGGGGAAGGTGGGCGCTCAACCTGCCCGCATAGTCGACCTGACACTCCGCAATCACCAACCGCACGGCAGGCAACCTACTTGCTGTCGAGGTGCGGCAGCAACACCTCGCGGTAGAGCAGCAGCAGCGCTGCCGCGGTCGGGATCGCGATGAGCGCCCCGATCACCCCGAACAGGATGCCGCCGATGATGGCCGACAGCACCACCAGCACCCCCGGCACCCGAACCGTGCGGCCCATCACGCTGGGATAGAGCACATAGGCGTCGAACTGCTGATAGCACAGGAAGTAGATGATGGTGATAGTCCCGGTGGTGGGCGAGACCCCGAAGCCCACCAGAGCGACCGCGGCCATGGCCAAGGAGGAGCCGACCAGCGGAATGAAACAGAACAGGGCCACCACGAAGGCCAGCGCGAGCGCGTAATCCTTGAGTCCGACGAACTGCATGAAGATGAACGCGCAGGTCGCCGCGATGGACACGACGATGAACATCCCGGTCAGGTAGCCCCCGATGCCCCGGAAGATCTCGTCGGCGAGGTAGCGGACGCGGGAGCGTCGGCTGGCGGGGGCCAGGTGGTAGATCGCGTTCTTGATCGCGGGCAGGGAAGCCAGGAAGTAGATCGTCAGAACCAGGGTCATGATGACCGAGAACACCAGGTTCGCCAGCAGCTTGCCCGCACCGAGGATGCCGCCGAAGGTCTGCTCGACGAGCTTGTCCGAGACCAGGAAGTCGTTGACCTTGCGGATGATCTGATAGTCGCGGTTCCACTGCGCGAACTGCTCGTTCTGCAACAGGTTATTGAGCCAGAACGGGATATTGCCGCTGAGGGCCTGGACCTGTTCGGTGATGATCGGGACGAGTGCCAAGACCCCACCGGCGACGATAGCCAAGACGCTGAGCGCGACGAAGGCGACCGCTAGGCCGCGGGGCCAGCGCCGCCGCACCAGGAACTCGACCACGGGGCTGAGCCCGAGGGCGAGGAAGAGGCTCATGACCGCGAGGATGATGATGTTCTGGACCTGTGACAGCGCGCCGAACAGCAGCACCGCCATAATCACGCCCATGGCCCCGAAGAACCCCGTCGAGAAAGGCGAGTGTTGCAGCAGCCGGTTGGGGTGCTCCACTGCGACCGGCGGCGGGGGCGGTGCGGAGATAGCCGATACCGGCTCCTCCCGGTTAGGAACCAGCCTGCCCAGGCTGTTTCGCAGCCGTCCGCCGACCCTCCTCAGCAACCCGTTGCGAGTGGGCGCCGGGAGCGGATCTGGGGGAGTCTCCGCGCTCGGATAGGGGGTCGGGGCGCTCGGAACCGGCGAGGCGGTTGGCAGGCTCGCCGGTTCTGGTTCCCGTTCCAGCGCCGTCTCAGGCTTCATCGGACCCCGTCACGGTGGGCTGGTCCTCGCTGAGGGTGGGGAACTCACGGCCCGCCTGCTCAGCGAGGGCGCGCATCGCGTCCAGCTGGGCGAGGACCCCGGCTCGTTGCCGCTCCAGGACGGCCACCTCGCGCACCAGGACCTCTTTGCGGGTCGCGATGTCGGCCTCCAGCTGTTCAAGGGCCTCGGCGGCCTGGGATCTGGCGCGGGCAAGGTATTCCTCGGCCTCACGCACGGCCGCCGCGTGGGTCTTGCTGGCCTCTTCGGAGGCCTTGATCCGGATGGATTGGGCCCGTTCAGTCTCGGCCACGATCCGCTTCTGGACCGCGGCCAGCTGATCCTTGGCCTCGGCCATCATCGTGACGACGGAGTCGCGGGTCTTGGCCGCGGCCTCGGTGGCCGAGGCCAGTCTCTGCTCGGCGGCGCTGGCGGCCGCGGCGATCGTCGCCTGTGCGTCCCGCTCGGCGGCGTGGTGGATTCGCTCAGCCTCGGTCTGGGCCGACAGCGTGATCGCCTCGGCGTTGCGTTCGGCCTCGCTGACGAGCACGGACGCGTCGGTTCTGGCCGCGGCACGCAACTGCTCGGCATCTGCCTGCGCGGCGTCGGTCATCTCCTTGGCCTCCCGCACCGACCTCTCGCGGCTGGCCCGGGCGTCGGCGAGGGCGTTGAGCCGCACGTCCTCGGCTTCGCGGTTGGCCAGAGACCTGATCTCGCCGATCGATCGTTCGGCCTCCCCTCTGATCCGCTCGGCCTCGGCCTCCGCCTTGGCCACTAGATCAGCCGCCTGGGACTCGGCGGCCCCGAGCAGGGACTGCACGTGGGCGCCCAGTTTGGTGAAGTTCGTGGTGCCCGCCTCGCGACGGACGAAACTCATCTCCCGGCGCTGGTGCCTGACGACCTGCTTGAGCGAGGCGATGGTCGTCTCCAAGTCGCGGACATAGGCGTCGACCGCCGCCCGGTCATAACCCCGTAACGCGACGGGGAAGTTGCCAGCGGCCGAGGCCGCATCGTCGAAGATGTTGAGCCCAGTCTCCTCGGGCTCGACGTACTCGGGCGTCAGGTCACTCACCGATGATCTCCTCGCGTCGGGTGCTTCAGACCCGAGGCTACCGTGTCCCACGGCGAGTGACCTGACGGCACGCACATCTCAGTGGGCTTCGGGGGCCAGTTCGACCAGTTCGAGCAGGACCCCTCCGGCGTCCTTCGGGTGGACGAAATTGATCCGGCTGTTGGAGGTGCCGCGCTTGGGCTCGGGGTAGAGCAGGCGGACTCCGCGGCTGCGCAGAACCTCGCACACGTGATCGATGTCGGCGACCCGATAGGCCAGCTGCTGCATGCCCTGCCCGTTCTTGGCGAGGAACTTGCCGATGGCCGAATCCTCACGCAGCGGGGCCAGCAGCTGGATCTTGGCGTTCTCCGCGCCCTGGGTCCCCGTGCCGATCATGGCCTCGGCGACGCCCTGTTCCTCGTTGACCTCACGATGCAGTTCCCGCCAGCCGAAGACCTCAGTGTGGAACTTGATGGCCTCGTCCAGGTCTGGAACCGCCAAGCCAACGTGATCGATGCAGATGAAAAGATCTGAGTTTTCCATGACCTAAGACTTGCACACTCTCCGGCGAGTTGCCCTGGGGGGTTGATATAGATGAGGCAGGATTGTCACCTGTAGTCAGGAGGGAGCGTTCATGGGTGCCTGGATCAAGAAGATCGCCATCGTGGTCGTGGTCGCGTTCGCGGTGTTCTACCTGTTCACACGCCCTGACCAGGCCGCCCAGGCGGTGCGTTCTTTCTTCAGCGCGTTCGGGGCGATCGGGAAGTTCTTCAACTCCCTAGCTGGCTGATGGGTTTCCTCAGCGGCCTGCTCGACCCCCAGATCGAGCGTCACCTGCTGGCGGTCGAGAACGAGCAGGTGCTCGATCATGTGTATAAACACTGGATGGCTGTGTTCTGGCCGATCATGGCGCTGATCTGTTGCGTCCCGCTGTTTTTGTCCATGATCTTCGCCGGAGCGCTTTTCTGGCTCCCGCTGCTGTGCGGGCTGGCGCTGGCGGCCTGGGCCTTATGGCGGATCCACGTACAGCACATGGACCGGTTCGTCATCACCAACATGCGGGTCTTCCGGGTCCACGGCGTGTTCAATCAGCACCTCGCCACCATGCCGATCAACCGCATCCTTGATATCTCGGTCTCCCAGTCGCTGCTGGGACAGCTCTTCGGCTATGGCCACTTCGTGTTCGAGACCGCGGCCCAGGATCAGGGCCTTCGGGTCATCCGTTTCGTCGGGGACCCGAACCGGCGAGACCTGCTGATTCAGCAGATCATCCAGAAGGCCGGCCTGCGTGCCCGCGTCTCCCGGGAGGACATCATGAACGGCGGCGCCTGATGGCGCCGCCGTCGCTGTGAGGTTTAGGACAAGACCCCGGAGACCAGTTCCTTGGCTTCCTCCTGCACTTGGGCGAGGTGCTCGGGCCCGACCAGGGACTCGGCGTAGATCTTGTACTTATCCTCGGTCCCAGACGGACGCGCGGCGAACCAGGCGTTCTGTGTCACGACCTTGAGCCCGCCGATCGCGGCTCCATTGCCCGGGGCCTCGGTCAGGATCTGGGTAACCGCCTCTCCGGCGAAGGAGGTCGCCGCCACATCGGAGGCG
The DNA here is from genome assembly GCA_030528545.1 of Propionibacteriaceae bacterium. The sequence continues at coordinate 43,686 of JAUMYR010000002.1, forward strand.
CTGAGCTTGCTCAGGCGCGCCTTCTGCTCGCGATTGGCGTCGCTATCGATCCTGGCGTAATAGGACTTGCCGAACTCGGCCTCCAGATCGGCATAACGCTCGCTCGGAGACGACCCGGTGACCGCCATGATCTCGGAGGCGAGCAAGGCCAGCAAGATCCCGTCCTTGTCAGTGGTCCAGGTCGAACCATCGAGGGCGAGGAAGGACGCGCCCGCGGACTCCTCCCCTCCAAAGCCCAGGGAACCGGAGATGAGGCCTGGAACGAACCACTTGAACCCGACCGGCACCTCGACCAGGGTCCGCCCGATGCTTTCGGCGACCTTGTCGATGAGGGAACTAGACACCAGTGTCTTACCGACCGCGGCCTGCGGGGACCAACCCGGCCGGTGGGTGAACAGGTAACCGATGGCGACCGCGAGATAGGCGTTGGGGTTCATCAGTCCGGCGTCACTGGTGACGATGCCATGGCGGTCGGAGTCGGCGTCGTTGCCGGTGGAGATGTCGTAGGCGGCCCGGTTCGCGATCAGCGAGGCCATGGCGTTGGGGGAACTGCAATCCATCCGGATCTTGCCGTCGGTATCCAGCGTCATGAACCGCCAGGTCGGATCGACCTTGGGGTTGACCACCGTGAGGTCCAAGCCGAGGCGTTCGGCGATATAGGCCCAGTACTGGACCGAGGCGCCGCCCATCGGGTCGGCACCGATGCGCACTCCCGCCTGCCTGATCGCGTCGAGGTCGAGAGCATTGGCCAGGTCCTCGCAATAGGCGCTCAGGTAGTCCCAGCGGACGACATCGGCGGCGGCCCGCTCATAGGCTGTTCGCCGGATCGAGGCCGGATCGCGCAGCAACTCGTTTGCCCTGGCCGCGATGACCTTGGTCGCATCGGTATCGGCGGGACCGCCGTTCGGCGGGTTGTACTTGAATCCGCCATCCCGGGGAGGGTTGTGCGAAGGGGTGACGACGATGCCGTCAGCCTTGGCCTCATGCTCCCGGTTATAGCGGATGATCGCACGCGACACGGCCGGGGTTGGGGTGTAGTCCTCGTCGCGTTCGGCCAGCACCTGCACCCCGTGGGCGTGCAGCACCTCGATCGCGGTGCGCCAGGCTGGGCCGCTGAGCGCATGGGTGTCCTTACCGATGAAGATCGGGCCGGTGACCCCCTGGGAAGCCCGGTACTCGACGATGGCCTGGGTGGTTGCGGCGATGTGAGCGTCGTTGAAGGCGCTGTCGAGGCTGGAGCCACGGTGCCCGGAAGTGCCGAAGACCACTTGCTGGTCGGGATTGTCGGGGTCAGGGACCAGGTCGTAGTAGGCCGAGAGGACGTCGTCGACATCAATGAGGTCGGTTTCCTGGGCGAACTGCCCTGCGCGTGGATGTGCCATGAGACCAATCTTGCCCCTAATGCCAGAATGGGGCCATGACTTCGGCCAGTTTCTCATCTTCAGTTGACTTTTCGACCCTTGCCGCACCGGCTGGTGGTTCCTATGTGCTTGAGGTGAACGAGTCCAGCTTCGACACCCTGATGCGCAAGTCCATGCAGCATCCGGTGGTGCTGGAGCTCACCTCCGCCCGGGCCCATGGCGCCGCCCAGCTGTCGGCCACGCTGGCCGAGATCGCCAACGCCTCGGCTGGCCGGTTCCTTCTCGGCAGGGTTGACATCGACGCTTCGCCCAGGATCGCCCAGGCGCTTCAGGTCCAGGCCGTCCCGATGGTGGTGGCCGTGATCGCAGGACAGTTCGCTCCGCTGTTCCAGGGCACCGCGGACAAGGCCGACATCGAGAAACTCCTGGAACAGCTCTTCCAGGCCGCGGCGGCCAATGGCGTGATCGGCAAGGCCGAGCCCGTCGCCGCCGCCCCGGCCCCCAACGGGAAGGAAACTGCCTCCGATCCCCGTTTCGCTGCCGCCGACGAAGCCCTAGTCGCCGGGGACTACCGGCGCGCGGTCGAGGAGTTCGACAAGATCCTCGCCGCGACGCCCAACGACGCCGAAGCCCTCGCCGGACGAGCCCAGGCGGCGCTGCTGGTGCGCAGCCTCACCTTTGACCCGGCGACGATCTCCGCCAAAGCCATCCAGAATCCCACCGATGTCGCGGCGCAGCTCGAGGCCGCCGACCTCGAGATCATCAACGGCGCCTACCAGGAGGCCTTCGACCGCCTTCTCGGGCTGGCCGCCGATGTGGACGCCGAGGCCCGTGACCAGGTGCGGGTGCGGCTGCTGGAACTGTTCGAGGTCGTAGGACGAAGCCACCCGCTGGTGCTCAAGGCGCGCCGCAGGCTGAGCGGCCTGCTGTTCTGAGCTGTCCTGGGGCGGGTGTCCGCGATGACCGGGGCGCCCGTCCCAGCGCACGCCGCCACCGTCACCTGGATCAGGGGACGCACGAGGCCAGGGTCGACAAGAAGCTGTCGGCCCAGCGCTCGATGGTATTTTCCCTGACCTGCTTCTTGAGTGCTCTCATCCGGCGGCGGCGCACCGCCAGGGGATCCCTCGCAGCCCGCAGCAGGATCTCCTTCATGCCGTCGAGGTCGTAGGGGTTCACGAGATAGGCCTGCCGAAGCTCGCGGGCCGCGCCAGCGAACTCGCTCAGCACCAGCGCCCCGGCGGTGTTCGGGTGGCAGGCGATGTATTCCTTGGCCACCAGGTTCATGCCGTCCCGCAGCGGGGTCACGACCATGACATCGGCGATCCGGTACAGGGCCGCCATGCTGGCCCGGGAGAAGGAGGCATGGCGGTACACGATCGCTGGCCTCCCGACCCCGCCCACCTCGGAGTTGATTCTGCCGACCAGCAGATCGATGTCGTCGCGCAGCTTACGGTACTCGTCCACCCGCTCCCGCGAGGGCGTGGCGATCTGGAAGAAAACCACATCGGCGGGGTCGAGCCTACCCTCGGCGAACAGCTCTCCCATGGCCCGGATGCGCTGCCTGAGGCCCTTGGTGTAATCCAGCCGGTCGGCTCCGAGAAAGATCGTCTTCGGGTGGCCGAGCTCGGCGAGTAACTGCTCTGCCTCAGCGACCACCTCGGGACTCTGCGCCAGTGCCGCGAATCCGGCGGTGTCGATGGAAATGGGAAAGGCCCGCGCGATGCAGGTGTGATCGCCCATACTCACCCGGTCGCGTTCCACGTTGTGAGCGGTGTAACGCTTCGCCAGACGCAGGAAATTGCTGGCCCCTCCTGGCAGCTGAAAACCGACCAGGTCAGCGCCGAGCAGCCCTTCGAGGAGCCTGCGCCGCCAGGGGATCTGAAGGTAGAGCTCCACCGGAGGGAAAGGAATGTGCAAGAAGAAACCTATCTTGAGGTCGGGCCGCAGCGCGCGCAATAGCTGGGGAACCAGCAGTAGCTGATAATCCTGGACCCACACCGTCGCATCAGGGGCAGCCACCCGGGCGGCGTGCTCGGCGAAGCGGGCGTTCACCCGCTGATAGGCGTCCCACCACTCCCGGTGAAACTCGGGAAAGGCTACCGAGTCGTGAAAGAGCGGCCACAGTGTCGCGTTCGAGAAGCCCTCGTAGTACTCCTCGACTTCCTCGAAGCTGAGGGGAACCGGTTCGATGCGGAAACCGTCGTGGTCGAAGGGCTCGACGTGTTCGTCCGCGGCTCCGTGCCAGCCGACCCAGGCCCCTCCCATCCGCCTCATGACCGGCTCCAGGGCCGTGACCAGCCCACCCGGCGAGGTGCGCCACGACACCGATCCGTCGGCCCCGGCGATCCGGTCCACCGGTAGCCGGTTGGCAACCACCACGAAAGTCGCTTTTCCTGGCTTGCTCTTCATCTGACCTCCTTGTCCGAGTTCCACCATAGTCTTGGACCATGACAGTTTTGCCATGGCAGGCCCGTACCGACGCGGGCCGAGCCTTCCTGGACGCCGTCGCTAAGGACCCCGGCGGCACGCTGCTAGCGATGGATTTCGACGGCACCCTCGCCCCGATCGTGGACGACCCGGAACGCTCCCGGATGCACGAGGGAGCCGCGGCGGCCCTGGCCGAGCTGGGCCGCACCCTCGGCAAGATGGCGATCATCACCGGCAGGGCAGTGGCCGCGGTCCGCCGCCTGGGCAACCTCGACAACCGGTCCGGGCTGGAGCGGTTGAGCATCCTGGGCCAGTACGGTGTGGAGCGCTATGACGCAGACACCGGGATGCTGAGAATGCCTCCCCAGCCAGACCTGAACTCGCTAGAGCGCGAATTGACTGGCCTGATCGCCGGGATGGGCCCCTGCGGGGATGGGGTGCGGCTAGAACACAAAGGACGGGCCATCGGCGTCCACACCCGGCTGGCCAGCGATCCCGTGCGCGCCTTCGCGATGCTTGAGGACCCGGTGAAGAAGATCGCCGCTGCACATGGTCTGCGGGTCGAGCCTGGCCGATTCGTGCTTGAGGTGCGGGCGTCCACGAAATCTAAAGCGGATGCGCTTACGGAACTGGTATCCCAGTTCCGGCCCTCCCGCGTGGCGATGATCGGGGACGATCTGGGCGACCTGCCCGCCTTCGAGCTGCTGGCCGAGCTCAGGCGAGCAGGGCTGGTCTGTTGCGCGGTCCTCAGCGGCTCCAGCGAGGCCGCAGACGGGCTCGCCGACGTGGCCGACGTGACCTGTGCGGGCCCCGACGGGGTCGCGTCCTGGCTGGGCACGCTCGCCGCCCGGCTAGCGCCACCGGCGGCTGGCTGAAACCCGGTCCCTCACCCGGCCCCGGCCGGGTAACCCGCCTCCGTGTGTCCGCGGTAGCCCTGAATCAGCAGTTCGATGCGGCGCCGCGACAACTCGGTGACGTGGCGGCCGATGTCGGCTGGGTCGACCCAGTGCAGCGCGCGGATCTCGGCCCCGGGCCGCATGGCCGCGCGGAGGGAATCTTCCAGCACGCCAAGATCGAAGATGAACTCGATGGCGTCCGACCAGCCCAGGTACTCCGGCATCCAGTCGATGAGTGCGGGCTGGCCGATCTCCACCTCGATGCCCAGTTCCTCGGTGATCTCACGGGCGGTGCCACGTCTCGGCGGTTCCCCCGGTTCGACCACCCCACCGGGCAGTTCCCAGTCGTGCTTGTAGCGGGTCTCAAGCAACAGCACTCGTTTCTCCCGGTCACGGATCAGGGCATGGCCGATAACCCTTTTGGTAGGCAGGACCGAGTCCATGACCGCTGAGAAACCTTCGGCTCCCTCGGTGGGCTCGCCCGGCAGGAGCGCATAGAGCAAGACGTCGGTTGGGACGCCGCCGATGATCGCCGCCTTCCGGCGGCATCCCTCCCGGCGCATGCCGGCTTGGTGAATCGCGCGCCGGGCCGCGGCATCGGTCACCGGTATCTGGGTCTCGACCCGGCGGGCCCCACCGCGCCACGCCTGGAGCAGGCATTGCCTCAGGTCATCGGCCAGGTGTTCCCTAGCCGTGCCGGGGTCCCACGAAATGACCCCGATACCTGAGTCGATGCTCAGCCGGGGCTCAGTCGACACCGGGGTCGGCCGGTTCCTTGGCCGTCGCCTCCGCGTCGTAGCGCAACCAGACCGCCCCAAGCGGCGGCACGTTCACCGAGGCGCTCGCCGGGTTGTGCAGGTCGCCCGGCACCGAACGGGCGATGACCCGGCCGAGGTTTCCGAACTGACCCGAGCCGTCGTAGGCGAGAGAGTCGGTGTTGAGGATCTCCTCCCACACCCCAGCCCGTGGCATACCGACGCGGTAGTTGGGCTGAGGCTCTGGGGAGAAATTCACGAAACATGCGATCTCGTTGCCCGCGGAGTCCCGCCGGATCCAGCTGAAAAGGTTGTTACGGGCGTCGTCGGCATTGAGCCACTGGAAGCCCGCCGGGTCGGAGTCCAGCTCGTGGAGGGGACGGTTGGCCCGATAGGTCAGGTTCAGGTCGCGGAACAAGCGCTGGAGCCCTCCGTGTCCCCACAGGTCCGAGACCCACCATTCGAGGCTCGCCGCCTCGTTGAACTCCGGACGCTGACCGAACTCCTGGCCCATGAAGATCAACTGCTTGCCGGGGAAGCCCCACATGAAGGAATAGAAAGCCCGCAGCGTGGCGAATTTGCGCCAATCGTCTTGGGGGACCTTGTTGATCATTGACCCCTTGCCGTGCACGACCTCGTCATGGCTGATTGGCAAGATGAAGTTTTCCGAATAGGCATACACCATCGCGAAGGTCATGAGGTTGTGCTCGTACTGGCGATAGATCGGGTCGAGTTCCAGATAGCGCAGGGAATCGTTCATCCAGCCCATGTTCCATTTGAAACCAAAGCCCAGGCCGCCATAGTGCACCGGCTTGGTGACCCCGGGGAAACTCGTGGATTCCTCCGCGATCATCACGACACCGGGCTGACGCTCATACAGGTGCCGGTTCACGTAGCGCAGGAAGTCGATCGCCTCCAGATTCTCCCGGCCGCCATACTGGTTGGGCACCCACTGGCCCTCCTCGCGGCTGTAATCCAGGTAGAGCATGGACGCCACCGCGTCCACCCGCAACCCGTCGACGTGGAACTCCTCAAGCCAGTACAGCGCGTTGCTCACCAGGAAGCTCTTCACCTCGTTGCGCCCGTAGTTGAAGATGTAGGTGCCCCAGTCCATGTGTTCGCCCTGGCGGGGGTCGGCGTGCTCATACAGCGCGGTGCCATCGAAACGGCCCAGGGCCCACTCGTCCTTCGGGAAATGGCCCGGGACCCAGTCCATGATGACGCCAATCCCGGCCTGATGCAGCCGGTCGATCAGGTAACGCAGGTCATCGGGTTTACCGAACCGGCTGGTGGGGGAGAAGTACCCGGTCACCTGGTAGCCCCAGCTCGGCTCGAAGGGGTGCTCGGCCAGGGGCATGAACTCGACGTGGGTATAGCCCTGCCACTGCACATACTGGACAAGTTCGTCGGCGAGGTCCAGGTAGCTCTTGCCCCGGCGCCAGCCACCCAGGTGCACCTCGTAAATGCTCATGGGCTCGGCGTGCAGGCGTGCCTCGGCCCGACGCTTCATCCACTCCTCATCGCTCCACAGATACTTGGATTCGTACACGATGGAGGCATTGGCTGGTGCCTGTTCGCTGAAGCGCGCCATCGGATCCACCTTCTCGTGCCAATGGCCATCAGATCCGAGGATCCGGTATTTGTATAAGGTCCCCTCGCCGATGCCTTCGATGAAGGTGCCCCACACCCCAGAACCGGGGATGAGTTCCATGGCGTCTCCGGTCCACCAGTTGAAGTCCCCGATGACCTGTACCGCCTGGGCGTTCGGCGCCCAGACCGCGAACCGGACTCCGGTGATATCACCGCGTTCGTCGTCGGTGACGGTGACAACATGGCTGCCGAGCCGTTTCCAGGCCTCGGTGTCGCCACCGTTGTGCCAACCTTCGAAATCCCATCCGGTGAGGCCGCCAAACCGGTCGTGCGCCATGTTAGTTCTCCTTGAGCGTGCGAATGATGAAACTGAGAGGAATATCGACGAGTTGGGGTCGGTTCCGCAACTCGTAACGTACCTCGTAGACCGCCTTGTCCAACTCGTAGGCGGAGAGCAGGGGGCTGGGCTGGGTTCCCATGGCCTCACAATAGGAGAACAGGAACGCATCCCGGGCGGCGGTCCGCCAGGTGGCCGTATCGAGTCCATCTCCAGTGGCCGCGGCGTAGTCGAGGGAGCGCAACAGGCCGGCGACATCTCGCCATGGCGAGTCCATCGCCCGACGCTCAGCCATAGTCTTCATGGGCTCGCCCTCGAAATCGACGATCCGCCACCCGTCGCCGGTGTGGAGGGCCTGACCGAGGTGGAAGTCACCGTGGATGCGCTGGGTCGGGAAATCGTGCTCGGATATCTGAGCATAACGGGCCAGAAGCGCTCCGAGATGACCGGCCAGCGGCTCGGCCTCGGTCGCGATCTCGCAGGCTCGGGCCGCGAACTGGGCCGAGAGTTCCGTTCCTGCCCCGCTGGCCTCGCCCAGTCTCTCCCGCAGCGTCTCGTGGGTCCTGGCCAGCGCCCGTCCGAGTTCGGCGGCCTCGGCGGTGAAACCCCGGGACAGGGAAGCGCAGGCCAGCACATAGCCGTCCTCGGGCCGGGGCAGTGATTCGACCAGCATCGCTAGGTCGGCTCCGGGTCCCTCGATCCATCCGTAGAGCCGTGCGGCCACCCCGGTACCGGCGAGTGCCTCGTGAAGTTCGACGTCGAGATTGCGTCCCGGCTCCAGCTTGCGGAAGAACTTCAACATGGCGCGATCACCGAAGAACACCGAAGTATTCGACTGTTCGCCGCCGTAGCGGCGAGGGGGCAGTTCCGGTTCCAGCTGCTCGGCCCCCCGGCTGTGGCAGGTGAATCCCTCTCCGTCTAGTCCACGGCCCATCGCGGCGAGTATCGCCGTCATCGCCTCGGGATCGGCGGTCGCATCGTGGGCAAAACCGTCGGGGGTCTCGGCGAGCAGGCAGGAGGCGAGCGGGCGATCCCGGTAGGAGACCGGAAGGTGGTACCACTCGCTGTCGCCGCCGGGGTAGACCACCCGCACCAGCTCGCTGCGCACCCGGGGCTCGGCATCGGCCGGGGTATACCAGCCGAGGGCCCGGAACTCGGCTGGGACTCCTCCGCGCGACTTGCCCGCATACCAGCGGGCCTGCTCCATGAACTTCCAGTAGCGACTCTCACTCATGTAAGCCGCCCAGGTTCAGGACGCTACCGACAGGATATGGGCTGGCCGGTCGGGAGTCAGCCGGATGAAGTTGCGCGCACCCCAATGGAATGAGGCCCCGGTCAGCAGATCCTTCATCATCAGCACCTCACCAGCGGGACGCCCCAGCTTCGCGTAGTCGATATATAGCTCCGATTCCAGGGCCGCCTCGGGCGCGAGACTGCACACCACGAGAACCGTGTCGTCCCCGTCACGCTTGGAGAAGGCGATGATGTTCTCGTCTGGCACGTGATGGAACTCAATATCGCGCAACTGTTGCAAAGCGGGGTGGTCACGGCGGATCTCGTTCAGCCTCCCGAGAAGCAGCCCGAGGTTGGGTTCAGAACTGAAATCCCGGGGCCGGTACTCGTACTTCTCCGAGTCAAGGTATTCCTCTCCTCCGACCTTGAACGGCACATGCTCGAACAATTCGAAACCGGAATAGACTCCCCAGCTGGGAGACAGCGTGGCGGCCAGGATCGCCCGGATAGCGAACGCCGCCGGATTGCCAGACTGGAGGAAGAATGGGTTGATATCGGGAGTGTTGACCCAGAAACTCGGCCGGTAGAAATCGGCCATCTCCTGGGACAGCTCCCTCATGTACTGTTCGAGCTCCCACTTGGTGTTGCGCCAGGTGAAGTAGGTATAGCTCAGCTGGAAACCGACCTTGCCGAGGGCGTGCATCATCTGCGGCCGGGTGAACGCCTCGGCCAGGAAGATCACCTCTGGATTAGTGCGATAGACCTGTGTGGTCAGCCAGTCCCAGAAGTCCAGCGGTTTGGTATGGGGGTTGTCGACACGGAAGATGGTCACCCCCCGGTCGATCCAGAACCGGATGATCCGCAGCGCCTCGTTGTAGATGCCGACAGGATCGTTGTCGAAGTTGATCGGATAGATGTCCTGATACTTCTTCGGCGGGTTCTCGGCATAGGCGATGGTCCCGTCGATGCGGGTCGTGAACCACTCTGGGTGCTCGCTGACCCAGGGGTGGTCTGGAGAAGCCTGCAAGGCGAAGTCGAGGGCGACCTCAAGGCCCAGCTGCCTGGCCTTGGCGACGAAGCGGTCAAAGGCATCGAAATCTCCGAGCTCGGGATGGATCGCGTCGTGTCCGCCGTCTGCCGAACCGATCGCCCACGGCGAGCCGGGATCCCCTTCGGCCGGGGTGAGGGAATTGTTGCGTCCCTTGCGGAAAGCGCTGCCGATCGGGTGGATCGGAGGCAGATAGACCACGTCGAAGCCCATCGCCGCGGCGGCCTCTAGCCGCTCATGGGAAGAATCCAGGTTGCCCGAGGTCCAGGTGTGGGTCTCCTCGTCATAGGTCGCCCCCTGGGAGCGGGGGAAGAACTCATACCAGGACGAGAAGGCCGCGCGGCGGCGTTCGACCCGGATCGGGTACTCCCTGGTCGGGCTGACCAGCAGTCGCGGTGCAAAACTGCCCATCGCCCGGCGCAGCGGACGGCTCTCGATCAGTTCCAGCAACTCATCGACCGGACGGTCGGCCAGCAGCATCTCGGCGGCTCCGCGCAGGACGCCAGCGTCCCCGGAGGCACCGGCCTCCTCGGCCACTTCCGAGGCCTGGCTCATCAGCTGGCGGCCTTCGGCGCAGACCAGCTCGGGGTCCACTCCCGCCGGTAGCTTGGCGTGGGCGTGATGCAGCCAGGTGTTCCACGGGTCAGACCATCCTTCGACCCTGAAGGTCCATTCTCCCTCGGCGTCGGGACGCACATGGGCCTGCCAGATGTCGAGGCCGGTCGGCTCAATCTGTGTCATATCGACCCGGGTCTGGGTTCCCTGCGGTGAGGTCAGGATCACCGAGGCGCACACCGCGTCGTGTCCCTCCCGGAAGACGTGAGCACGGATCGGGATGCGCTCATCGACGACGCATTTGACCGGATATGCGCCGTCGTGGACCACTGGGGACACGTCCGTGACCGGGATCCGTCCGATGCCGCCTGGCGTGCGCTCCAGCCCGGCCGGGGCCGAAGAGTGGTGGGATGCAGTGCGAGTCGATGTGTTCACGTTCTAAACCTAGCCAAGTAGGTTGCCTTTGTGGGCACAAATGTCGAACTGGTGGCAATCGGAGCGCTGTGCTGCGCAGCGGTGGTGTTCGGGATCACGCTGTGGGCGGCTGACCGCCGGATGAGCGAACTGCGTATCGAGAATCAGCGCTGGCGCCACATCGCCTCCGAGAGGGCCGACCGCGCCGCTCTGCTGAGCCATGAGCTGCGCACCCCGCTGGCCCTCATCGTCGGCTCGGCCGAGGTGCTCGCCGACGGCCACGTGGGCCCGCTGACTCAGAAACAGGCGAGCCTGGTCGACAGCATCGGATTCAACTCCCACATCATGGCGACCCTCATCGAAGACATCCTGACCGATGCCCGCATCGACGCCCAGGTCTTCGCGATGCGGGCCACACACGTGAACTTGCGCCGCCTCGCCCGCGAGGTCATCACCGACCTCAGGCGGCTGTACCCAAACCGGCTCAGCCTGGAATGCCGGGGCTACCCGCCCACCGCGGTCGGCGATCCCCAGCTGTTGCGTCAGGCGCTCATCAACCTGGTCACCAATGCCGCCCGGCACGGCGGTGCCGACGCCGATATCTCGATCGGGGTGCGGCGCACCGAGGACGCCGTAGTGCTATCGGTCACCGACACCGGAACCGGCATGACGCCGCAGCAGCGCCGTCAGCTGTTCCACCGGACGCTGCGGGGCGCCAACGAGACCGGCAACGGGCTCGGCATGATTATCACCAGGAGGATCGTCGACCTGCACGGCGGCCAGTTGCTGATCGACACCGAGGCCTCCCGCGGCACCACGGTGATCGCTAGGCTCCCCGAACTTGAGGCCTCCGGCCAGGCGAGCGCGGACCGGCCCGGCTAGGCTGCTTCAATGACCTTTCATGCGCTGATCGTCGACGACGAACCGCGCATGATTGAGCTCATGGGCCTGGCGCTGGAGAGCCAAGGCTTCACCTGGTCCGGTGCGGCCACCGCCGACGAAGCCATGGACGCCCTGCTCAACCGGCGGATCGACCTGCTGGTACTGGACGTGATGCTGCCCACGGAGTCGGGGCTGGATCTGTGCCGGCGCATCCGGGCGGCCTCGCCCCTGCCGATCATCCTGGTCTCGGCCCTGGGCACCACCGCAGAACGGATCGCTGGCTTAGAAGCCGGGGCCGATGACTATGTCCCGAAACCGTTCAGCCCGCGCGAGCTCGCGCTGCGGGCCCGGGTCCTCGTGCGCCGCGAACCGATCCGCCGCGCTGGCCCCACCGACGCGCTGCGGCGCGATGTGGGCGCGCTCAGCCTGGACGCCGGCACGCTACAGCTCACCGTGGCGGGGCGGCGGGTACACGTGAGTGCGGGGGAGTTCAGGATGCTGTGGCTGCTCGCCGAGAACCCCGGGCACACCGTGAGCTGGCAGAGACTCTTCGCGGCGATGGCGGCGGCTCCCGATGCCTTCGGTGGGCAGCGGTCCGTGCGCACCGCGATCTACCGGTTACGCGCCAAGCTCGGAGACTCTCCCCGCGAACCCCGCCATCTGCTGACCGATCGGGGCCGAGGCTACCGGCTGGTCAGCGGGGAGGACGAGGTCACAGGAGTGTGACGTTTCGGCGCGAAGCTGTGACTCCACCAGAGCCGGTGCCTCCTTAGGCTGAACCCAACACCTCGTTAGCTAAGGAGTCGCAATGTCGCGCAAGACCATCGCCGGGATCATCGCGGGGCTCACCGCCCTGGCGACCACCACCGCCGGATGTGCCATCGACGCACCGCAGACGGGTCAGGCCGGAGAGCAATCCCTCACCGTTGCCTGCGGCGCGATGGAGGAGGTCTGCTCCGCGTGGACCAAGGCTTTCCAGGCCGAGACCGGGATCAAGACCTCCTTCGTCCGGTTGTCCTCGGGGGAGACCGTTGCCCGATTGGCCGCGGCGAAGAACGCACCCGAGTTCGATATCTGGCACGGTGGTCCGGCCGATGGCTTTGGGGCCGCCGCGAAACAGGACCTCATTGAGAAATATGTCTCCCCGAACGCCGCCCCCATCGAGGCCAAGTACAAAGACCCCGAAGGCTCCTGGACCGGCGTCTATGTCGGTGCCCTGGGGTTCTGCTCCAACCAGAAGGTGCTCAAGGATCTGGGCCTCGACACCCCGAAGAGCTGGGAGGCACTGCTCGACCCGAAACTCTCCCGCAACGTCTCGACCGCTCACCCCTCGACCTCCGGTACCGCCTTCACCACACTGTGGACCCAGGTCACTCGCCTCGGAGGGGAGGACGCCGGACTCGAGTACATGAAGAAGCTGCACTCCAACGTCTTGCAGTACACCAAGTCGGGAACCGCACCCGGTCAGGTCGCAGGGCGCGGTGAGGTCGCGGTCGGCCTGGTGTTCAGCCACGACTGTGTGCTCTACCACGAGCGGGGCATGAGCGATCTGGTCGTCAGTTTCCCCGAAGAAGGAACCGGCTATGAGGTCGGCGGCATCGCCATCGTCAAGGGCAGCAAGAACACCGAGTCCGCCAAGAGGTACGTGGACTGGGCCCTGACCGCCAAGGCTCAAGAGATCGGCCCAACCGTGGGCTCCTATCAGCTGCCCACGGCCCCCGACGCGAAGATCGACTCCCGTATGGTGAAGCTCAATGAGGTCAAGCTGGTCGACTATGACTTCGCTCAGGCCGCCGAGGCCAAGAAGAAGCTGACCACCCGCTTCGACGCCGAAGTCGCGGCCCAGCCGAAGAGCTGACATGGCCGCAGCAGCACCCCTTGTGGCGCCCGCGAATGCGGCGCCGCAAACACGGTTGCCCCGCAAGGGAACCGACTGGCCGACCCGCATCGTGGTGCTCGCCATCGTCGCGGTGCTATGCCTGCTGATCGTCTACCCTCTGGCGGCGATATTCGCGCAGGCCTTCGGCGAATCGGGCTCCCAGACCCTGTTGTCGATGTTCACCTCACCGACCAACCGGCAGATCGTGGTCAATACCATCTGGCTGGGAGTCCTGGTGGGCACGCTCGGTACGGTACTGGGTTTCCTACTGGCCTATATCCAGGTCCGGGTGGACTTTCGCGGCAAACGGATCCTGCACCTGTTGTGCCTGCTGCCGGTGGTGTCCCCGCCCTTCGCGGTCGCCACGGCGATCATTACCCTGCTCGGACGCCGGGGCATCATCACCTACGGATTGTTCGGTGCCCAGACCAATATCTACGGCCTTCCCGGGCTAACGATCGTGCTGGTGCTGTCTTTCTTTCCGGTCGCCTATATGAATTTCCGCGGCATGCTGATGGCTCTGGATCCGGCTCTCGACGAGGCCTCCGCCAATCTGGGCGGCAACGGGTGGCAGACCTTCTGGAAGGTCACCATTCCGATGCTGGTGCCGGGATTCGCGGCCTCTTTCCTGCTGCTATTCGTGGAGTCCATCGCCGATCTGGCCAATCCGCTGGTCATCGGCGGGGACTACACCGTGCTGGCCTCACGCGCCTATCTCGCGATCACCGGCGAATACGATGTCGGCGCCGGGTCGGCCTATTCCCTGGTACTGCTGGTACCGGCGATCCTGGTGTTCCTAGTCCAGCGGTACTGGACCGCCCGCAAGTCGGCCGTCAGCGTGACCGGTAAACCCGCGGGCAAGCCCAAACCCATCACTGCCGCCTCTGGCAGGATCCCGCTGGTCGCCTTCGCCGTCACCATTGGCGTCGTGGTGGGCGGAATCTACCTGACGGTCCTGGTCGGCGCGTTCGTGCGGATCCTCGGCGTCAACAACCAGTTCACCCTCGACAATTTCCGCTATGTCCTCAGCGGTATCGGTAACGAGTCCATCGTCGACACCACGGTATTGGCCCTGGTGGCGACACCCATCGCGGGCATCCTCGGCATGGTGATCGGCTGGCTGGTGGTGCGCAAACTCAAGCGGGGTAACGGCGCTCTCGATTTCCTGGGCATGCTGGGCCTGGCGGTCCCCGGAACCGTGGTCGGGATCGGCTACGCGATCGCCTTCAACAACCCCCTCGTCATCGGCAACCGGATGTTCTTCCCGGCCCTGGGCGGAGGTGCCGCCATCCTCGGCGGGGCGGTCGCCATCGTCATGGTCTACACCATCCGGTCGATCCCGGCCGGACAGCGAGCCGGGATCGCGGCCTTGCAGCAGATCGACCCATCCATCGACGAAGCGGCGGCCTCGCTCGGGGCGTCTTCGACGACCACTTTCCGCACCGTGACCCTGCCGCTGATCCGTCCCGCGCTGCTGTCGGGCCTGATCTACGCCTTCGCTAGGTCGATGACCACGCTGTCACCGATCATCTTCATCACCACACCCCAAACCCAGATCATGACCAAACAGATCCTGGCCGAGGTGGATGCCGGACGGTTCGGCAACGCATTCGCGTTCTGTACGCTGCTGTTGCTGATCGTGCTCGCCGTCATGGGCCTGCTGACGCTGCTGGTCGGGAAGAACCAACGCGCTGAACTCGGAGGAGCTGCGGCATGACAACCGGCGTCGTTCAACTGAAGAACCTGTGCAAGGCCTTTCCAACGGCCAAGGGGACCTTCCTGGCGGTCGACAGCATCGATTTGGAGACCACGCCGGGGGAGTTCCTGACGCTGCTCGGGCCCTCGGGCTGCGGCAAGACCACGACGCTGCGGATGATCGCCGGGTTCGAAACCCCCAATAGCGGCAGCATCCATCTCGATGGGGACGACATGGTCCGGCTCACCCCGGACAAACGCCCCATGTCGATGGTGTTCCAGTCCTATGCGCTGTTTCCCCACCTCAGCGTCTTCGACAACGTGGCCTATGGGCTCAAACTGCGCAAGACCCCGCAGGCCGAGCTCAAGGAGCAGGTCGAAGCGGCTCTGGTCTCCATGGATCTGGTCGCCCTGGCCGACCGCGCACCCAACCAGCTGTCGGGCGGACAGCAGCAGCGCGTGGCGCTGGCCCGGGCGATGGTGATGAGGCCGAAGGTGCTGCTATTCGACGAGCCGCTCAGCAACCTGGACGCGAAACTGCGCGTCCAGATGCGGACCGAGATCCGGCGGCTCCAGCAACGGATGGGGATCACCGCGCTGTATGTCACCCACGACCAGGACGAGGCGATGGCCTTGTCGGACCGGATCGTCGTGATGAACAAGGGACGCATCGAGCAGATCGGCAGCCCCGAGGAGATCTACCGGCGACCGGCCAGCGTATTCGTCGCCGACTTCATCGGCTCGGCCAATTTCTTAGAGGCCGATCTTTTGTCGAGCGCCGATGGTTCAGCCCGGGTCACGGTGCTCGGCCGGACCCGGGAGGTGCCATCCGCCGAGACGGTGAGCCCCGGCTCCGAACATGTGGTGCTGGTGCGGCCAGAGTCGGTCAGCGTGAGCCGGATCGCCGACGACCAGCAGGGCGTGGGCGGCAGCCACGGGAGGGTCATCAGCGCGGTGTTCTATGGTGCCGTGATCGAATACGAGATCGAGACCGACGCCGGATCGATCGTCGCGGTGGTTTCCGACCCCGACGAGGCCGACATGTTCTCGCCAGGTGACCTCGTCGAGGTCGATTTCGCGGCCGAGCGCGGCTGGTTGCTCGGGGTCCCGCAGCCGGGCTAGGAGCCGTCAGAGACCATGCGGATCAGTGCCTTCTCCCGATGGTGCGGTGGGGGCGCTGGTCATGGCATGGGTCGGCTCCACCGGGACCGGCGGGGTTGGGACGATCTCGCTGGCTCTGGTCGCCACGGTCGCTCTCATGACGACCACCGAATGGGCGGGCATGGTCATGGTATGTCCGGCCAGCACCGGTTCGGTGGGCAGCTCCTCCTCGGTCGCGGTGTGGGCGACCACTTGGAACTGGGAGCCCCAGGGCTGCACCGGCATCTTGATGGTGAGCGGAGTGCTGCCGCTGTAGTACCAGGTCAGGAAGGCCTCTTCGGCGTCCGAAACGTACATGCCGAGCAGTTTGCGGCCGCAGTCATGCCAATCGTTCTCACCCATCTCACCGTCCCAGCCGTCCATCCAGGTGAGATCGACGCGGCCTAGGCCGTTGCCGTCGGCGTCCAGCACCTCGCTGTGATAGCGGAACCGTTCGGGGCGCAGAATCGGGTGATCGGCCCGCAGCTTCAGCAATTTCGTGGTGAGCTCGTGCACATCGGCCCAGGTCTCCTTGGTCTCCCAGTGCACCCAGGAGACCGGGGCGTCTTGGCAGTAGGCGTTGTTGTTTCCGCCCTGGGTGCGGCCGAACTCGTCGCCCGCGGTGATCATCGGAACCCCGGTGGACAGCAACAGCGTCGCCATGAGGTTCTTGACCTGGCGGTGCCGGAAGGCGTTGATCTCTGGGGCATCGGTCTCGCCTTCGACGCCACAGTTCCAGGACCGGTTGTCGTTGGTGCCGTCCCGGTTGGACTCGCCGTTGGCCTCATTGTGCTTGACGTCGTAGGTGACCAGGTCGCGCATCGTGAAACCGTCGTGGGCGGTGACGAAATTGACTCCCGCTTGCAGGCTGCGTCCAGGCCGATCGAAGATGTCGGCCGAGCCGCTCAGCCTGGTGGCGAGTTCCTGTACCCCTTGCACCGCACCGCGCCAGTAGTCCCTCACGAAACCGCGGAAGCGGTCATTCCATTCGCTCCAGCCGGGTCCCCAGTTACCGACCTGGTAGCCATAGGGTCCCAGGTCCCACGGCTCGGCGATCATCTTGATGCCCTCGAAGACCGGGTCGCTGGCGATCCGGTGTTTGAACTCGTGGTTCTGCTGGACATGCTGGTTGTGGTCGCGGATAAGAGTGGTGGCCAGGTCGAAGCGGAATCCGTCTACTCCCATCTCGGTCACCCAGTAGCGCAGCGAGTCCAGGATCATCTCCAGCACCCAAGGATTGGAGGTGTCGACCGAGTTGCCGCATCCGGTGACGTCGTAGTCGTTGCGCATGTCGTTGGTGAGGCGGTAATAGGCCCCATGGTCGATGCCGCGGAAACTCAGCGTGGGCCCCTCGTGTCCGCCCTCTCCGGTGTGGTTGTAGACCACGTCGAGGAACACCTCTATCCCGGCGTCGTGCAGCGCAGAGACCATGTCCTTGAACTCCCGCACCTGCTCGCCTCGGGTGCCCTCGGTGGAATAGAAGGCGTGTGGGGCGAAGAAGCCGAGAGTGTTGTAACCCCAGTAGTTGCTCAGTCCCCGGCGGACCACGAAAGGTTCCGACACGAAGTGGTGCACCGGCAGCAACTGAATCGCGTTGACGCCGGTCTCCAGCAGGTGATCGATGACCGCGGGATAGGCCAGCCCCCCGTATCGTCCCCTCAGGTGTTCGGGCACCAGCGGGTGCAGGCGGGTATAGCCCTTCACGTGGGTTTCGTAGATGACGCACTCATTGAGCGGCCGCCGCCGTGCGATGGGACGCGGCGGCGGGGTGTCGGCCACGACCACGCTCCACGGCACCGCGGCCGAGGAGTCGACGGGGTCGGGCAGGTAGTGAGACTCGGCGGTGTGGTCATGGATCGGCCCCGAATAGTCCACCCCGCCCGTGATGGCCCGCGCATAGGGGTCCAGCAGCAGCATCGCGGGATTGAAGCGCTTACCGGTGGAGGGATCCCACGGCCCATGGACCCGATACCCATAGGGCTGTTCGGCGCGCACCCCCGGCACGAAGGCGGTCCAGACCCCGTCCTCGCGGCGCTCCATCGCGATATTGGTTTGTTTGGCGTGACCGTCAATCAGCGACAGTTCAACCTTGTCGGCGCGCGGTGCCCAGAGCCCGAACTCGGCTCCTCCCGGCACCAGCCGCGAGCCGAGCCGTGACGTGTCTGGCGCTTCCTGGGGCTTGTCCATACTCCCACAACTCCCTATCCTCATCGCCACGTACCCATATGGTGACAGACCGTCAATCTTGGCATACCGTCAAAAGGTGGGAAAAATCAACAACCACCGCCGGTGTTATCTCGATCACGCCGCAAGTTCGCCGCTGCGCGACGTGGCGCTCTCGGCGCTCACCGAGGCAGCGAGCCTGGGAGCCAACCCCTCGGCGCTGCACACCAGCGGGCGCCGCGCGCGAGCGGTGCTGGAGGATGCCAGGGATTGCCTCGCCGCACTCCTCGGGGCACATCCTAGCGAGGTCGTCTTCACATCGGGCGGCAGCGAGGCCAACTCCATCGCGGTGCTGGGCAGCATCGCCGCCAGGGGTGCCCCGGGACTGGTTTCGGCCGTCGAACATCCCGCGGTTCGCGCGGCGTCCGCCAGAAACGCCGGGATCTGGCCGGTCGGAACCGACGGGAGGGTGCTACTGGAGCGGGTACCCGCCGGTCGCTTCTCGGTGATTTCTGTCATGGGGGTCAACAACGAGACCGGGGTGCGCCAGCCGATCGGGGACGTGGTCGAGGTGGCGAGATCCCGTGGCGCGTGGGCCCACTCGGATGCGGTGCAACAGGCCGGTCATGACGCCTTCGATTTCGCTTCCTCCGGCCTGGATCTGGCCTCGGTCTCGGCACACAAGGTCGGCGGGCCGGTCGGCATCGGGGCGCTGCTGGTGCGCCGGGAGGTCAAGCCCGAGGCGATCGGCCTGGGCGGGGGCCAGGAGCGGGAGCTCCGTTCGGGTACCCAGCCGGCGATGCTGGCGGCCTCCTTCGCGGCCGCGATGGCCGAGGCCGTTGCCCAGCGGGAGGATGCCGCTAGGCGTCACCTGGAGTGG
The DNA here is from genome assembly GCA_030528545.1 of Propionibacteriaceae bacterium. The sequence continues at coordinate 62,941 of JAUMYR010000002.1, forward strand.
CGAGAGCGGCTGCTGCGGGTCGCGCTCGCCGTGCCGGGAACGCGTTCGGCCAGCGCCGAAGCACCTTCCAGCCCCCATATCGTCAACGTGACCTTCCCCGGACTGAGGGCAGATGATCTGCTGGTCCTGCTGGACGCCCAGGGCATCGACGCTTCGGTCGGTTCGGCCTGCCGGGCTGGTGTCCACCAGCCGAGCGATGTGCTCCTGGCCATGGGACGCACCGCTCAGGAGGCACTGTCCAGCGTCCGTTTCTCTTTCGGTCACACCACCACCGAGGACGACCTGGCCCGGTTGCTGGCCGTGCTGCCGGATGCGGTGGCCCGCGCCCAGGCCGCGTACTCTTAGTGGCCTGTGCGGTGAGGAGGAATATGCGCGTACTGGTCGCGATGTCGGGCGGAGTCGATTCCGCCGTCGCCGCCGCTCGCCTGGTGTCGGAAGGCCACGAGGTGACCGGCGTGCACTTGGCGCTGAGCAAGAACCCCGAGTCCTATCGCAGCGGTTCTCGCGGGTGCTGTTCGCTTGAGGATTCCCACGACGCCCGGCGGGTCGCCGACCGGCTCGGCATCCCGTTCTACGTGTGGGATTTCGCCGAACGTTTCCACGCCGAGGTCGTCGAGGACTTCATCGCCGAGTACCAGGTCGGCCGCACCCCAAACCCCTGTTTGCGCTGTAACGAAAAGATCAAGTTCGCGGCGGTGCTGGAGCGCGGTGTGGCGCTCGGCTTCGACGCCGTCGCGACCGGCCACTACGCCAAGCTGGTGTGGGCCGGGCAGAACGTGCAGCTGTGGCGGGCCGACGACGCCGCCAAGGACCAGTCCTATGTACTGGGGATGCTCAATCAGGAACAGCTGCGCCGCTGCCTGTTTCCGCTGAACGACGTTGTCAAGGCTGATGTGCGGGCCGAGGCGGCGGCGCTGGGCCTCGGCGTGGCGAAGAAGCCCGACAGTCACGACATCTGTTTCATCCCCGATGGCGACACCGCCGGATATCTCACCCGTGCCCTCGGCTCCCGGCGCGGAGAGATCGTCGACACCGAAGGACGCCTCCTCGGGGAACATTCCGGCTTCCACCAGTTCACGATCGGCCAGCGCAAAGGACTGCGCCTCGGGGTGCCCGCCGCGGACGGACGCCCCCGCTACGTCCTGGCGATCGAGCCGGTCGGCAACCGGATCGTCGTCGGAGCGAAGGATCAGCTCGCCGTCGGTCAGCTCGCGGGC
>JAUMYR010000002.1:64257-69209 GCA_030528545.1 Propionibacteriaceae bacterium
CCACTGACGCTGGCCGCCTGCCTGCAGCGTCCGCGGGCCGAGGTGGCGCTCACCGATCCCGGGGCCCGGCGCGACGTCTCTCAGGCCCTTCGCGACGGCCTGGCCGGGCTGCGAGCCGACCTGTCGAAGCGGCTCCCTAAGGCTGGGATCATGATCCAGATCGACGAGCCCATGCTCCCGGCGATCCTGGCCGGGAGCCTCCGTTCGGCTTCTGGAATGCACCGGCTAGCCCCGCTGGAGGCAGCGGAGGCTTCGGCGCTGCTGGCCGGGCTGGACCCTGCCATGACGCTGCACTGCTGTGCCGGTGGCGACGTCTGGGAGGTCGCCGCCGGAGCCGGGTTCGATGCCATCCATCTAGACCTGACCGCTCCAGATAGCCCCACCCTGGACCGCCTCGGTGCCTGGCTGGATGCGGGCAAGACCGTGCTGGCCGGGCTCATCGACACCGCCCGGGTGGACGTGGTCCCGGCCCCGGACACCCTGGTGCGCGGCGTCCTCGACCTCACCGGGAAGCTGCGGGCTCAGCCCGGTGACATCGACGCCCGCGTGCTGCTAGCCCCCGCCTGCGGGCTGGCCGGGTGGAGCCAGGACGCGGCGGCCCATGCGATGCGGACGCTCACCCGGGCTGCGGCGCTGGCGAGCGAGGCGCTCGCTGGCTGAGCGAGGGTAGCCTAGGGCCGTGCGCATCTTCACCGATCTCAAACTCGACGGAGCGAGTTCGACCAGGGCTCGGCCCAACGTGGGCGAATGGGGCCCGCACCTGGTGCCGACCACCCGGCGGAAACGCTGGCAGCGGATCTACGTCCCGCTGGCCTTCCTCCTGGCGGCGACGGCGCTGATCGTCCTTGGCTACGTCTTCTATGTCGCGCTGACCGGCTAGCTGGCCAGCGAGGCCAGGTGTCTTAGCCTTTTCAGTTCCGAGTCGAGGAAGCTAGGCCCGCCGCTGCGGCCGATCACGATCACGCAGCCATCCGGCAGCGGCACCGCCGCGATGGTGCTCTCCACCCAGCCCGGTAGCCAACCGGCCGGCAGTTCGGCACGCGATGGGCTGGTGACGAGCAGTCCTCGTCCGGCCTCACGGCTCAGTTCGGGGGCGAGTTCGCTCGCGGCGAGCGTCTCCCCATCGGAGCCCAGCAGGACCGCCCATTGGCAGTGGAAGGTCACCGGCACGGAGGAGATCAGGATCTCCCGGGCCCGTCCCGGATCAGAACTCATCCGGTCGAGGGTCTCGATATCGGATTCGATGCCCCAAGAACCCGGATAGCGCGATATCCACTGCACCTCGACCCCTGGGATCTCGGAGCAGGCGCTGACCAGCGCATCGCTTGGGGTCTCGGCTGGCAGTTCCAGCATGAAGTGCTTGATGGCATATCCGTTTCCGCGCTCAACGATCTCGATCGCGTCTATGTCACCGCCGAGCGCACCGATCGCGGTCGCCACGCGGCCCAGGGCACCGGGGCGATCGGGAAGCTGGATTCGAACCAAGTACATGTGCTCAAGTGTGAACCATGAGGGGTGACATTTCCCATCCCGTGTCCGAGCACCCGATCATGTCTGGAAGCCGACTAGGATGAGCACGCCCGACCAGGGCACCCCGACACAGGAGACGTACCGTGGCCTTGACTCCCGACGACATCGCTCGGCTGTCCGAACTGGCCCGTATCGACCTGAGCCAGGAGGAATGCGTCAAGCTCGCGCCGCAGCTCGATGTGATCCTGGACGCGGTCGCGCGGGTCAGGGAGGTCGCCGCCGACGACATCCCGCCGACTTCTCATGCCCTTCCGCTGACGAATGTGTTCCGCGCCGACGAGGTCCGGGCCTCCCTGACCCAGGAGCAGGCGCTCAGCGGGGCGCCAGATACCGAGGATGGCCGGTTCCGGGTTCCGCAGATTCTGGGGGAGCAATGACCGATTACACGCTGTTGACCAAGAGCGCGGCCGACCTGGCCGCCATGATGGAGGCTGGTGAGACCACCTCTGAGGAGATCACCCAAGCCTGCCTGGATCAGGTCTCGGCCGTCGACGGACAGGTCCATGCTTTCCTCGCCCTAGACGCCGAGCGGGCTGTTCGGCGCGCCCGGGAGATCGACCAGCTCCGCTCTTCGGGGCAAAGGCTTTCCCCACTGGCTGGGGTCCCGGTCGCGCTCAAGGACAATTTCTGTTACCGGGGCCTGCCGACGACCTGCGGGTCACGGATTCTTCAGGGCTGGGTGCCGCCCTATGACGCGACGGTGGTCCGGCGGCTGATCGATGCCGGAATGATCATCCTCGGCAAGACCAACATGGATGAGTTCGCCATGGGTTCCTCCACCGAGACCTCTGCCTTTGGGCCTTCGCGCAACCCATGGGACCTAGACCGGGTCCCCGGCGGTTCCGGCGGTGGTTCCTCGGCCGCGGTCGCCGCCTTCATGACCCCGCTGGCGATCGGTTCTGACACCGGCGGTTCGATCCGCCAGCCCGCCGCCGTCACCGGCACGGTCGGCGTCAAGCCGACCTATGGTGGGGTCTCGCGCTATGGCAATATCGCGATGGCCTCCTCCCTGGATCAGCCCGGGCCCTGCGCCCGCACCGTGCTGGACGCCGCGCTGCTGCACCGCACGATCGCCGGACACGACCCGATGGATTCCACGTCCCTGGACGTCCCCGTCCCACTGGTGGTGGAGGCGGCCATGGACGGCAACGTCTCGGGCCTGCGCATCGGTGTGGTCAAAGAACTCGGGGGAGAGGGCTATCAGCCCGGAGCCGAGGCCCGCTTCGCCGAAGCCGTCGAGATCTTGAGCGGTCTCGGCGCCGAGATCGTCGAGGTCAGCTGCCCCCACTTCGACTATGCCCTCGCCGCCTACTACCTCATCATGCCCAGCGAGGTCTCCAGCAACCTGGCCCGCTTCGACGCGATGCGCTACGGCCTGCGCCTCGGCGAGGACGGTCAGGCTAGCGCCGACCAGGTCATGAAGGCCACCCGCGGAGGCGGTTTCGGTGAAGAGGTGAAGCGGCGGCTGATCCTGGGCACCTACGCGCTGAGCAGCGGATACTACGACGCCTACTACGGCTCGGCGCAGAAGGTGCGCACCCTGATCGCGCGCGATCTGGACGCGGCCTTCAGCCGCTGCGATGCGCTGATCTCACCGGCGACCCCGACGACGGCGTTCCGGTTGGGCGAAAGGGTCGCCGACCCGCTGTCGATGTACAAGGCCGACCTGTGCACCATCCCGTCGAACATGGCTGGCAACGCCTCGGCCTCGTTCCCGATCGGGCTGGCCGATGAGGATTCCATGCCCGTCGGCTTGCAGGTGATCGCTCCTCCGCTGGCCGACGACAGGCTCTACCTGGTCGGAGCCGCTCTGGAGCGGGCGCTCACGAGTCAGGGCCGCCCCCTCTTTGAAACCATTCCGCCCCTGCCAAACACGAAGGTGGTGTCAGCATGAGTGACCTGCTCGGCTACGACGAGGCGCTGGCCTCCTTCGATCCGGTGCTGGGGCTAGAGGTGCACGTGGAACTGAACACGGCATCCAAGATGTTTTGTGGCTGCCGCAACGAGTTCGGGGGAGAGCCCAATACCCACACCTGTCCGGTCTGTCTTGGCCTTCCAGGCTCCCTTCCGGTCGTCAACGCGCGAGCGGTGGAATCGGCGATCAGGATCGGGCTGGCCCTCAACTGCTCCATCGCACCGTGGTGCCGGTTCGCGCGGAAGAACTACTTCTACCCGGACATGACCAAGAACTTCCAGACCTCCCAGTATGACGAGCCGATCGCCTTCGACGGCTGGTGCGAGGTCGAAGTGGACGGTGAGAGGTTCCGCATCGAGATTGAGCGGGCGCACATGGAAGAGGACGCGGGCAAGCTCACCCACGTCGGCGGCTCCGGGCGCATCCACGGTGCGGACTATTCGCTGATCGACTACAACCGTGCCGGGACCCCCCTGATCGAGATCGTGACCAGACCGATCCGGGGCACCGGAGCCAAGGCCCCCCAGGTCGCCCGGGCCTACGTGGCCCACTTGCGCGATCTCATGAAGGCCCTGAAAGTGTCGGATGTGCGCATGGAACAGGGGTCGCTGCGCTGTGACGCCAACGTGTCCTTGTCACCGGCGGGTTCCCCGGTGCTCGGCACCCGCACCGAGACTAAGAACGTCAACTCGTTGCGCTCCATCGAGCGGGCGCTGATCTACGAGATCCGGCGCCAGGCCACGATCCTCACAGACGGCGGCAAGGTCGTGCAGGAGACCAGACACTTCCACGAGGACGGCCACACCTCGCCCGGGCGGAGCAAGGAACAGGCTGAGGACTATCGCTACTTCCCCGAGCCCGACCTGGTGCCGGTCGCGCCCGCCCCCGAGTGGGTTGAGCAGTTGCGGGCCAGTCTCCCCGAACCGCCCGCGGAAAGGCGCAGGCGGCTGGTGGCCGAGTGGGGTTTCACCGAGCTGGAGATGCGCGATGTCCTCGGTAACGAGGGAGCGCTCGACCTGATCGCCGAAACGGTCGCGGCGGGCTGCTCTCCCGCGGCGGCCCGCAAATGGTGGACCGCCGAACTGGGACGCCGGGCGAACGAGGCGGGCGTATCGCTAGAGGAACTGGCGATCACTGCGGCCCAGGTGGCGGAGGTTCAGGCCCTCATCACCGAGGGAGCGCTCACCGACAAACTCGCCAGACAGGTCATCGACGGTGTGCTGGCGGGCGAGGGATCGCCCGCGGAGGTCATCGCTGTCCGCGGGCTGGCGGTGGTCTCTGACGACGCGGCGCTGTCCGCAGCGGTCGACGAGGCCATCGCGGCCCACCCCGACGTCGCCGCCAGGATCCGTGATGGCAAGGTGCAGGCCGCCGGGGCCCTGATCGGGGCCGTGATGAAGGCCATGAGGGGACAGGCCGACGCCGCGCGCGTGCGTGAACTGGTGTTGTCCAAACTGACGCACTAGCTGGACCGCGGAGACGCCGTGACGAGGCCGCTTCGGCTGCC
>JAUMYR010000002.1:69309-74787 GCA_030528545.1 Propionibacteriaceae bacterium
CGCGCGTCGGCATGCGCGCGATGGGAAAGTGCGAGAGAGTTTCCCTTGTACTGGTGAGCTTCTGAACAGGGAGGTTTTGAATGACCGACATCACTCGTTTCATGTTGTCCGACCACAATCTAGGCCTAGACCTCATGCGCGCCACCGAGGCCGCGGCCCTCGCCGCCGCCCGCTGGGCTGGCCGCGGTGATAAGGAATCCGGTGACAAGGCGGCCGTCGACGCCATGCGCGCGGTGCTGAACCAGGTGGGGATGCAGGGCACCATCGTCATCGGGGAAGGAGAGAAGGACGAGGCCCCCATGCTCGGCAACGGCGAAAAGGTGGGCACCGGCTGGGGCCAGCGGATCGATATCGCCGTTGACCCGGTCGATGGCACCCGGTTGCTCGCCCGCGGGTCCCGGAACTCGATAGCCGTGCTGGCGGCCTCGGAGGGCGGCACCATGTACAACCCGCACATGTGTTTCTACATGGACAAGCTCGTGGCCGGGGCGGACGCTGCCGATGCCCTCGATATGGATGCCCCCATCGGGGACAACATCCGGCGAGTGGCCCAGGCCCTCGGCAAGCCCGTACACGAGGTCGTGGTGGCGGTCTTGAACCGTCCCCGCCACGACAACCTCGTCCGCGAGATCCGCGAAGCGGGCGCCGCGACCCGCATGTTCACCGATGGCGATGTCGCTGCCGGTGTCATGGCGGCCACCCCTGGTATGCCGGTCGACCTGCTGGCTGGCATCGGCGGCAGCCCCGAAGGCGTGGTGCTGGCCTGCGCGATGAAGTGCCTGGGTGGGCGGATCCTCGCGCGGCTGGCCCCGACCACCGAAGAGGAACGGCAGCGCACCATCGACGCCGGTTTCGATCCGTCCCAGATCCTCGATACCAATGCCCTGGTCGCCAGCGACGACACGCTGTTCGTCGCCACCGGCATCACCGATGGCGACCTGGTCGACGGCGTGCGGTACCGGCCCGATGGCAGCGCCCGCACCAAGTCCGTGGTCATGCGCTCCAAGTCGGGCACCGTCCGCTATGTCGAGGCCTATCACCACCTAGACAAGATCAATGCCTGGGCCGAGGCCCAAGGGCAGGCATAGCCCACGCGCCCTGGGGCGGTTGCCCTGGCAGAGGCGATCTGCTCCGGCATAATTCACGCGCGGGGGAGCCGGCCTTCTTGGTAGGCTCCCCCGCGTGTCCCCGGTGATCTCCGCTCAAGGCCTCCTGAAGCGCTATGGCGACTTTGTCGCCGTGGCGGGCATCGATTTCGAGGTGGCGGCGGGGGAGTCCTTCGGACTGCTCGGCCCCAATGGTGCGGGCAAGTCCACGACGATGCGGATGATCGGCGGCACCCTGGAACGATCGGGCGGGCAGCTTCGGGTGCTCGGCCTGGACCCCCAAAGCCACGGCCCCCAGGTCAGGGCGAGCCTCGGGGTAGTGCCCCAGCAGGACAACCTGGACGAGGAACTGCGCGTCCGAGACAACCTCGTAACCTACGGGCGCTATTTCGGTTTACCGCGGACCTGGCTTCAGGCCAAGGCTACGGAGTTGCTGGCCTTCGCCAGCCTGAGCGACAAGGCCAACTCCAAAGTTAGGGAGCTCTCCGGCGGGATGAAGCGCCGCCTCACCATCGCCCGCGCTCTGATCTCAGAGCCCCGCATCCTGTTGCTGGACGAACCCACCACCGGGCTCGATCCTCAGGCCCGCCACGTTCTCTGGGACCGCCTATTCCGGCTGAAGGAGGCCGGGGTGACGCTGCTTGTCACGACGCACTTCATGGACGAGGCCGAGCAGCTATGCGACCGTTTGATCGTCATCGACAAAGGCATCATCATGGCTGAGGGTTCCCCTTCGGAGCTGATTCGCCGTTACGCCGCCAAAGAGGTACTGGAACTGCGTTTCGGAGCCGAAAGGCACTCCTCGGTGATCGAGCGGCTCGCCGGGATCGGCGAGCGCCAGGAGATCTTGCCCGACCGGGTGCTGGTCTACACCGACTCCGGCGAACCCGCATTGGAGGAGGTCACCGCCCGGGGGCTCCAGCCGGTCAGTTCCCTGGTGCGGCGCGGTTCCCTTGAGGATGTGTTCCTGCGGCTGACTGGACGGAGCCTCGTTGACTGACCACACCCAGCACCGGCACGACCTGGGCTATTCGGAGGTGACCTTCTCCGGGGCGCTGCCCGCTCCCGCGGAGCTGGCCGAGCGGGTCCGCCGCCGGGGCTGGTGGTATTTCGCCGAGTATGTGTTGTCGGCGATGCGCGCCTGGCTGCTCAGCGCCCTGGTCGGGGCCGTGGGGAACCCGCTGGTCTACCTCCTGGCCCTCGGCCTCGGGCTCGGCGCCATCGTCGGGGAACGCACCGGAACCGTCGATGGGGTCTCCTACCTGGTCTTCGTCGCCCCCGGGTTGCTGATCTCCACACTCGTCATGAGCGTCATCGGGGAACTGGGGTACCCGATCCTGGGTGGGTTCAGCTGGAACCGGACCTTCTATGCCGCCCACGCCACACCGCTGCGGCCCTGGCAGATCGCGCTGGGACACGCCGTGGCCGTCGAGATCCGGTTCGTGGCGCAGTCGGCGATCTTCTATGCCTTGATGCTGGCCTTCGGCGCGAGCCCGAGCCCATGGGGCTGGCTCACCATCGGGATCGGGGCGCTTACGGCCGCGGCATTCGGCGCTTTGATCATGGCCTTCTCGGCGAGCCGGGAGTCCGCGGGGGACGGATCCTTCGTGCTCATCCAGCGCTTCGTCGTGATGCCCATGTTCCTTTTCGCCGGTACCTTCTTCCCCTTGGAGGCCATGCCCGGATACCTGCACTGGATCGGCTGGGTCTCCCCGATCTGGCACGGTACGCAGCTGTCGCGGCTAGCCAGCTACGGCTCCGCGGTACCGGGATGGCTCGTGGCCGGGCACCTGTGTTTCCTGGCGGTCATGACCGCTGTGGGCATGTGGCTGGCGATCCGGATCTTCACCCGGAGGCTGACCTCATGAGCGAGATCCCCGACCTGGCGAGGCGGAGGCTGGAAAGGCGCCGCCCCTGGCCCGGGCTCTATTCGGGAAACATCAGGTCGGTCTTCGAGCGGGGCATGACCGTGATCGCGTCCCAGAACTGGACGATCGTGCTGTCGGGTTTCTTCGAGCCGGTCCTCTACCTGCTGGCCATGGGTTTGGGAGTGGGCTCCCTGGTGGGTCAGGTCAGCGGCCCCGGCGGATCGGAGATCAGCTATGCGGCCTATCTCGCCCCCGCCCTGCTAGCCACCTCGGCGATGAACGGCGCCATCTATGACGCCACCTGGAACGTGTTCTGGAAGCTGCGTTACGCCAAGCTGTACGAGACCATGTTGCAGGCTTCCCTCGGCCCCCTCGACGTCGCACTCGGCGAGATCGGGCTGGCGCTGCTACGCGGGCTGCTCTATTCCTCGGCCTTCCTGTGCGTGGTGGCGGCCCTGGGGCTGGTCACCTCCTGGTGGGCTTTGCTGATGGTCCCGTGTGCCCTGCTCATCGCGCTGGGATTCGCCGCGCTGGGTATGGGCGTCACGAGTTTCATCACCAGCTTCCAGCAGATGGACCTGGTGACTTTCGCGCTGCTGCCGATGTTCCTGTTCTCGGCCACGCTCTACCCGATCACGGTCTACCCGGAGGCGGTGCAGTGGATCATCATGTCCCTGCCGCTGTGGCACGGTGTCGAGCTGATGCGACACCTAGCCGTGGGCCATTCCGAGGCCATGACCGGAGTCCACGTCGGATATTTCGTGGGGATGACCGTGATCGGGGTGGTGTTCACCACGCTGCGGCTGCGCAAGCTATTCCTGCGCTGAGACCCCTCGCGGCGCGCTGCCGCGGCTTCTGGAGGCTCAGGCGTTCTCCAGTTCCTCGACCGGATGGGCAGAGTCATAGCGTCGCTGGTCGAGGATGGCCTCCCGCTTCGCCACGATGGTCGGAACCAGGGCCTGACCAGCCACGTTGACCGCGGTCCTGCCCATGTCGAGTATGGGGTCGATGGCCAGCAGCAGACCGACCCCCTCCAGGGGGAGTCCGAGCGTGGACAGCGTCAGGGTCAGCATCACGACGGCTCCCGTGGTCCCGGCCGTCGCCGCCGAACCCAGCACCGCGACGATGACGATGAGCAGGTACTGGGTCAGGCTGAGTTCGAGGCCGAAGAAGTTAGCGACGAAGATCGCCGAGATCGCCGGGAACACCGCCGCGCACCCATCCATCTTGGTGGTCGCGCCCAGGGGCAGCGCGAAGGAGGCGTATTCGCCGGGCACTCCGAGATTGCGTTCGCTGACCCGCTGGGTGAGCGGGAGCGTGCCCACCGAGGAGCGGGAGACGAAGGCCAGCTGGATAGCGGGCCAGGCACCGGAGAAGAACCTGCGCACGCTCAGGCCGTTCAGCTTCAGCAGCAGCGGGTAGAGCCCGAAGAGCACCACCGCCAGGCCGATGTAGTTCGCCAGCACGAAGGTCCCGAAGGAACCGATCTTGTCCCAGCCGTATTCGAACATTGCGCGTCCGATCAGACCGACCGTGCCGAGCGGTGCCAGGCGGATGATCCACCACAGCACCTTCTGGATCACCTCGAGAGCGCTGCGGTTGAACTCCAGGAAAGCTTCGGCGCGCTCGCCCAGCTTGACCACCGCGATACCGACGGCGAGCGAGATCACTAGCAGCTGGAGCACGTTGAACGAGACGCTGGAGCTGGCACCGGTTTCGGTGACCCGGGTGGTGATCTCAAGGCCGAAGATGTTGGACGGGATCAGGCCCTGCAGGAAACCCAGCCAGGATCCCTGGCGGCCGGTGTAGGAGGCCGGGGCAGCCAGCGTCGCCTCGGGCCCGGGCCGCAAGACGAGTCCCGTGGCGATACCGATCAGCACCGAGGCCAGCGCCGTCACCGCGAACCAGATCAGAGTCTGTGCCGCGAGCCGGGCGGCGTTGGTCACCTGTCGCAGGTTCGCGATGGATGCGATCACCGCGGTCACGATGAGCGGGACCACGATGGTCCGCAGCAGCGCGATATAGCTGGAGCCCAGGGTCGACAGCGTTGTCATCAGCCAGTTGGGTGAAGACTTCGGGTCACCTCCCAGCCAAGCCGCGACCAGCCCTAGGCAGACTCCGGCGATGAGTGAGAGCAAGATCTGAAACCCGAAAGACCTCGCCCAGGCCGGGAACCGACGAGGTGGTGCTGATAGATCGGTCATGACTTGTTCGACCATCCAGGAGCCACGGATATTCCGTTGTTCGCCCAGAGTGAACGCGCCCGGATGTCCCAGCGCCGGTTTCCCCGGCGCTATCCTGGTGGTCTCGGCGGAGGACGACCACGGCGTGTAGTTCAGCAGTAGAACACCGGGCTACATTCCCGGAGGGCGCAGGGGCAGCACCTGCCACGCCGGCCCCGAGGTAGACAAGGAGAGTCTCATGGCTAACGGTTATGTCCACGCCCAATTAGCGAAAGCGCTACTCACCGCGGCGGCTCACGAAGATCCCCAAACCCGGGCCCG
>JAUMYR010000002.1:74887-83966 GCA_030528545.1 Propionibacteriaceae bacterium
CCGGGCTGATCCGATTCCTGCCCAGGCCGGAGCGGCCTGCCCGCCGGGTGCCGGGGCAGGTGTTCCGGAGAACCGCGGGCCAGGTCCGGGAGGCACTCCGGAAAGTGCGCCCTGATCCACGGATCGAGGCCCACCGGGAGGCCGTGACCGTGTGGGCCCCGCTGACCGATCGCGTCGTGGAGTTCTGGATGGATCACACCGGAGATGCCGAGTGGTCAGCCGATGTGGCCGCTCAGGCGCAGGCCCTGATCGCCGGTTATGACCAGGCCTGCCGGGACTATCCACGGTGCGGCAAGTACCGCGATCCCAAACACAACCTGGCTATTCTCATCCGCGTTCTTCGGGATGCGACCGAACGGGGCCCTGACCGGAGCGGACTGGCCCGCGTCCGCCACGTCATCTCCTGTATCCAGGCCAAGCGGGGCCTGCCGGGTGAGAAAAGGGCCCGCGAGTTCAGGGCAGAGCAGGCCCTCTCCGTCGCGAGCCCTCCCCATTGGAGGTTGGCTCGGCTCGCCGCCGACCGGCTTGAGGAGTGCCGTGACGACGAAGGCATCGCGGACCCACAGGCCCTGGCCCATCCGGTGACCGGGCAGGAGTCCAGTCTCGAACTGCCCGAGGGAACACCGATGCCCGATGGCGTGCGGCGGCGGATTCGGCTGGGCTGGTCCGCGACGCTGCCGGAACTGCTCTCCAGCGGTGTCGTGCCTTCGGCGGAGGTGATAGCCGAGGTATTGCCCGCGCTCACCGCCGAGCAGGTCTCCTCGGCTTATCCCGACCCAGATGTGGGACGCCTCATGGCGGCCTGTTACCAGGCCTTCCGCCGCAGGCGCAGCTTGCTGCTGGTCGATCTGTCCTCCCAGGTACGCTTCGAAGAACTCCCATGGGTCCACGCCGCCAGCCTCCTCAGCCTCCGGGAGAGTGTCGAACAGCCCGGCGCCTTGGCTCGCCAGGTCGCGGCTGTCACCATCGACTGTTTCCCCGGCACGATCTTGCCCAACCCCCTCATCAGCGAACTCGACACCTTGTTCGCCGCCGCCCAGGAGAAGGTGGTGCTGACCCAGGAACTGGCGGCCGATATCTTCATGGGCACTTTCAGCCGGAAATACCTCGTCGCGGCCCAGGTCGCCGCCGGGATGCTGCGCGGCAGCGTGTACGAGCGTTATTACGGACTCGATTACGGCCAGGTGCTCGCGCTGAGGGCGGGGCGCGCGAAGGCCGATAGGCAGTTCGCGGCACTGTGCGGTGCCGAGGCCATCCAGGACTGGTCGATCGCCGGAAATGGGCAGGTCATTGAGCGCCAGCAGGTATTCACGACCCACAATCTGGCGGCGCTGATCGCCTCCGGGGTGACCCCCTCGCGACCGTGGGCGGACCTGGCCGTGGCCGCCGCCGCGGTGTGCGCGAGGTCGCTGCGCCTCGCCCAGACCCAGGACCACCCGGGGAGCGCGATCAAAGAAGCCGCCTATGCCTGGAGGCAGGCGGTGTTCTTCTGCTCGCTGGCCCAGCCCGCCGCCATGCCCGGCGTCATCGCCGGGATGAGGGCCACCAAATACGGCGACAGCTGGCCGATGACCCGGGTGGTGGACGGCCTTGAGCGGTGCTGGGGTCACGCAGAGCCCGTGGACCCCTTCCTCGGCTGGACCCGGGGCCGCCATTGGGTACTTGGGTCACAGCCTGAGGTCTAGGGCCCGCACCTTTTCCACCTGGGCGGGTGCGCCGATGAACTCCACCTGGGCGAGATGTCCCCGGCCGCTGAGGTAGATCAGCAATTCGCTCGGTCTGCCGAGGATGGTCACGGTTTCGCTGCCGGGCCGGACGCGGTGGGTGGCGCCGGTGTCGTCGCGTTCGATGACGATGCCGAGCCCGCTTCGCCGCAACCGCAGCGAGACCAGTTTGACCAGGCGCCATAGCGCGTCCTGGCCGGAGGGGCCGGGCGGAGTCCAGTCCAGTGCCGGATCGGCGCGCAAGACGTCAATGCGGTGCAGGAAGAACTCGGCGCCATTGGCCACTGCCATGGCCCTGGTCCAGATCCGCGGACGGCGGAAACGGCGCACCAGTTCGGCATAGGAGTATTTCTGCCGGGCCCGGCTCATGCGCCCAGCCGTGAGCGTGGAGAAGGCTTCCACCGCGATACCAGGCAAGGAGAGCGGATCGTTCTCCCGGACCCAAAGATGGGCCGCCAGGTCGTGTGTGGTCCACTCACCGGCGAGCGTGGGCGCCTGCGGCCCGACCCGCTCCAGCAGGGCGGCCAGCTCCGCGCGCTGTTCGTCTGCGAAGTTCACCGCCCCATCGTATCGGGCCAGCACGCCCGCAGGGCCTCACCAGCAGGGACGAAGGTGAGCGGCGACGGCTGGTGCCTCGCCCCGTGCAGACCGCCGTCTCGGCACGGACGAGGAGCTTGGTCGCGACCCGCCGGGGGCCGCGAGACCGCCGGTATCGACTCCTAGGCTGGTCTGGGCCGGGCCATTCCTCAGGCGCGGAACCTTTCTGGTGTTTGGGGAAGGGGCCCGGCTGGAGCGGGCGGGCCCTCAGATCGGCCCGGTGACGCGGTCCAGGCCGGGCGGGGAGGCAGCGCCCGGTTCGCCGCCAGCGGGGCGGCGCCAGCGGTGGGCCGGGCTAGGGGACAATGGTGCCATGGCGCGACTTGATGTGTGGCTGTGGTCGGTGCGGCTGTTCAAGACGAGGTCGCTGGCGACCGCCGCGTGCCGGGGCGGACACGTCCGGGTGAACGGTCAGCCGATCAAGCCCGCACACGACCTCAAAGTGGGCGATGTGGTGACGCTGCGCCAGCCGGGGTGGGAACGCCGCTTCGAGGTGAGCCGCCTGATCTCCAAACGAGTCGGGGCCCCGGTCGCGGTGAGTTGCTATATCGACTTATCGCCTGCGCGCCCGGCGCACCTGGACGCCCCCGCGGCCCGCCGGGACCGGGGAAGCGGGCGTCCCACCAAGAAAGAACGGCGGGCGATCGACGCCCTGCGCGGACGTGAGCCGGTCTGAACCCGCGGTGCTGAGTCACATCGCCTCAGCCAGCCAGCGACCGTGCCGCACCGCCGCGAGAGCCGCCCTCTCGTGCCGGTCCCGGCGACGGGACGGCAGGAGGGCACCGGGGTGAGACAATGGCCGCTATGCAGCTGCCCTCCGATCTATCCAGACGCCTCAAACGCACCGCTGACGGCCTCGTCCCGGTCGTCGTCCAGGACGCCAGCACCCGCGAGGTGCTGATGCTCGCCTGGGCGGATGACGAGGCCCTGAGAAGGACCATGCAGACCCGGGCGGCGACGTACTGGTCGCGCAGCCGCGGCGAGTACTGGGTCAAGGGCGCCACCTCTGGTAACACTCAGCACGTGCGTGAGATCCGGCTGGATTGCGACGCGGACACGCTGCTGTATCTGGTCGATCAGAAGGGCGGAGCCTGTCACACCGGCGATCGCACCTGCTTCGATGCCGAGGTGATCCTCGGGAGTGACCATGGCTGAGCTGCGCATCTCCCCGGACCTGGCCGGATTCCGGGAGCAGGCCCGCGACCGGAGGGTCATCAGCGTCCATGCCCGGGTCACCGCCGACGACCTGACTCCAGTCGGGCTTTACCGGCAGCTGTGCGGTGAACGCGAGCTGACCTTCCTGCTCGAATCCGCCGAGGCGGGAGTCTGGTCGCGCTATTCCATCGTCGGGGTCAATGCCTGCTCCACGCTCACCGAGCGGGACGGGCGGGCGCACTGGCTGGGACGCCAGATCTCCGGCATCGACGCCGGCGATCCGTTGACGGCGCTGCGGCGCACTCTCGAGGCTTTACACACCCCTCCCGACCCGGAACTGCCCCCGTTCCACTCCGGCATGGTGGGTTACCTCGGCTATGACGTGGTCCGCCGGTTGGAGCGTCTACCCGATTCGGCTCCAGACGACCTGGGGATCCCCGAACTGGTCATGATGCTCGCCAGCGATGTCGCGGTGCTCGACCACCACACCGGACAGGTGTGGCTGATCGCCAACGCCATCAATTTCGACGATACCCCCGAGCGTCTGGAGGCGGCCTACGAGGACGCCGTCGCCCGCGTCCGCTGGATGGTGGCCCGCCTGGCCGAACCCCGGCCGACGCTCACCTCCGTCCAAGGTGAGCCGGCTCTAGACCCGGTGCGCCGCCAGCGCGAGGAGGAGGAATACCAGGCCGCGGTCCTCGCCGCCCAGGAGCAGATCAGGGCCGGGGAAGCCTTCCAGATCGTTGTGTCGCAGCGTTTCGAGGTGCCGGTCACGGTGAGCCCCTTCGACGCCTACCGGGCGCTGCGGCTGACCAACCCCAGCCCCTACCTGTACTACCTCAGCCTGCCCGGATTCGCCGTCATCGGGTCCAGCCCCGAGGCCCTGGTGACCGTCCGGGACCAGTACGCGGCGACTCGGCCCATCGCCGGTACCCGGCCGCGGGGAAGCACCCCGGAGCAGGACCAGGCCCTAGCGGCCGAGCTGGTGGCCGATCCCAAGGAGCGCGCCGAACACGTGATGCTAGTCGATCTGGGACGCAACGACCTCGGCAGGGTGTGCGTCCCCGGGACCGTCACGGTGCGCGAGTTCATGGGAGTGCACCGGTACAGCCACGTGATGCACATGGAGGCCGAGGTCACCGGGGTGGTCGCCGAGGGATACTCGGCCCTCGACGTGACCCTGGCCTGTTTCCCCGCCGGAACGCTGACCGGTGCGCCCAAGGTCCGGGCCATGGAGATCATCGATTCCCTCGAGGTCAGCCGTCGCGGAGTCTATGGGGGAGTGGTTGGCTATCTCGATTTCGCGGGCAACTCCGACATGGCCATCGCGATCCGCACCGCCGTCCTGCGCGAGGGAGTGGCCTATGTGCAGGCCGGGGCGGGTATCGTCGCCGACTCTCTGCCCGCCGCCGAGGAGGAGGAGACCCGCAACAAGGCCGCGGCCCTCATCCGGGCCCTCGCGGTGGCCGAAGCCACTGGACGGCTATGACCAGGTTCTACGGACTGGCCCTCGCCGGTGCCGCGGCCGGGATCGTCGCGGGACAGCTCCCCGGGGGCTTGCCCGGCTATACCGCACTGGGTCTGGTGGGGCTCTCCCTAGCCGGACTCACCACCAGGCTCAGCAGCTACCGGCGCCGTGCGGCGGTGCCGCTGGCCCTCACCGGGGCCGCCCTGGTCGCGAGCGCGGGCCTGGGGCCTTGGGGACTAGCCGGGGTCCTCGCCGCGATGTCGGGGCTGCTGCTCGGCCTCGGCGCGGCTCGGCTGTGGCGCCACCCGGCCCCGGACAGGACCCAGGCTGAGACCGAACCGGCCCGCAACCCGCAGCTGTGGGCGGTTTTCAGCGCTGGCCAGGACCCCACCGATGACTCAGAAGCGGTAACCTAAGCCCCACCACCAACCCGAAAGGTCGCCTCATGAGCTCTGCCCAGCGCCGCCACTACCATCACGGCCGCAGCCCAGCCGCATGGACGGGCACCACCATCGCCTGCATCGGTTTCATCCTGGCGACCGTGGCATCGGTGACCGGCCCCAACTGGACCCTGGTGTGGGTGTCGTGCGGGCTGTTGCTGCTGGCCCTCATCGTCACCGGCATCATGAAGAAGATGGGCCTCGGCAACGGCTGATGAGCGTCCTAGACGATATCGTCGCGGGCGTTCGAGCCGATCTCGCCCAGCGCGAGGCAGCGCTTGGCCTGGACGCGCTGCTGGCGCGTCTTGAGGCTGCCGCGCCAGTCCGCGACCCCTGGCCCGGTTTCACCGGCGAGGGTCTGGCCGTGATCGCCGAGGTCAAAAGGGCCAGCCCCAGCAAGGGTCCGCTGGCCGAGATCCCCGATCCGGCGAAACTAGCGGAGCTCTACCGCGACGGTGGGGCCGCGGCGATCTCGGTGCTCACCGAAGAGCGCCGGTTCCACGGTTCGCTGGCAGACCTGGACGCCGTGCGCGCCCGGGTCGACGTGCCGCTGCTGCGCAAGGACTTCATCGTCACCGACTACCAGGTCTATGAGGCGCGCGCCCACGGTGCCGACCTGATCTTGCTGATCGTGGCCGCGCTCGACGATCATGAGCTGATCCGCTTGCACGGCCTGGCGACCGGGCTTGGCATGAGGGTCCTGGTCGAAACCCACACCGCCGGGGAGGTGGCCAGGGCCATCGACGCCGGGGCCGAGCTGATCGGGGTGAACAACCGCGACCTCAAGACCCTTGAGGTCGACCTGCGACAGTTCTGCCGGCTCTCCCCGCTGATCCCCGAGGGCATCGTCAAGGTCGCCGAATCCGGCATCTTGGGAGTCGACGACGTGGCGAGGCTGCACTCTGCCGGTGCCGATGTGGTACTCGTCGGGGAGGCGCTGGTCAAGGACGGCCACCCAGCGGACACCATCGCCAGGTTTAGGGCCGTGGGGAGAGGGTAGAGACGTGAACTATCGACTGCCCGATGAGCGAGGACACTTCGGCGCCTTCGGTGGACGTTTCGTCCCGGAGGCCCTGCATGCCGCCCTCGACGAGTTGCGAGCCGCCATCGCCGACGCTCAAGCCGACCCAGGTTTCGCCACCGAACTGGCCCGGTTGCAGCGCGATTATTCGGGCCGTCCGACACCGGTCACCGCGGCTTCCAGGTTCTCGGCTAGCTGTGGTAATGCCACGGTGCTGCTGAAACGGGAGGACCTCAATCACACCGGAGCCCACAAGATCAACAACGTGCTCGGACAGGCGCTGTTGGCCCGCCGGATGGGCAAGACCCGGCTCATCGCCGAGACCGGGGCCGGACAACACGGCGTCGCCACGGCGACCGCGGCCGCCCTGCTCGGCCTGAAATGCCGCGTCTACATGGGCGAACTGGACACCCAGCGTCAGGCCCTCAACGTCGCCAGGATGCAACTGCTCGGAGCCGAAGTGGTGGCGGTGGCCGCGGGCAGCCGGACCCTGAAGGACGCGATGAACGAGGCCATGAGGGATTGGGTAGCGGCGGTCAGCGACACCCATTACCTCATCGGTTCGGCCGCTGGCCCCCATCCTTTCCCCTACCTGGTGCGCGAGCTACAGCGAGTAATCTCCACCGAGGCTAGGGCTCAGGTGCTTGAGCGCTACGGCAGGCTTCCCGACCATGTCTGCGCCTGTGTCGGTGGCGGCTCGAACGCCATCGGAGCCTTCTTCTCCTTCATCGACGATCCAGAGGTCGGGCTGTGGGGATTCGAGGCTGGAGGCGAGGGCCTCGACAGCGGTCGCCACGCCGCGACCATCACCGCTGGTTCCGTCGGCACGCTGCACGGCGCGCGCAGTTACCTGCTGCAAGACGACGACGGTCAGACCATCGAGTCCCATTCGATCTCTGCCGGGCTGGACTATCCCGGGGTGGGTCCAGAACACGCCTGGCTCGCCCACTCGGGCCGGGCCCGCTATGAACCGGTCACTGATGCCGAGGCGATGGAGGCATTCCGGCTGCTGATGCGCACCGAGGGCATCATCCCCGCGATCGAGAGCGCCCACGCCCTCGCCGGGGCGATGCGGCTGGGGCGTCGGCTCGAAGCCACGGCGCCCGATGCCTCACCGCTGATCCTGGTCTGCCTGTCGGGGCGCGGAGACAAGGACGTGGCGACCGCGATCGAATGGTTCGGCCTCGATGGGGTTCCCGACACCACGGTGGGAGGGCAGGAATGAGCGGCAGCCTTGGCATCACCGGGGGCGTGTTGCGGGCCGCCCGTGCCGAGGGACGATCGGCGCTGGTGGCCTATCTTCCGCTCGGCTATCCGAGCGTTGGGTCCAGTTACGAGGCGATGTCGGTGGCTGCGGAGACCGCCGACCTGATCGAGATCGGGCTGCCCTATTCCGACCCGGTGATGGACGGATCGACGATCCAGCGCGCGACCCAGCGGGCTCTGGATCGCGGGGTTCGGGTGCGCGATGTGTTCGGTGCCTGCGAGACGGTCGCGGCCAGGGGCACCGGATGCCTGGTCATGACGTACTGGAACCTGGTTGAGCGCTACGGCGTTGATTCCTTCGCCCGTGATCTCGCCTCGGCGGGGGGAGCCGGACTAATCACCCCCGACCTCACCCCGGATGAGGCCGGGGAGTGGATCTGCGCCAGCGACACCCACGGACTCGACCGGATCTTCCTGATCGCGCCCAGTTCCACCGACGAGAGGATCGGTTACACCATGGACTCCTGCCGGGGGTGGGTCTACGCCACCAGCGTCATGGGAGTCACCGGAACCCGCAGCCAGACCTCCGATGCGGGGCCCCGGATCGTCGCCCGGGCGCGGGCCGCGGGAGACCTCCCGGTCGGGGTCGGGCTTGGAGTCTCCAATGGCGATCAGGCCGCGGCCGTTGCCTCCTATGCCGACGCGGTGATCGTCGGTTCGGCTCTGGTGGAATGCCTCGACGATGACGGCCGCCAGGACTACGGGCGGCTGCAAGGGTTGCTGGGCGATCTAGCCGATGGGGTGCGCCGTGGTCACTAGGCGCGCTCTGTTGCTCTCCCCGGCCGCCGCGCTGCTGTCTGGGTGCTCCTTCGGCGATCCGGGGGCGGCCCGGGTCAAGGTCAGCGATGATGGGTTCGAGGGCACGGCTCTCAAGGGGGCATTCGCTCTGCCCGACGTGACGCTGACCGACACCTCGGGCCAGCCCTACCACATGCGAACCTCCCCGGCGACACCCGTCGTGGTGCTCTTCTTTGGCTACTCCAACTGCCCGGATGTGTGTTCTGGCATCCTCGCCGACCTGGCCACAGCGAGGCGGCGTCTCGACGAACCGGCTCTGGCCGCCAAGATCACCCTCATGTGTGTCACCACCGACCCGGCTCGCGACACCCCCGAGGTGTTGCGGGCCTACCTGGAGCGCATCGACCCGTCCTATGTGGGTCTCACCGGCCCGCTGGAGACCATCGTGGCGGCGGCCAGCCAGGTTGGGGTGGCTATCGAGGAGGGCAAGAAACTGCCCAGCGGCGGCTACGAGGTCGATCACGGCACCCAGGTGATCGGCTTCGGACCAGATCGCAAGGCGGCCGTGGTATGGACCACGGGGACCACCATCGCGGCCTATAAGGCCGATTTCGCCAGGCTAGCCTCCGCCTAACCTGCCCGGCTGTTCCGGGCCCTGGCCTCCCCGGCC
>JAUMYR010000002.1:84066-86289 GCA_030528545.1 Propionibacteriaceae bacterium
GCCAAGACGGCCTTGACCCGGCGGTGCACATCGGGATCGGGGTGGAGGCCAAGTTTTGCGAAGATACGCTGGGAGTGTTTCTCGACCGCCCCCTCGGTAACGAACAGCCGCCGCGCGATCGCGCCGTTGGTCTGTCCCTCGGCCATCAGTGCGAGCACCTCCCGTTCCCGGGGCGTGAGATCCTCCAGCGGGGCATGGTGGCGCCGGTGCCCCATGGCCTGCGTGACCACCTCGGGATCCAGCACCAGCCCTCCCGCGGCCACCCGGGCCACGGACTCCAGGAAGGAGTCGAGATCACCGATGCGGTCCTTGAGGAGGTAGCCGATCCCCGAGGTGCCCGATGCGAGCAGCTCGGGGACGTAGTCGGCGGCCACATACTGGCTGAGCAACAGGATCGGCGCCTCGGGCCAGCTTTCGCGGATGGTCACCGCGGCCCGCAGCCCCTCGTCGGTGTGGCTGGGTGGCATCCTGATGTCAGCGATGATGAGGTCGGGACGCATCTGGAGTGCCCGCGGCACCAGTTCGGTGCCGGTGCCCACCGCCGCGACGACCTCGTGGCCTTCCTCGGCCAGGATCAGGGCGAGTCCCTCCCGCAGCAGCACCGAATCGTCCGCCACGATCACTCGCATGGAATCACCGCCTCGACTCGTGTCGGCCCGCCCTCAGGGGAGACCACGCTCAGGGTAGCGCCAACGTCCGCCAGCCGGTGCTCCAGCCCCGTCAGCCCGTGCCCTTTGGATGGGTCGGCGCCGCCGACCCCGTCGTCGGTGACCGTCAGGAACAACACCTCGCCGCGGATTTCGGCGCTGATCGCCGCCGAGGTGGCCCGGGCGTGCTTGTTGATGTTGGCCAGCGCCTCCGAGGCGACGAAGTAGGCGCTCTGTTCCACCAGCGGGCTCAGGCGCGGTAGGTCGGCTTCGACGGTGACCGGGACCCCGGACAGGCTGGCCGCCTCCCGCAGGGCCGCGCCCAGGCCCCGGTCGGTGAGGATGGGCGGCGTGATCCCGCGGGAGAGCTGGCGCAGCTCGGCCAGCGTGGTCTGGGTCTGCACGATCAGGCTGTCGAGGATGCCGGCGGCCGAGGAGGGCTCGTCTAGGACGCGGCGCCGGGCCCGCCCCAGGTCCATGCTGATGCGGATCAGGCGCTGCTGGGGGCCGTCATGGATATCTCGTTCGAGACGCTGCCTGGCATCGGATTCGGCACGCCGGGCGCTTTCCCGCGCGGCCCGCAGACGCCGGATCTCGCTGGGCAGGCACAGCAGCGTGCGGGACAGGTGGCGCTGGGCCTGAGCCAGCCATCCGATGACGAAGGGCGCGGTGAGCCCGAAGGCGATTCCGGCCAGGGCATCGAAGGCGGGATCGATCACCCCCGGCATCGGCAGTCCGAGCTGGGTGGCGAAGCCTACGCCGCTGTTGCCGGGAATGGTCCGGCTGACCGGTCCCAGGACGATCAGGCTGGACCCGAACAGCCAGACGAGAGTTAGGACCCAGGTGATGGCCGAGACGAAGAAACCAGAGATGGCCCAGGCCGCATCGAGCCAGCACTGCCGGTCAAACAGCGGCTGGGTCAGGCGGCGCCACCAGGGCTGACCCAGCTCCGGCTGCAGATAGGCCGCCGCGGTTGGCCGGTGATCGCCGAACCAGACCAGCATCCGTCTCTCCGATTCGGCCAGCCTCCTGCATAGTCTCAGGGCCAGCGCGAGTCCGATCACTCCGATCCAGATCGGCACCGTGCCGAAACCGAGGGCCAACGAGATGGCTGCCAGGATGAAGGCCAGGGTGCGGAAGGGGAAACTGAGCAGGAGATAGCCAGTGTCGCGCAGGAACCGTAGCGCGAAGGAACGTGGGGATCGTCGTGTTGTCGTGGTCATATCAATGACTCTGCCGGTCCCCGCACATGCCCGCGATCAGGGAAACTGGCCATCAGGGGTGGGGGTAACCCGAATGTTTACTGGACGAACCTGACGTAGGCGCGACACGCAGGCTGCATCGCCGACGCCTCCACGAATCCCATCGCCTGGTAGAACCCATGGGTCGCGGCGGAGGAATCGGTCAGCAACACCTGCTGCCTCACCGTAGCGAAGGGCGCGAACGCGGCCCGGAACAGGTCCGCTCCGATGCCGCGCCGCTGATAGTCCGGATGCACCAGGATGTCTTGCAGGTAGGCGATCGTCAGCCCGTCGCCAACCACCCGGGCCAGGCCCACCAGACGGCCCTGGGATCG
>JAUMYR010000283.1 GCA_030528545.1 Propionibacteriaceae bacterium
GCGGCCGAGAAAGCGCTCGCCACTCTGCTGGTGGCGTGCGCCCGGGAATCGCTGGTCTCCAGCGCCCACGACCTCGCCGAGGGTGGTCTCGCCGTGGCCCTGCTGGAGGCCTGTTTGCAGGGCGGTCACGGCGTGCGGGTCGACCTGGGCGAGGGCGACCCCACGGTGACGCTGTTTGCCGAGTCCGCGGCGCGGGCCCTGGTCAGCGTCCCCGCCCCGTCGCGCTCCCGGTTCCTGGCGCTGTGCGAGCAGCACGGCGTCCCGGTGAATAGCCTGGGCGAGGTCACCGGCGAGGCAGAGATCGAGCTGTCCGGTCTGCTGGACCTAGACTTCGTAGACCTGCGCGCGGTCTGGGCTTTGCCTATCCCCGCCGCGATGGGGTAGGCTGACGTCGCTCCGTGCGCGGCGGGTAGTCCTCCCCGTCGCATACCGGTTGAGGTGGCCCATATCCGGCCTAACCTGCCAGGAGATAGTGCTGAGCGTGGGGATCGGGGAGGGTCTTGATGCGATGTGTCGCGATGTTCATGGGAGTTTTGGTGGCGTCGGTGCTGGGCGCCGTTCCGGCCTTCGCGTCCGACGAGTCGGCGTCTGTGGTGGCGGTCGCCACAGTGCCGGACCTGCTGCCGCTGGCCGGGGTGATCGGTGTGATTCTGCTGGCCGGTGTTGGTTACCGCAAGGCCGGTGGCTGACCCTAGCCGGTGGGCGGGGAGCGCGGTCAGGTTCTTGAGTTGGAGTAACCTCGGGGATCGTGACTGACCTCTTTCAAGCCGTGGACGCGGTCGTTCCCGGCGTTTGTGAAGACCTTGCCCGCCTCGTGGCGATCCCCTCGGTGTCCTCGATGCCCCAGCACGCCGAGGACGTGGGTGCCAGCGCCCGCTATGTCGCTGAGCTGCTGACCCAGGTGGGCTGCCCGGATGTGCGGATCGTCGCCGAGGGCGGACAGCCTGCGGTCATCGCACGTTTCCCCGCGCCGGAGGGCCAGCCGACGGTGTGCCTATACGCTCACCACGACGTCCAGCCCACCGGGGATGCGTCCCTGTGGACCACCGACCCGTTCACCGCGCAGCGGCGCGGGGAGCGGCTGTACGGGCGAGGGGTCGCCGACGACAAGGGCGGCATCGGCGTCCACCTAGCGGCGTTGAGGGCTTTCGGGGGCAAACCCCCGGTCGGGGTAACCTTGTTCATCGAGGGTGAGGAGGAGATCGGCTCCCCCTCCCTCGGGGCGATCATCGAGGCTCACCGGGACCTGCTCTCCGCCGACGCCTATGTCATCGCCGATGCCGTCAATTGGCGGGCCGGGGAACCGGCGCTGACCACCCGCCTGCGGGGCATGGCCAGGGTGATGGTCGAGGTCTCGACGCTGGACCACGCGCTGCACTCGGGCCAGTTCGGAGGGGTGGTGCCGGACGCGATGATGGCGATGGTGCGGCTGCTGGGCACCCTCCACGACGCGGATGGCAACGTCGCGGTCTCGGGGATCGAGCCGGGCGTCCCCTTCAGGCTGGACTATCCATCAGAGCGGCTGCGGCACGAAACCGGGCTGCTGGAAGGTGTCGAGTTCATCGGCAGCGGCGGCACCGCCGACCGGATGTGGACCAGGCCCTCGCTGACCGTCATCGGCATGGACGCCACGCCCGTGGCACTGGCCTCCAACACCCTGGCGCCGAGCGCTCGGGCCATGATCGGCCTGCGGGTGGCCCCGGGGAGGGACGCCGAAGCCGAGGCCGAGGCGCTGCGCGTCCACCTGGAGACCCACGCCCCCTGGGGAGCCCAGGTCACCGCCCGGGTGCTGGAATCCGGTCAGCCGGGCGTAGTGGCCAGCGACGGCCCGTTCTATGAGGCCGCGGCCCAGGCGCTGGCCGAAGCCTTCGGCGTCCCGGCGGTCGAGGCAGGCTGCGGCGGGTCGATCCCTCTGGTCGCCGAGTTCCAGCGGGCCTTCCCGGACGCGGCGATCCTGCTGACCGCGGTCGTGGACCCCGATTCCCGCATGCACGGCATCGACGAGTCCCTGCACTTGGGCGACTTCGCCAAGGCCTGCCGTGCCGAGGCCCTGTTCCTGACCAAGATCGCCCGCTGACCGCACGGGGCGGCCGGGTCAGGGGACCCGATAGGAACTGAGGCGCTCGACGGCCTCGGGGGAACGGTGATCG
>JAUMYR010000284.1 GCA_030528545.1 Propionibacteriaceae bacterium
CCTCCACCGACAGTTTCACGTCGCCCTTGAGGATCTCGGTCTTGCCGGTGCGCACCCCCCAGTTGATGAGGGCGATCCCGATGACGATGCCGGCGACGATGCCGACGGTGGCGAGGCCGACCGCGAGGTCCGCGCCCTGGCCGAATCCCAGGCTCTCCATCACGGGACGCATGCCCGCGGCGGTGCCGTGCCCGCCCTCGAACGACACCTCGATGAGCGCGCCCGTCATGGGCGAGGCTGCGAACATAGGCACGAGAACCAGCGCGGCGAGCAGCAGGCCAACCACGTACTGCGAGGACGCCAGGGCGGCGCCCAGCGCGAGCTGCGGTCCGGCGAGCTTGGCGGCCTCTCTGGGGTTGGGAATCTTCTGGCCGAGGAACATGGTCGCGAAGACCGCGCTGATCAGCAGGCCCGGCAGCACCGACCACGTCGAGACCATGGCCTCGGTATAGAGGCCATTCTTTCCCCAAGGCCCGTCGAAACGTCCGAGCACCTGCGGTCCGAGCAACAGCAAGATGGCGCCGCCGATGATGGAACTCGGCAGGAACAGGCTCTGAACCCAACGGACCTTGACCCGGATGACCTTGCCTAGCAGAAGCCCCGCGCCGAGTATCAGCAGCGCGAATCCGATGGCTTGAGGACTCATGAGACCTCCTCGAAAGGGTGGAAATGAAGCTGGGATGCGGATAGCTGAGCATCCACCTCCTTCAGCGTTAGGCTACCTTGACCCGGGTCACCGGCGGGCGGGGCGAATGGCGCTGGAAGAAATCTGTCCGGGCGGCAGCTGCCGGTGCTGATCGCGCTGGGCGGGGAGACATGGGAACGCCGAAAGCCTTCGGCGAAACCACTTCGGTATCAACTGGCATGCCGTGTCTCGTGGTCGAGAAGGCGTTTCTTGACACCAAGGCCGAACGCATACCCACCCAGGGTGCCATCGGTGCGGACGACGCGGTGGCAAGGGACGATCAGTGGTATCTGATTGGTAGCACAGCCTGAGGCGGCGGCCCGTACCGCGCGCGGCCGTCCCGCCGCGGCGGCGAGTTCGGCATAGCTGATGGTGGTGCCAGGGGCGATCTTGCGAAGCGCATCCCAGACCTGGCGCCGGAAGACTGGGCCGTCTTGGCTGACCGCGATGCGACCTATCGAACTGAGGTCACCGGCGCGGTAGGCCCGCAGGGCCACGGCGACCGGATGATCCTCAGGTGCGGGCTCTGTCTCGGGAGGCCGGCCGAAGGTCGCGAAGATCACCTCGAACCCTCTGACGACGGCATGAAAGGGTTCCCCGCAGATCTCCAGGCTGACTCTTCTAGGTAGCTCTCCTCGGTCCACAGATGCATGGTCGCATAGCTCCGCCAGGGACGCCAGCGCTCAGCGAGCAGAGTGACCTCCCGGCCTGGCCTCACCCCAAGGGCCCGGGCGAGCACGAGGTCCCCGGCGGGGCAGGCGTCGGGCACACCCAGGGCGCGCATGGCGATGAACTCACTCGTCCACCCTCCGATGCCCCGCACGGCCAGTAGCCGGTCCCGGACCTCGCCGGGGTCAGACTCCGCGGACAGGTCGAGGCCGTTGGTGAGACACACCGCGAGCGCATGCAGAGTCTGGGCCTTGGCGCGGGTCAGCCGCAGCGCTTCCCTGAGCCGCTCCGGTCCGGCCTCGGCTAGGACGCCGGGGTCGATACGTTTCCAGCCACCCTCGGGCAGGGCCGGGGCCCCGAAGCGCTCCACCAGGCGGGCCTGGAGGGTGCGGGCGGCCGCCAGGGAGACCTGCTGACCCAGCACGACGAAGAGCGCGAACTCGGCCCCATCGACGACACCGGGCACGCGCAGGCCCGGCCGTTCACCGACCAGCGGCCCGAGTATCCGATCCGATCCAAGCGCCCGGTCGATCGGCACGGGATCGGTGTCCAGGTCGAGCCAGCGCCGCACCGCCGCGATGGTGGGCCGGACGGCGTCCAACCGCGGAAGCCGCAGCACCACGCGAATATGGCCACGGTGCTGCGGTGGCCACAGCAGACGGACCACCCCCGCGCCATGCCGGGTCGTTACCAGGCGCTCGTGATGCTGGCCATCGGCATGCTCGACGCCGGGCACTGCGTGGGCCGTGAGCACGCCCCACAGCCCGGGCCAGCAGACCGGCGCCCGTCCGG
>JAUMYR010000285.1 GCA_030528545.1 Propionibacteriaceae bacterium
CCGGACGGGCGCCGGTCTGCTGGCCCGGGCTGTGGGGCGTGCTCACGGCCCACGCGGTGCCCGGCGTCGAACATGCCGATGGCCAGCATCACGAGCGCCTGGTAGCGACCCGGCATGGCGCGGGAGTGGTCCGTCTGCTGTGGCCACCGCGGCACTGTGGCCATATTCGCGTGGCGCTGCGGCTTCCGCGGTTGGACGCCGTCTCGCCCACCATCGCGGCGGTGCGGCGCTGGCTCGATCTGGACACCGATCCCGCGCCGATCGACCGGGCGCTCGGCTCGGATCGGATGCTCGGGCCGCTGGTCGGTGAACGGCCGGGCCTGCGCGTGCCCGGTGTCGTCGATGGGGCCGAGTTCGCGCTCTTCGTCGTGCTGGGTCAGCAGGTCTGCCTGGCGGCTGCCCGCACCCTCCAGGCCCGCCTGGTGGAGCGCTTCGGGGTCCCAGCCCTGCCCGAGGGTGGCTGGAAACGTATCGACCCCAGCGTCT
Organism: Propionibacteriaceae bacterium; assembly: GCA_030528545.1. The sequence goes on from JAUMYR010000285.1 coordinate 487, forward strand.
TAGCCGAGGCCGGACCGGAGCGGCTCAGGGAAGCGCTGCGGCTTACCGGTGCCAAGGCCCAGGCTCTGCATGCGCTCGCGGTGTGTCTCGCCAACGGCCTCGACCTGTCGGCGGAGTCGGACCCAGACCTGACCCGGGAACGGCTGCTCGCCGTGCGGGGCATCGGAGGGTGGACAAGCGAGTTCATTGCCATGCGCGCCCTGGGTGTGCCCGACGCCTGCCCCACTGGAGACTTGGTGCTCGCCCGGGCCCTTGGGGTGAGGCCAGGCCGGGAGGTCGCCCGCTGCGCGGAGCGCTGGCGTCCCTGGCGGGGCTATGCGACCATGCATCTGTGGACCGAGGAGAGCTATCTAGGAGAATCAGCCTGGAGATCTGCGGAGAACCCTTTCATGCGCTGACCGAGGGGCCGGTCGTGACCTTTGCGACCTTCGGCCAGGCTCCCGAGGCCGAGCCGGCACCATCCGATCATCCGGTGGCCGTGGCCCTGCGGGCCTACCAGGCAGGTGACCTCGGCTCCCTGGATCGCATCGCGGTCCGCCAGGACGGCCCGGCCTTCCGGCGCCAGGTCTGGGATGCGCTCCGGAGGATCATGCCCGGCGCTCCGATCAGCTACGCCGAACTCGCCGCCGCGGCAGGCCGCCCACAGGCCGTGCGGGCAGCCGCCTCCGGCTGTGCTACCAATCAGATACCACTGATCGTCCCTTGTCACCGTGCCATCCGATCCGATGGGACGCTGGGCGGGTACGCTTTCGGGCTCGGCCTCAAGCAGCGTATCCTCGACCACGAAGCGAGGCACGCCATATGATACCGCGATGGTTTCATTAGTGGTTTAGCAGGGATTCCTCCTGGCCTCGTGCGCCTCGCCGGGGCACCTGCTGTCCCGATACGAACCGCCCGGCCACGCGAAGCCACCCGCCGGTGACCCGGGCCAGGGTAGCCTAACGCTGAAGGAGGTGGATGCTCAGCTATCCGCATCCCAGCTTCGTTTCCACCCTTTCGAGGAGGTCTCATGAGTCCTCAAGCCATCGGGTTCGCGCTGTTGATACTCGGCGCGGGGCTTCTGCTAGGCAAGGTCATCCGGGTCAAAGTCCGCTGGGTTCAGAGCCTGTTCCTGCCGAGTTCCATCATCGGCGGCGCCATCTTGCTATTGCTCGGGCCGCAGGTGCTTGGACGTTTCGACGGACCTTGGGGAAAGAATGGCCTCTATACCGAGGCCATGGTCTCGACCTGGTCGGTGCTGCCGGGCCTACTGATCAGCGCGGTCTTCGCGACCATGTTCCTCGGGCAGAAGATTCCCAACCCCAGAGAGGCCGCCAAGCTCGCCGGGCCGCAGCTCGCGCTGGGCGCCGCCCTGGCGTCCTCGCAATACGTGGTTGGCCTATTGCTCGCCGCGCTGGTGCTCGTCCCCATGTTCGCCGCCTCACCCATGACCGGCGCTCTCATTGAGGTGGCGTTCGAGGGCGGGCACGGCACCGCCGCCGGTATGCGTCCCGTGATGGAAAGCCTGGGCTTCGGCCAGGGCGCGGACCTCGCCGTCGGCCTGGCTACCGTCGGCATCGTCGCCGGTATCGTCATCGGCATCGCGCTCATCAACTGGGGAGTGCGCACCGGCAAGACCGAGATCCTCAAGGGCGACGTGAAACTGTCGGTGGAGG
>JAUMYR010000286.1 GCA_030528545.1 Propionibacteriaceae bacterium
TCTCGGGCGGGGCGGTGAGGGACAGGGTCTCCAGGCGCACGTAGACCAGGAGGTGGGCCACGGCCGCGAGCGCCACCAGCAGGAGGCTGACCTGCCGCTGCTGCCACAGCCGCAGCATTCCGCTTCGGGCAGCCGTCGGCGGCGGCGCGGCGGCCACGGGGGCGGGGAGTCCGGCCACTGTGCTCGCCCCGTTCGGGTAGGCCCAGTCGCGGGCAGAGGCGGGCGCGGGCCCGGCCAGCGTCCCGTTGCCCGCTTGCGTGGTCGCGGGGTGGACTGGCGGCGGCAGCGGACTGCCTGGGCGCGGCAGGCGGGCCCAGTGGCTGTCGGCGAGCGCCAGGGCCGGCAGGCTACTGAGGGTCAGGCCGATGAGCAGTTGGGCGGCGCGCAGCCCGAAGGTTTGGACGGCGCCGAGCGCGTGCGCCGCCGAGGCGGTGGCGAGCAGCACCACGCAGCAGCTGAACAGGACGCGGTGCGGGAGCGTCGCGTGGGGCCGCGCCCCCGGCCAGGGCTGCCACGCGAGGAGCAGGAAGAGGAGGGCCAGCGGGATGGTGACGGCCAGGGCGGCCCACGGCAGCGTCTGCCCGCCCGCCACCTGCGGGGTGATCGGGAACAGCAGCAGCTCCAGGAGGTCGATCGAACGGCCCCAGTCGGCCCCGTGGTGCACGCTCAGCAGGCCGCAGCCGCTGAGCGTCGTCAGCACGGCGGTGCCCGCGATCCCGGCGTTCAGGCTCCGCTGGGCGGCGCTGCCGCCGCGCCCGAGGCGCCAGTGACCCGCCAGCACCGTTAGCGTGCCCGCCACGACAATGCCGAGCAGCCACCCGGAGGGCACGGGCCGCCCCACGGGGGCCAGCAGCGCCAGGCAGCTGAGCGGGGCGGCCGCGGCGTAGCGGGGCGCGTCGTTCAGCACGAAGGCGGGGGCGGTGCGGTCCGCCAGCAGGCCGAGGGTCAGGGCGACCAGCAGCCCGGCGGCCGCCACGCCGAGCAGCGGGAAGGCGCCGGCGGGCAGCTGCCAGGCCAGCAGCAGCGCCCCGCCGAGGCCGAGCAGCACCAGGGTGAGGCGGACGCCGCGCACCCATTGGTCCGCCGCCCGCGGCAGCGCGAAGAGCACCTGGTTGCCGCCGATCCCCACCAGCAGCAGGGCCGTACCCAGGTGGTCGGTTTGCACCTGTCCGAGCGTCAGGGTCAGGGCGGGCAGGCAGGCGGTGGTGGCGGCCGCGATGGTCAGCAGGGGCGGGCGGGCGGCCCGGAACCGGACTGCGAGTGCCCCGAGGAGGAGGGCCAGGCCCCCGGCCAGGCCCAGGGGCCACCAGAGGTTGCGGCCGCCGACGGGGAGCACGGCCAGGCCTACCCACCCGGCGGGTGCCACCACGGCGGCGAACAGCAGTTGGTCGGGCCCGGTGGCGCGCCACAGCCCGGCGGCGAGCAGCGCGGCGGTGGCCAGGAGGAGGCCCACCAGGAGCGGGGCGGGGTTGGCTAGCGCCTGCCACAGTTCGACGGCGGCGACGAGCGTGAGTATCAGGGCGATGCCGGGAATGGCAGTGCTGAACGCCGGATGCGGGGGCGGGCCCCCGGCCGCGGCGGGCCGCGCCGCCGGTAGGGGCCGCGGCCGGGGGGCGAGGAGGCCGACGGCGGCCGCCCCGCAGGCGCAGGCGGCGGCCAGGAGGGGGTCCAGGGGGCCGAGCGACGACGGCAGGGCGCTGCTCACGGTCCCAAGCCCCACCACGGCCAGGATCACCTCCAGGAAGGGGCGGCTGGCGCCGGGCAGGCGGCGCAGGCCGGCGAACGCGACCGCGGCCGCCCCACCGATCAGGGTCGCGGCGGCCCCGGCGGGCATTTCCACCGCGGCGAGCAGCCGCCCGCCGCTGACTAGGGTTAGGGCGCTGGCGGTGACGCTGAGGGCCAGGCAGGTGACGAGGGCCCGGCCGGTCAGGCTCACCCAACCGGCGACGAGCGCGGTCAGCGCGCAGGCAAGGGTCGCGGAGGCGGCGAGGGCGGGGGTGGCCCGCAGCCCGGTGCTGGCCAGGGCACTGCCGACCAGCAGGGCGAAGGCGCCGGTGGTGAGCGCGGCGAGGGTGATGCTGCCGGGTAGGGTGCGGGTCCACGCCCGGGTGGTGAGCGCCGCGGCCCC
>JAUMYR010000287.1 GCA_030528545.1 Propionibacteriaceae bacterium
AGCTCAATGATCTTGAGCACCTCGACCAGTTTGTGCAGCTGCTTGACCAGTTGCTCTAGGTCAAGCTGGGTCTGGACATCGGCGACGATCGTCATGCGCGAGATGTCTTCGCGCTCGGTCGGGCCGACCGCCAGGGAATCGATATTGAAACCACGGCGGCTGAACAACCCGGCGATGCGGGTTAGCACGCCTGGCTGGTTAGCGACTAGGACGCTCAGGGTGTGGGTGCTCACAGGATCTCCTCTTCCCAGTTCGGGGCGATGTCGCGGGCGACTTGGATGTCGTCGTTGCTGGTGCCCGCTGGCACCATCGGCCACACCATCGCGTTCTTGTTGACCACGAACTCGACCACGACGGGACGATCGTTGATGGCGAGCGCCTGGGCGATCACATCGTCAACCTCGTCGGGACGCTCGGCGCGCAGGCCAACGCAGCCCATGGCCTCGGCGAGCTTCTGGAAATCGGGCACCCGCTCGGTGTGTAGGTCGGTATTGGAGTAGCGCGAGTTGTAGAACAGCGTCTGCCACTGACGGACCATTCCGAGCACGTTGTTGTTGATGACCGCGATCTTGATGGGGATGTTGTTCAGCGCGCAGGTCACGAGCTCCTGGTTGGTCATCTGGAAACAGCCGTCACCGTCGATGCCCCAGACCAGGGCGTCCGGGGCGGCGACCTTTGCCCCCATCGCCGCCGGGACGCAGTAACCCATGGTCCCGGCTCCGCCGGAGTTGAGCCAGCGTCCCGGTTTCTCCATCGGAAGGAAATGCGCCGCCCACATCTGGTGCTGGCCAACCCCGGAGGCGAAGATCGTGTCCGGGCCACTCAGCTCACCGATGCGGCGGATGACCTGCTGCGGGCTGAGCACCCCCTCGTCCGGTTCCTCCCATTTCATGGGGTAACGCTTGCGGATCGACCCCACGAAGTGATGCCAGCCGGACAGGTCGGGCAGGTCGAGGTCGTTGAGGTGGTTACCGAGTTCTCGCAGGGTCAGCTTGCAGTCGCCGACGATCGGGATATCGGCGTAGCGGTTCTTGCTGATCTCGGCCGGGTCGATATCGGCGTGGATGACCTTGGCACCGGGAGCGAAGCTGTCCAGCTTGCCGGTCACCCGGTCGTCGAATCGGGTGCCAACGGCGATCAGCAGGTCGCAGCGCTGGATCGCCCCAACCGAGGCGACCGTGCCGTGCATACCCGGCATGCCCAGGTTGAGTTCATGGCTGTCGGGGAAACAACCCCTAGCCATCAGCGTGGTCACCACCGGGATCTTGGTGATCTCGACCAGCCGGGCGAGTTCGGCATAGGCACGGGCCTTCACCACGCCGCCGCCGACGTAAAGCACTGGCCGGGAGGCCGCGGCGATCTCCTTGGCCGCGGCCCGGATCTGGCGTGTATTGGGCTTGAACGGTGGCCGGTATCCCGGCAGATCGATGTCCTCGGGCCAGACGAAAGGCACCGCGTTGACTAGGGCATCCTTGGCGATATCGACGAGCACGGGCCCGGGGCGTCCGGTCGAGGCGATGTGGAAGGCCGACTTGAGCGCCTGGGGGATGTCCTCGGTCCGGGTCACCAGGAAGCTGTGCTTGGTGACCGGCATCGTGATGCCGCGAATGTCGGCCTCCTGGAAGGCGTCGGTTCCGATCATCTGCGAGTGGACCTGGCCGGTGATCGCCACGATCGGGGTGGAGTCCATGTAGGCGTTCGCCAGCGGCGTCACCAGGTTCGTCGCCCCCGGACCCGAGGTGGCGATGCACACCCCGACCTTGCCGGTGATGGCGGCGTAGCCTTCTGCCGCGTGTCCGGCGCCCTGCTCGTGGCGGACCAGGATGTGGCGGATCTTGGAATCGTAGAGCGGGTCGTAGGCGGGCAAGATCGCACCGCCGGGAATACCGAACGCTACCTCGACACCGAGCTGTTCCAGCGAAGCCACCAGCGCCTGGGCACCGGTCAGTGTGGGTGGAGCCTGGTTGTGGTCGGTCGACATCTGCGTCCCTTCGTTGTGGCCTTCTCAAACAAAAACCCCCGCTGCCGCGATCGGCAAACGAGGGAAGCGTCCCGTCTGATTCGACGGAACGCTAGCGAATTACGAGAAGGGTGTTCTGCACGTGAGAAACGATGCCGCAGGGA
>JAUMYR010000288.1 GCA_030528545.1 Propionibacteriaceae bacterium
CTTCGTGTTCAGTGCCGAGGATAATCCGCCCATGTTCACCAAGGCCCAGCTCGCCGGGTTCTATGACCTGGCCCGCGCCAATGGCGTCCGCAACCTCGTGACGCACTGACCCCTCAGGCGGGCCGGAGCTACGAGGCGTCCAGCAATTCGTTGACCAGCGCCGCAAAAGCTGGAGCGACGCTTGGCTCGCCATACATTGCCAGTGCCGCCAGACGAGGAAGCCGACTATGCGGGGCCATCGCCTCTTTACGGAGAAAATCGACCGCTTCAGCGGTCGCAGCAGCTGCATGCTGGTCTTCAGCGTGCCGATCGAATCCGCAACGAAGTTCGCTGGTCTCAATGGCCTGGAGTAGCCGAAACACGTCGAGAGCGTCCTTTTCTTTGAGACGGCTGGATTGTTGGTCAGCCTGCTCAAGACGCTCTGAGATCTTGATGATCTTGGCGGTGAGCAGAGCTGCTGGCCCTGCCACCCTCAAACTGAAAGTCCTGGTGTCGGCGGGCTGGAAAGAACTCAAGGTAACCGTCTCATTGTCGACCAGCGCCGGTTCTAAGCCATGAGCGATTCGAGCGGTGAGTCTCTCGTGAGGGGAAATCCGGGCAGCTCGCGCCGAGGACCTCGCGATTCCTGCCTGGTGAGGAACCACCATCAGATCAATCGCGACGCTGCTGACCGCGACCCAGTGGCCGGGATTCGGGCCTGGGGTGAATCCGGACTGGCGCAGGAGGCTGCCTATCTCAGGACTCCCGGCAAGGCCTTGCACATTGATCGCCAGATCGGCATCAGTGGTCATGGGAGCCACGACGAGATCGGCAGAACCGGTGTGGTGATAGACGGCCTGGGCTCCAACCAATATCAGGTTGTCAAGGTGAGTCTTGAGGGCGGCTAACGCATCCAGCAGCACTGTCCGGGCAGCGACGTATTCCGGGGCAAGCTCACTTTTTTCTATCACTTCCCCTCCCAGACTTTGTGAGTCGCTGCCAGCGCATCCATGAGTTGCTCGGCCTCTGCGTCTGACCGGCCCGGCAAGGTAAGCAGGTCGGCGATGACCAGAGGGATGGGGGCCAGCGCCAGCTCATCCTTCGCTGGCTCGGTGAGGATATTCGCGTCCTGTGGCTGGGCGAGGATCACATTCGCGACGGACGGGTCTGCTTCGATCAGCCTCAGCTCGCGGGCCATTTTCACCGGATCAGCCGTGTAACCGGCCAACATCCTCAACGGAACCACCGATACCGCCGATGCGGGCAGCAGCCGTCGAGCAGCGACCGAACCCGTCATCACGATACCGGGACACTCAGCCAAGCGTTCAAGCGTGCGTTCGAGCCCACGAGGGGCGATGAAGTGTTGTGCAAACGGGTTACTTTTCGTAAAGGAATAGTCTGCGGCCCAACGACGCATCAGCGAACGACCATTGACTGCGGAAACGCCGCGGTCCTCGCCTCGTTCGATGATTGCCTCTGCGGAAAGTGTGACCAAGAGTTTGGCGACAGAGCCCGGCGAGACGCCTGCGCGACTGGCCAGGTCACGGACACCGATGGGCAAATCTACTTGGGTCAAAGCGCGGATGATGCGATTCGCAGCAACCCCGTTGAGCCTGGTGACCGCGTTGGACCGAGGGACGCCCGGCGAACGGTCAGCCCCTTGGGCCACCAGCACGATAGGCGGATCGGCCGAGACCACCCTGGCCCATCCCGTGGCATCGACGAAACTGAAATCCTCGGCAGTCAACGCCTGACGCATTGTCGGACCAACATAGTCCGAAAGAAACAACGCAGGCATACCGGTCAGCCGTTCGGCCTCACGAAGCACCGGGATCAACAAAGACACCGGCACCGCACCGGCACGCCTAGCCTCGACGACGAAGGTAGCCGCCGCCCCGCGTGGCCCCAACACCGTGACGGCCTCGCCACGTTTCTTGTCCGCGCCGAGCCAGGCCGGCTCGCGCCGGAGTTCCCAGCCGCCAGGCAGCAACGACGAGAGGTTCCCAAGAGCACCCCTGGCGACAGCTGTTTCCTGAATAGCAGTGTTTCCCATATCGAAGAACAGTCTATAATAAGAAACACTTGCTCTCAACCGCCGAAGGGCGATGCCCAAACTGGCCCCAGGCCGAGCGGTATTCG
>JAUMYR010000042.1:0-11133 GCA_030528545.1 Propionibacteriaceae bacterium
GCCGCGATCGTCATCTACGTGCTGGCCTGGCGCGGCGGCATCCAGCCGATCCGGGTGATCCTCGCCGGGGTCGCGGTTTCGGCGCTGTGCGCGGCCGGGATCAGCGCGGTGATGGTGCTGTTCTCCGACCGGATCCAGGGAGCGCTGATGTTCATGAACGGTGCCATGACCCTCAAAGGGTGGTCCGAATGGCAGCAGCTGTGGCCCTATTCAGTGGCCATGCTCGCGGTGGCGCTAATCACCGTGCGGCGGCTGGACGTCATCGTGCTCGGCGACGACGTCGCCCGCGGCCTCGGCATGAACGTGCAAGCCAACCGCCTCGTCCTCACGGCGGTCGCGGCCCTGCTCGCGGCGAGTGCGGTCAGTGCCGTGGGCCTGCTTGGCTTCGTCGGACTCATCGTCCCCCACATCATGCGCCTGATCGTCGGCACCAGCCACGCCCTGCTGATCCCTGGCTCGATCCTCTTCGGGGCCGGGCTGGTCACCATCAGTGACACGGTCTCCCGGACCCTGTTCAGCCCGGTCGAGATCCCCGTCGGGATCATGATGGCGGTGCTGGGCGTCCCCTTCTTCCTGTTCCTGCTGCGAAGGGCCCTGTGATGGCGGCGCGGATCAGCGCCCACGGGGTGCGGCTCAGCCTGGGCGGCAGGCGCATCCTCGACGGCATCGACCTCGACTTCGCCCCGGGCCGGGTACACGGCATCCTCGGGCCCAACGGCTGCGGCAAGACCACCCTCATCCGCACCCTCAGCGGTGCGCTGCGCCCAGACGAGGGGGAGGTACGCCTCGACGAGGCCCCCATCCGTGCGCTGTCCCCCGCGGGCCTGGCCCGGGTGATGGCGGTCGTGTGGCAGGGCGGCCAGGTCAGCGGAGACGTCACGGTGCGGCGCCTCATCGGCTACGGACGCTACGCCCACCTTCCCTGGTGGCGGCTGAACCCGTCGGGGCGCGATGCCGCCATCGAGGAGGCCATGGCCGTCACCGGGGTCGCCCACCTGTCCCACCGCCTGGTGGCGTCCCTGTCTGGCGGCGAACGGCAGCGGGTGTGGATAGCGACGGCCCTGGCCCAGCAGCCGAAGGTGCTGCTGCTGGACGAACCCACCACCTACCTCGACATCGCCCACCAGCTTGACGTGCTGGAACTGATCCGCGACCTGAACCGGCGCAGCGGCCTCACCGTCATCACCGTGCTGCACGACCTGGCCCAGGCCGCCCGCTACTGCGACCGGTGCGTGGTGATGGGCGAGGGCCGGGTCCGGACCGACGGCGTCCCGGCTGAGGCGCTGTCCGCGGCCCAGATAGAACGCAACTTCGCCGTCAACGCCTGGGTCACCACCGACCCCGGCGCTGGCCACCCCGTGATCGTCCCGCGGCACCGGGTGAGCGTAGGGGCGACACCGCAGAATCGGGAAACGGAAGGATCATCATGAGGATCGTCGCGATCACCCACTACCCGGGTGCGCTGCGTTGTTTCATCGACGCGGCCGCCCACCTCGACCGCGCGGCCCCTGGCTGGGGCAGCCTCACGCTGTTCAACTCCGCCCAACCCCTCGGCGATGCCGATGCCCTCGCCGGGGCGGTCGCGTCCGCCGACGCCGTCATCGTCGACCTGATGCGCTCCGACCCGGCCTGGCAGGACGCCCTGGTGCCGATCCTGGCCGGATACCCGGGCCAGCTGCTGCCCTTCGGCATGCAATTCGCCGACCAGACCAGGCTCGGTGAGTTCCGGCTCGCCCCCGGGAAGATGCCGCCGATGATGCTGGGCGCGCCTCCCGCGCCGCCCCGCGGGGTGGACGACCCCCAGGCCCGGCGGGACGCGATGACCTTCTCCCGGCTCGCCCGCGCCTACCGGACGATGCGCGGACCGGACGCACTGTTCGTGCTCGGTACCCTGCTGCGCGACTACGGGGATCAGCCCAGCCTTGAGGTCCCCGAGCCGAGCCCCCAGACCCCCGGGGTGTACCTGGCCGACCCGTCCACCCGGGCCCGCTACGCCAGCGCCGAGGACTACCTGGCCGCCCACCCGGGGCCGGAGGGACGCCCCGTCGTGGCGCTGCTATACAACGGGGTCAGCTACCCCACCGACCCCGAACCCGTCGCGGCGAGGCTCGCCGAAGCGCTCGCGGGGGAGGCCTGGGTGCTGCCGGTCGCGATCGAGACCGACGCCGCGAGCGCGGTCGACCAGATCCTGGAGATGTGCGCCACCCCCGGCCTCGAACCTGACCTGGTGGTGACCCTGATGAGTTTCCGGTTCGGGGCGGGTCCCACCGGTGGCGACGCCGACCACGGGGTCGCCGCACTCAACCGGCTGGGCGTGCCCTATCTGTCCCCCATCCTGCTCACCCGCACCACCGCCGAGGAGTGGCTGCACCACTCCCACGGGCTGGGACCATCCGAGGTGCTGGTCTCGGTGATGCTGCCCGAGTTCGATGGGGCGATCAACCAGATCCCCATCGCCGCCATGACCCCACCCCAGCACGACGATCGCCACCAGGTCGACACCGCCGAACTCCAGGTCATTGAGGAGCAACTCGACCGGCTGGTGGGGCGGGTCGCCGGGCTGCTGCGGTTGCGGGGCCTAGCGAACGCCGACAAGCGGGTCTGTCTCATCGGATACGACTACCCGGCCGGGGAAGGCAACCTGCTGGCCGCCTCCCAGCTCGACGTCGCCGAATCCATCGCCGCGATCCTGGCCGAACTCCACCGGAGCGGCTACCGCACCCAGCCGGTGACCGCAGCGCGACTGCGCGCCGACCTCATGGCGGGCCAGGTCAACTCCCCTGCCTACCTCACCGAGGCGCAGCCACTCGCCTACCCACACCGGCAGGCCCAGGCCGACCTCGGCGACGACCAGGCGTGGGAGGAGGTCACCCGGGCCTGGCCAGCGGATGGGCCGCGTCCCATGGTCGATGCTGTGGGGGACTACCTGATCCCCCACGTCGAATACGGCAACGTGCTGGTGGGCGTCCAGCCGGGACGCGCCCCCGATGTGGACGACGCCCTGGCCCACGACAACACCGTCCCGCCCCACCCTCAGTACCTGGCCTACTACACCTGGTTACAGCACGTGTGGCGGGCCGACGTCATCGTCCACGTCGGCACCCACGGCACGTTGGAGTTCCTGAAGTCGAAAGAGAACGCGGTCAGCGTGCACGACTTCCCCGACCTCATGGTCGGCGACGTCCCACACGTCTACCTGTACTACGCGGGCAACCCGGCCGAGGCGCTGCTCGCCCGGCGGCGCTCCCACGCGACCCTGGTCAGCTACCAGCCGCCCGTCATGACGCCCGGCGGGCTGCACGATGAGCTGGAGGAACTGGCCGAGGCCCTGGCCGCCTACCGGCGCAGCCACGCCATGACCCCGCACAGCAGCGAGGACCAGCTGGCCGACCTCAGGCAGCGGGCGGAACAGGCCCACCTGCCCACCGACCCCGACCAGCTGGAGGGTGAGCTGGAGCGGCTGCGCGCCCAGCTGATCCCCCTCGGCTTGCACGTTTTCGGCAGCCACTGGGACGCCGGTGAGGTCGCCTACATGGTCGCCGGGGTGATCGGCAACGGGGCCGGTGACCTGGCCCCCGGGTATGAGCTGATGGCCGCCGCCGACGGGCTGGACGCCGAAAGCATCCGCGGTCTCAGCGAGGCCGAGATCGCCCGCTACGACGAGGCCGCCAAGCGGCTGGTGGAACTTGCGCTGACCAGCCAGGAACCGGCCGCGGACCTGGCCGGGGACGAGACCTCCCGGGCCGTGATCGTCCGGGCCCGTGAGCTGGCGTTGCGGTTCTCCGCCAACCAGGAATGGGAGTTCTTCCATCGTGCCTTGTGCGGACGCCACGTGGAGGCCCGGCTCGGGGGAGACGCCATCCGTAACCCCGAGGTGCTGCCCAGCGGGGCCTCGCTGTACCAGTTCGACCCCCGGCAGGTCCCCAGCGCGCTGGCCGCCCGCCGCGGGGCAGAGATGGCGGCCCAGATCGTCGAGGCCTACCGGGACGGCCACGGCGGGGACTGGCCGTCTTGCGTCGGGCTGGTGCTGTGGGGCCTGGAGACGACCCGGACCCACGGCGAGACTTATGCCCAGGTGATGTCGCTGATCGGGGTGCGCCGGGCCCAGTCGCGGCGTCCCGGCCTGCCCGGCTGGGAGGTCATCCCCCGCGAGGAACTGCCCGGGCCCCGGGTGGACGTGGTGGTCACGATCTCCGGCTTCTTCCGGGACCTGTTCGGCACCCTCGTTGAGGAACTGGACGACATGTTCGCCGCGGTCGCCGCGCTCGACGAACCGGAGGAGATCAACCCGATCGCGGCCAGGACCAGGCGGCTCCACCAGCACCTGCTGGACGGCGGGATGACCGAGACCGAGGCCCGGGAGCTCAGCCACGTCCGGGTCTTCGGGCCGCCGCCGGAGCTGTACGCCACCGGGCTGACCGATGTGATCGACACCGGGAACTGGTCCTCGACGGCGGAACTGGCCGAACACTTCACCCAGGGTGCCCAGCACCTCTATTCCCGCCACCGGCACGGCGACAAGGTGCCCGGCTTGTACCGCGGGCACCTGGCCGACGTGCAACTGGTCGCCCAGTGCCGCTCGTCCAACGAGCACCACATCACCGACCTCGACCACTACTTCGAGTTTCTGGGAGGGATGAGCGCTGGGGTCGCAGCCGCCCGCGGCGAGGCGGTCCCGACGCTGGTGACCGACACCACCGGGCGGCGGGTGCACACGGCGACGGCCGCCGACGCGGCCCGGGCCGGGCTGTACGCCCAGCTGCTCAACCCGGCCTGGGTCGAGGGGATGCTGGCCCACGGCCACCAGGGGGTAGGGGAGATCGCCGAACGCACCACCAATCTGCTGGGCCTGGCCGCCACCACCGGAGAGATGGCCGACTGGATGTTCGATGCGGTCTGCGACCGGTTCCTCGGCGACCCGGAGATGCTGAGGCGCCTCCGCGAGGCCAACCCGCACGCCACGGCGGCCATCGCCGGACGGCTGCTGGAAGCGAACCGGCGCGACCTGTGGCAGGCCAGCGAGGAACGCATCGACACGCTGGAGGACGTCCAGTTCGACACCGACGCCGAACTGGAGGGAGCCGGGGAGACCGGCGCCTAAGACAGGGAAGGATAGACAGACCATGAAGAGATTCCTCGCGATCGCCGGTATCTGCCTGGCGGTAGGGCTGGGCGCGTCCGGGTGCGCGTCCGGGACTCCCAGCCAGGCCCCGCACAGCACGGCCAGCGCGGCAGGCGCGTCCCTTTCGAAAGAGGGAGACAAGCTGATCGATACCGACCTGCAGGCCAACCTGTTCAACGGCTCGGGGGTGAAGGTCACCATCGACCCCGCCGCCAGGACCGCACGGTTCCAGCTGGTCGATCCCGGCAGCGGGAAGGACTTCAGCAACTACTACGTGTTCGACTACACCAAACAGACGATGCTGTGTCACCGGCTGGTCTCGGTCATGCAGAAGGAGTTCGATTACACCCTGAACCTGGGAACCGGTGAACTCGCCACGGTCGTCGACGGCGAGGGCAACGACGCGATCAAGCCCCTCAAGGAGCGGGGCATGTTCGACAAGGCGCAGAAAGACCGCGGCCAGGAACGCGGCGACCTGGAAGCCTGGTTCCAGAAACGCTACGGCAAGACCATCGAGGAAGCCGCTACCCCGTAACGTGACCAGACTCTTCCCCTTCTCGGCCATCGTGGGGCAACCGCGGATGCGGCTCGCCCTACAACTGGTCGCCATCGACCCGGGGATCGGCGGGGCGCTGATCCAGGGCGCCAAGGGAACCGCCAAATCCACCATGGTGCGTTCCCTCGCCGCGCTGTTGCCGTCCGGGCGGTTGCGGACCCTGGCCCTGGGCGCCACCGAGGACCGCCTGGTCGGGGGACTCGACCTGGAGGCGACGCTGACCGGCGGCTCCCCCCGGTTCCTGCCGGGCCTGCTGGCCGAGGCCGACGGCGGGATTCTCTACGTCGACGAGGTCAACCTGCTCGCCGACCACCTGACCGACCTGGTGCTGGACGCGGCGGCCAGCGGGGTCGTCCTCACCGAGCGGGAGGGGTTTTCCCGCACCCAACGGGCCCGGTTCGCGCTGGTCGGCACGATGAACCCTGAGGAGGGAGCGCTGCGCCCCCAGCTGCTGGACCGCTTCGGGCTGTGCGTCCAGGTGGAGGGATCCCCCGATCTGGACGAGCGAGTCGAGGTCATGGAACGCAGGCTCGCCTTCGACGCCGACCCGGAGGCCTTCGTGGGGGCCTGGGCGGACCAGGAGGCCGCCCTGGCTAGGAGGATCTGCCGGGCCCGGGAGGAGGCCCCCGCGGTCCGGCTGGGCAGGGACATCCAGGAGCTCGTCGCGGCGCGGGTGCTGGAGGCCCACGTCGCCGGGCACCGGGCCGAGCTGGTGATGAGCCGCGCCGCCCGGGCCCACGCGGCCTGGCGGGGCAGCCAGCGGGTGAGCGAGGAGGACGCCGAAGCGGTCGCCGAGCTAGTGCTGGCCCACCGCCGCCGCCAGGCCTCCGAACCGCCCCCATCGGATGTGGCGCGGACCACCCACCCCGAACCCCCGCCCACCTCGTCCCCGGCGCCAGGCGATGCGGACGCCGACGCCCCGGCCTCCGGGGGTACCCCGCCCGAGGAGATCTCCGCGGTCGGTGAGCCCTTCCGGGTGCGTCCGCTGCACCCGGCCACGGACCGGGCCGACCGCCTCGGGTCGGGTCGGCGCGCCACCGCGGTCACCGCCGACGGCCGCGGCCGCTATGTCCGGGCCCGCCCGACCCGGGAGGCCGTGGACCTGGCCCTGGACGCCACGCTGCGGGCCGGGGCCGTGCACCAGCGGGGGCGCCGCCTGCGCGCCGCCGAGCAGGGTGACCCCCGCAGCGAACTGGCGGTGCTGATCGAACCCAGCGACTGGTTCCGCAAGGTCCGGGTGCGCCAGACCGGCTCCCTGGTGGTGCTGTGCGTGGACGCCTCCGGCTCCATGGGGGCCCGCAACCGGATGGTGGCCAGCAAGGGGGCGGTGCTGAGCCTGCTGCTGGACGCCTACGTCAAGCGCGACCAGGTGTCGCTGGTGAGCTTCCGCGGCACCGGGGCCCAGGTGCTGGTGGAACCCACATCCTCGGTGGAACTGGCCGAACGGAGGTTGCGGGAGTTGCCGGTGGGCGGGCGCACCCCGCTGGCCGCTGGCCTGGTCGAAGCGTCGGGGGTGGTGCGGCGGGCGCTGCTGAAGAACCCGGCGCTGCGTCCGCTGGTGATCGTGGTGACCGACGGACGCGGCAACGTCGACCTGTCCGGGCGGGTGACGCGCGGCGCGGACGCGGAGGTGGCCAAGCTCGCCGCACGGCTCGGCGGCGATGGCCGGGTGACCTGGGTGGTCGTCGACACCGAACCGGTCTCAGCGGCGGCGCGGGGCCACGGTGCCCGGCTGTCGGCCGCGCTGGGTGCGTCCCGGTTCGAGATTGAACAACTGCGTGCCGACGATCTGGTGTCGGTGGTGCGCGACGTGCGCACGGCTACTGCTAGGAAGGAAGGGCGATGAGCCGGTCTAGTTATCCCTTTGCCGCGATCGTGGGGCAGGACGAGATGAAACTCGCGCTGGTGCTCACGGTCATCAGCCCCGCGATCTCAGGGGTGCTGATCCGCGGCGACAAGGGCACCGCGAAGTCCACCGCCGTGCGCGGCCTAGCCGAACTACTGCCGGAACGGGTCGAGGCCGGTGCCACCCCTTACCACCTGTCACCCGCGGAATACCGGGAATACCGGGAGGAGCTGGGGCTTCCCGCCCAGGACGATCCCGTGGTGCGCCGGACCCGGGTGCCAGTGGTGGAACTGCCGATCGGGGCGACCGAGGACCGGGTAGCGGGGACCTTGGATCTAGAGACGGCGCTGACCGCGGGCCGCAAACGCTTCGAGCCGGGGCTGCTGGCCGACGCCCACCGGGGCATCCTGTACGTCGACGAGGTGAACCTCCTCGACGATCACGTGGTGGACCTGCTGCTGGACTCCGCCGCGATGGGGGTGAATACCGTGGAGCGGGAGGGCATCAGCCTGACCCATCCGGCCCGGTTCTCGCTGGTCGGCACGATGAACCCTGAAGAGGGCGAGCTGCGCCCCCAGCTGTTGGACCGCTTCGGGCTGTGCGTCACCGTGGTGGGGGAATCCGATCCACAGGACCGGGTAGAGATCATCGAGCGCAGGCTGGCCTTCGAGGCCGACCCCGCCGGGTTCTGCGCGGGGTGGCGCGCCGAGGGGGAGCGGCTAGCCCGCCAGATCGCGTCCGCGATGGACCTGCTGCCGGAGGTGGCGGTGGGCCGCGAGGTATTGCTGGAGGTGGCCCAGATCTGCGTGGACGCGGGGGTGGACGGCCACCGGGCCGACATCACCATGGTGCGGGCCGCCCGGGCGCTCGCCGCCTGGCACGGCCGGACCGGTATCGAGGCCGTGGACCTCCAGCAGGCCGCCCGGCTGGTACTGCCGCACCGGATGCGCCGCCGCCCGCTGGAGGGCATCGGGGTGCCCCACGGCGGTCCGCGGGGCTAGGCCTGCTACCCGCGGAACACTCTCGGACCGTCGGCGTCGGCGTCGAAGGGGATCATCGGACGCTGGAGGCGGCGATGCCCCAGCCGGACGAGGTCCTGATCGACCCCGCCGGGGGTCAGGGCCATCAGCCAGTCGGCGGCCGCCTCATAGAGTTCGGGTTCGAGATAGCCGATCTTGACCACCACGACCGGCACCTCGTGAGGTTCGATCCCCAGGAGCCGGAACTTGTCGAGGGTGGCGTACTGGTCGCGGCGGGAGGTGACGATGAGTCCGACCCGGCCGTGGCGCAGCAGGGCGACGGCCCCGCCCCGCGGGTCCTCGGCTAGGGCCTGCACCCGCCAGACGGCGGTGACCGGGCCCGGGGGCCGGTCGTCTAGGCGTCCCCCGACGGGGAAGCGGGCGCTGCCACCGGCCCCGGCGCGGGTGGCCGCGGCGACGGCGTCCGGGTCGGCGATCGCGGCGATCAGCACGCACAGGTCCTCCCCGGTGGCCAGATCGGGGTGAGCCAGGGCCTCCCCCAGCGCGACCGTCACGTCGCAGGCCCCACCGGCGCCCGGGTTATCGCCGGAGTCGGAGATGAAGAAGGGGTGCCGCTGAGAACTCAGGGCCCGGTCCAGGCATTCTCCGAAGGAGGCGACCGGGGCGACGAAGCTGAACTCGTGGCGTCGCTGCCAGATTCTGCCGGCCAGCCCGAGGGCCTGCCCGTCGGCGACCTCCTGGTCATCGGCGATCACGACCACGGCTGCCTGGCAACGGGGTTCGTCGGCCCAGGCGAAGCCGATCCAGAAAGCGGCGTCCCACACCCCGGGGCGCTGGGCGACGGCCGAGACGTCGGCATAGAGGGACCGGGCTGGCTCCACCCGGGTCGAGGTCATCTCTCCTGGCAGCAGGAAAGGCAGGTGCACCAGAGCCTTGGCCGGACGCACCCCGGAGCGGATCGCCCGGACGAGCTGGCTGGCCGACCGCTCCCTGGTCTCCCACACATCGATGTGCGGGGCGGTGCGGTAGCAGGTCAGCAGATCGGTCTGGGTGAACAGCGTCCCCGAGACGTTGCCGTGCAGGTCCATGCCCGAGGCCACCATCGGGCCGGGGCCGATGACGGCCCGGATCGCCGAGATCAGGTCGCCCTCGGCGTCGGTCAGCCCCTCGACGCTCATCGCCCCGTGGATGTCGAAGAACACCCCATCGATGGGTCCCAGCGCCGACAGCCCCGCCGTGATCTCCTCGCGCCAGGCCGCATAGGTGGACGCCAGCACCGGACCCCCCGGCAGGGCCCGGGCGTGGAGCACCGGCAGCCATTCCACCCCGGCCGCCCATTCGGCGTCCAGGAAGGGGTAACGCCGCAGCAATTCCTGGCCGCGGCGCACCTCGAAGTCGTCTTCCCCGCTGCGGTGCGGTGAGAAGGTCGAGGACTCGATGTGGATGCCGCAAATGGCGATTCTCAACGGGGTGTCCTTTCAGGTCTGAGGGAGCTTCGGGCGAGTTCGCCCAGGCCGATCACCGCCGCGTCCGGGCCAGCGGCGGAGGCCTCGATGAGCAGTCCCTGGGTGCACATGGGAAGGCACCTGTCGTAGAGCACGCCGCGCACGGCCGCGACGAAGGCGTCCGAGGCCGACAGCCCGCCGCCGATGATGACCCCACTCGGGTTGAGGAAGTTCACCAGGGGCGCGAGCACCTCCCCCAGGTGCGAACCCGCGGTCCGCATCAGCGTGTTGACCACCGGGTTTGAATCCTGGGCGAGTTCGGTGATGTCCTTCGTCCCCCGCACTGAGATGCCCTGCTCGGCCAGGTCGCGGCTCAGCGCGGCCCCGCTGGCTACCAGTTCGAGGCAGCCCCGGTTGCCGCATCCGCAGCCCTGCTCCTTGACGATGCCGGGCAGCTGGTTGTGCGTGATCTCCCCACCCAGGCCGTGCGGGCCGCGATAGAGCTGTCCGCCAGAGACCCAGGCGCCGCCGATGCCCATGCCCGCCTTCACGTAGACGAAGGTGTCGATCGTCCCGCGCCGCGCCCGGGCCTCGCCCAGCGCACCGGCGCGCGCGTCGTTCTCGATCACGGCCGGGACGCCGAACCTGGCGGCTAGGGCCTGCCGTGGGTTCACACCGCTCCAGCCGGGCATCCGGGCGGGCGAGACGACTAGGCCGCCGCTGACATCGACCGGGCCGGGGAAGGCCACGGCGACGGCGCGCATCTCTTTGTCGTCCCCGGCGAGCATCCGCGTCCAGCGCTGGCCCAGGGAGTCGAATACCGCGTCGGCTCCCTGATCGATCTGGAGGGGGATCTCGTCGCGGGAGATCAGCGTGCCAGACGGTGCCACCAGGGCTAGGCGGGCATGCCGGGCGCCCAGCTCGGCGCAGGCGACGACACCGCGCTGGTCGGCGACCCGCAACAACCGGGGGCGTCGCCCTCCGGTGGAGGGGCCTTCGCCCGCCTCCACGAGGACACCGTCGGTGAGGAGGCGCTTGACGATCAGGTTCGCGCTCGCCGGAGTGAGCTGGAGCTGCGAGATCAGGTCGCGCCGCGATGAGGCCTGCCCGCTGCTGATGAGGTCGACCACCGCGGCGGCGAGGTCACGGTCGCGTCCGAACTGGGCCATCATCCACCATCCCCT
>JAUMYR010000042.1:11233-20679 GCA_030528545.1 Propionibacteriaceae bacterium
CCGCGGCGGCGAGGTCACGGTCGCGTCCGAACTGGGCCATCATCCACCATCCCCTGTCTCTGGGCGAAACGCCGACCAACCAGACTTTATCTATACTTTCGATCTAAGTATTTATTCAAATGTTACTAAGATTGTGCACCAAGCCTACTTGTTCTTTGCTAGTTTCACCGCAAGTGGGTGGAACTGGTCCGACGACGGGGTTCGGACGGCTGACAGCGCCCAACAGACCTGAAGAGGAGGCAAAATGTTTCTCCGAGTGACACCGACAGCGAGGGGGATCGCCGCGGCCGGCATCGCCTGCGCACTGCTCGTTGCTGGCTGTTCGTCTACTAGCAACAAGCCCGCTGCCGGAGGGCAAGCCCAGGAGGGTGGCTCGGTCAGCGTGGCGATGAAGACCGCGACCTGGATCCTGCCGATCTCCGCTCCGGGCAAGACCCAAGGCGAGAACGGCATCTTCCGTTCCCTGCAATACCCCAGCGTCTACGATTACACCCTTGCCAGCACGACCGACTGGAACATCGATCCGAAACGTTCGCTGGCCAAACCGCCTGTCATCAGCGAGGACGGCAAGACCCTCACCGTCGAGCTGAAGGACATGAAATGGTCCGACGGTAAGCCGATCACCACCCGCGATATCGAGTTCTGGTGGAACCTGGTCAACGCCAATAAGGACAAGTGGGCCTCCTACCGCAAGGGCGGCATGCCCGATAACGTGACCGAGTTCAAGGTCATCGACGAGAAGAAGTTCTCCATCACCACCGACAAGGTGTACGCACCGGGCTGGTTCATCGGCAATCAGATGAACCGTTTCGTCCCAATGCCCACCCACGTGTGGAACAAGACCTCCGACGACGGCCAGGTCGGCGACCATGACCGCACCGCGGAGGGAGCTAAGCAGGTCTTCGACTACCTGTTCAAGGCGAGCGAGAATATCTCGACCTATGCCACCAATCCGCTGTGGAAGACCGTCTCTGGGCCATGGATGCTGGAATCCTATGTTCCCAATGGCGAGGTGAAACTCAAGGCCAACACCTCCTATACGGGTGAGGACAAGGCCAAACTCGACACCGTGGTGTTCCGCCCGTTCACCGGCGATGACGCCCAGTTCAACGTCCTGCGCAGCGGTGGGATCGACTTCGGCTATATCCCGGCGGGCTCGGTCTCGCAGAAGTCCGTCATCGAGGGCAAGGGGTACACCGTCAAGCCTTGGGCTGGCTGGTCGATCACCTATATGCCTTTCAACTTCGCTAACCCCAAGACCGCGCCCATCTTCAACCAGAAGTACATCCGCCAGGCGATGCAGCACCTCATCGACCAGGAGTCGATCTCGAAGGTGGTCTGGCAGGGGGCCGCGGCGCCGACCTGCGGGCCGGTCCCGATGAAGCCCGACAAGGCCGGGACGCTGGAGGGCTGCGCCTACTCCTTCGACCCCGAGAAGGCTAAGAAACTGCTCGCCGACCATGGGTGGAGCGTCGGCGGGGACAACGTCGCCACCTGCACCGACCCGGCCAAGTGCGGTGAGGGCGTCGCGGCGGGCACCCCGCTGAAATTCGACGTCATCAGCCAGTCTGGGTTCACCGCGACCACCAAGATGTTCGCCGAACTCAAGAGCCAGTTCTCCAAGGCCGGCATCGAGCTGAACGTCAAAGAGGTGCCCGATTCGGTGGCCGTCTCTCAGAAGTGCAAGCCGGGTGAGGCCTGCACCTGGGACCTGTCCTTCTTCGGCTCCCAGGCTTCCTGGTACTTCCCGCCCTACGCCTCGGGTGAGCGCCTGTTCGCCACCGATGCCCCGGTGAACCTGGGCAGCTACTCCAACCCTGAGGCCGACAAGTTGATCGAGGCCACCCAGTTCGGTACCGACGCGAACGCTCTGGATGCCTATAACAAGTTCCTGGCCGAAGACCTCCCGGTGCTGTGGATGCCTAACCCGGTCAACCAGATCTCGGCCTGGAAGTCCGATATCACCGGCATCGACCCGCAAGAGCCAACCCTGGGCCTGTACCCCCAGGACTGGGCACGCACTAAGTAATCCCGAGGGTGGGGCGGCTCCCCGCTGGTGAGGCCGTCCCACCCGCGCAGACCGTCCCGCCCGGAGTCAAAGCCTGGCCCGGCCGGGACGACCTGCGCGGCTTCACAGCCAATTCCGGCAGAAAGGACGCACAGTGGCGCGGTTCCTCGCCAAACGATTCCTGCAGGCGATCGTGGTGATCCTGCTCGTCACGATCATCACCTTCGCCATCCTGCATTTCCTTCCCGGCGGTGCCGCCCGCTCGGCCCTGGGCAAGGAGGCCACCCAGGAACAATTGGATGCCTACAACGAACAGATGGGGTTCAACCTGCCACTGTGGGAACAGTACTTCCGCTATATCGGACGCATCCTCACCGGCGATCTCGGCCACTCCTTCCAGCTCAACCAGCCGGTCGCCGAGGCCATCGCCCAGCGGCTGCCCAAGACCATGCTGCTCAGCCTGCTGAGCATCCTCGTGGCGCTGGTGGTCGCTATCCCGCTCGGCGTGATCCAGGCCTGGAGGCGCAACCGGATCGCGGACTATGTCATCACCGCCATCACGCTGCTGGCCTATGCCACCCCGATCTTCTTCATGGGTCTGGTGCTCATCATCGTCTTCTCCCAGGTCTGGCCGGTGCTGCCGCCGGAGGCCCCACAGGGCTTCACACTGGCGGACATGTTCGCCGAACCCGAGGCCCTGGTATTGCCCGTGGTCACCTTGTCGATCGTGACCATCGCCGCCTATACCCGTTATATCCGCTCGTCCATGGTCGACAACCTCAACGAGAACTACATCCGCACCGCGCGGGCCAAGGGGCTGAGCGAGTCCCGGGTCATCATCCGCCACGCGCTGCGCAACTCCTTGTTCCCGGTCATCACGCTGCTGGGCATGTACCTACCGGCCCTGTTCAGCGGAGCCCTGGTGGTCGAGAGCCTATTCAATTTCCCCGGCATGGGACTGATGTTCTGGCAGGCCACCGGGCACCGCGACTATCAGATCCTGCTGGCCGTGACCTCGATCGTGGCGATCGCCACGGTTGTTGGTGCGCTGCTAGCTGATATCTGTTACGCCATCGCCGACCCCCGCGTCCGCTTGGGAGGTAACCAGTGAGCGCCACCGGAACCGCACCCCGGCCCCGCCAGCGCCGCAGCCTGGGACGCCAGGGGCTGGAGGTCTTCGCCCAGAACCGGCTGGCCCTGGTCGGGGTGGTGCTCGCGGTGGGTCTGATCCTGTTCAGCTTCGTTGGGCCGCTGATCCACGTCACCGACCAGGTCCACACCGACCTGAAGCAGGCCTATCTCCCCCCGGGCGGCGATTTCCCTCTCGGTACCGACGGGGTGGGCTACGACCAGCTGGGACGCCTGATGGTCGGTGGTCAGACCTCGCTGCTGATCGGGCTCGCGGCCGGGCTGCTGGCGACTTTCATCGGGACGCTGTGGGGCGCGACCGCCGGGTTCGTCGGCGGCTGGCTGGACGCGGCGATGATGCGGGTCGTGGACGCGCTGATGAGCATCCCGGCGCTGTTCTTGTTCATGCTGATCGCGACGATGGTCACCCCGACGGTGCCGCTGCTGATCTTCATCATCGGGGCCTTCGCCTGGTTGAACCCGGCCCGTCTGGTCCGCGGGGAGGCGCTGGCCCTGCGCAGCCGGGAGTTCATCGTGGCGATGCGTGGCATGGGTGGGGGTGCCGGACGGGCCGTGCGCACCCACATCGTCCGCAATGCCTTCGGCACGGTCGTGGTGAACGCCACCTTCCAGATCGCCGATGCCGTGCTCTATGTGGCCTACCTGTCCTTCCTGGGCCTGGGCGTGCCACCACCGGCGGCGAACTGGGGGTCGATGCTCAGCCAGGGCTTGTCGGAGGCCTATTCGGGCAACTGGTGGCTGCTCTACCCACCGGGGGTCATGATTATCCTGCTCGTGCTGGCGTTCAACTTCATCGGGGACGGCCTAAGGGACGCCTTCGAAGTCCGGCTGCGGAAGAGGTGAGTCCTGATGACTGACAATCCCCTACTTCACCTCCGGGACGTGCATGTCGAGATCCCGTTGCGCCGCGGCCGGGTGCGTCCCCTCGGGGGAGTCGATCTGACCATCGGAGGCAGCCAGACCATCGGCATCGTCGGTGAGTCCGGCAGCGGTAAGACCATGACGGCCTTGTCGATCATGGGCCTGCTGCCGGGTGGTGGCCGGGTCAGTTCGGGGCAGATCGTCTTCGACGGGAAGGACCTCACCAAGGCACCCAAGGAGGAGGTCCGACGGATCCGTGGGACCCGCATCGGGATGATCTTCCAGGACCCTTTGACCTCGCTCAACCCGACCATGAAGATCGGTGACCAGGTCGGCGAGCCGCTGCGCGTCCACCAGCGGGTGTCCAAGGCCGAAGCCAGGCAGCGCACGATCGAGCTGCTGCGCCGGGTGGGCATGCCGCGTCCGGAGAAGATCGTGGACGACTACCCCCACCAGTTGTCCGGTGGGATGAGACAGCGGGCGATGATCGCTATGGCGCTGATCTGCTCCCCCTCGCTGCTGATCGCCGACGAACCGACCACGGCCCTGGACGTGACGACCCAGAGGCAGATCCTCGACCTGATCGACGACCTGAAGGAGGAGTTCAAGTCGTCGGTGATGCTGGTGACCCACGACCTCGGTGTCGTGGCCGGACGCACCGACAAGGTCGCGGTGATGTATGCGGGACGGGTCGTGGAGATCGGTGACACCCTGGAGGTATTCACCGACCCGCGCCACCAGTACACCCGCTCTCTGATGGCCGCACTGCCGGAACAGGCCAGCCACCACAACCAGCGGCTCTACTCGATCCCCGGGTCCCCGCCCGACCTCAGCGGCGAGATCCCCGGTTGCCCCTTCGCCCCACGTTGTCCCCGCGCCGACGCTCTCTGCCGCAGCGTCGCCCCTACTCAGACCGGGGACGCACACCTGGTGGCCTGCCACCATCCGGGCGGAGAGCCGCTGGAGCGTGGGGAGAATATCGCCCATGTGGCGCTGTCGGACCTGGAGCAGCGCCCGGTGATCGCCGAAGTCCGCTCGCTCACCAAGGAATATCCGGCGCTGGGTGGGAAGATCATCCGCCGCCGGGTGGGTACCGTCAGCGCGGTCAGCGAGGTCAGTTTCAGCGTCCGCGCCGGAGAGACCTTCGGTTTGGTCGGCGAGTCCGGATGCGGCAAGTCCACCCTGGGCAGGGTGATCGCTGGGCTGGAACCGGCGAGCGGGGGTGAGCTGATCGTGGATGGGCTCGATGTGCAAAACCTGTCGAAGGCCCAGCGGCGGGACCTGCACAAGAGCGTGCAACTGATGTTCCAGGACTCCTACGCGGCGATGGATCCCCGCATGAGGGTGGACGAGATCCTCACCGAACCGCTCGACATCCAGAAGGTCGGCACCCGAGATGAGCGGGAGGAGCGGGTCGAGGGGCTGCTGGATCAGGTCGGCCTCAGCGAGGCGGCCATGGAGCGCTACCCGCACGAGTTTTCCGGCGGCCAGCTGCAGCGGATCGGGCTGGCCAGGTCGCTGGCTCTTCAGCCGAAACTGATCGTCTGCGATGAGCCGGTGAGCGCGCTGGACGTCTCGGTCCAGGCCCAGGTACTCAACCTGATGCGCGGCCTACAGGCCGAACTGGACCTGGCGCTGATCTTCATCTCGCACAACCTGTCGGTGGTGCGTTACATGTCGGACCGGATCGGCGTCATGTACCTCGGCAAACTGGTCGAGGTCGGCCCCGCCGAGGAGGTGGCGACGGCCCCGAAGCACCCTTACACGCAGGCTCTGATCGACGCGGTACCGATCGCCGACCCGACGCTGGAACGCAAGGAGAGGGTCGCCATCACCGGTGAGCTGCCGAGCGCGATCGACCCGCCGCGGGGATGTCGTTTCAAGACCCGGTGCCCATTCGCGAAGGAAATCTGTGACACCGAACCACCGGTCCTCGGCGATGCCCACCAGGTGGCGTGCCACTTCCCACTCACTGCGAAAGCCGACTGATGCTGAACTTCGAAGGACGCACCGGACCAGAACTACAGACCCCCGTCGCCTATCCCAGCCCTGGCGTCCCCCAGTGGTGGCGGGACGCGAAGTTCGGCATCTTCTGGCACTGGGGGCTGTACTCGATCCCGGCCTGGGCGAGCGTGGAGGATCCCCCCGAGGACACGCAGTGGGCGGCCTATGCCTGGCACCACTACGCCGAATGGTATGCCAACACTGTGCGGATCGAGGGCTCCCCCACACGTGAACGCCACGAGCGGACTTTCGGCGTGGGCACGACCTACGAGGACCTCGCCGAGTGCTGGCGTCCCAGCCTGGACGCGGCACGGCTCGCCCGCGACGTCAAGGGCTGGGGCGCTCAGTACTTCATCCCGACGGCGAAGCACCACGACGGTTTCTGCCTGTGGGACACCGCCACCACCGGCTTTAACGCGGCCCGGCGGGGGCCGGGGCGCGACCTGATCGCCGACCTGGAGTCCGCGATGCGTGGCGCCGGAGTGCGGTTCGGGCTGTACTTCTCAGGGGCGCTGGACTGGCACGTCAGCGAGTTCCCGCCGATCACCAGTGACGAGGAACTATTCGGTTTCCGCCGCCAGGACGAGGCCTTCGCGCGCTACGCGGCCCGCCAGTTGGATGAGCTGATCGAGAGGTTCTTCCCCGACGTGCTGTGGAACGACATCGAGTGGCCGGACGCGGGCAAGGCCCACGACGAGTGGGGGCTCGGGGCGCTGTTTCGGCGCTATCTGGACGCGGTTCCCGAGGGCGTCCTCAACGATCGTTGGGGGGTGCCCTTCCACGGGCACCTGACGAGGGAGTATGCTCACATCGACGACATCGTCGCCGATCCTTGGGAGGCGACTCGTGGGATCGGACGCTCGTTTGGGTATAACACGGCCGAAGGTGAGGGCGAGTACCTCAGCGCGGCCGAGTTGGTCCGGTTGCTGGTCGATGTCGTCGCAAAGGGGGGAACCTGCTGTTGAACGTTGGTCCAGATTCATCCGGGGGGGGTGACGGGCCCACAGCGGGAACGTCTCGATGCGCTTGGGGGGTGGCTGGCTAGTCAGGGAGAGGCGATCTACGGGACGAGGCCGTGGGTGAGGTATGGGGACAACGGCGTCCGCTATACCCATGTCGATGGTCAGGTGTACGTGTTCATCATGGATCCGTGGAACGGGACACAGCTACCCCCCGAGCTGGTCGGGCGACCGGCCCGATGGCTGGGCGAGGCCGGGGAGCCGTGGCTGGCCGGTGAGACGGTTCGTTTCCCGCACCCCGACGAGTCCCGCCTCGTCCGGGTCCTCGCCGTAGACGTCGGTTAGCGCCGCACCTTGGGCTGGCCGCTGGCTGGCTCACGGCGGCTGGGGCGTGGCTACTCTCTAGACATGGTCTGCCCTGTGGGTGTTGAGGAACTGGTGCTGCGCCTGGGCGTGGGCGAGGCGGGCGGGGAGCTGCCCGGCCTGCCCGGCGTCACGCGTCTGCCCGCGGCGGGCTCCGTGGTAGTCCTGCTGGCCGACACCGCGGCGGGTGCCGCGTGGGCCCGCCAGCACACGGCCATCCTGTCGGCGTCGGAGTCGGAGCGGGCGGCGCGGTTCGTCGTCCCCGGGCTTGGCGAGACCTGGGCCGCGGCGCACGTGCTGGTGCGCGAGGTGCTGGGACGCGCCACGCTCACCCCTGCGGACGAGGTGCGGGTGTGGCTAGGGGAACACGGGAAGCCGCTGACCGGCGAGGTGGAGTTCTCGCTGTCCCACACTGGCACCCTCGTGCTGATCGGGCTGGGTGAGCTGCCCCTCGGCGTGGACGTTGAAGCGCTCCCGTCCGAGCGGACCGCCACACAGATCGGCGGGTACCTGCACCCGCGGGAGACCGCGGAACTACTCGCCCTCGCCCCGGACCGGCGGCCAGAGGCCTTCGCGCGGCTCTGGGTGCGCAAGGAGGCCATGCTCAAGGCCATCGGGACCGGGCTGCTGCGCGACCTGGCGACCGACTACGTCGGCGCGGGAGAGGACCCGGCCACG
Organism: Propionibacteriaceae bacterium; assembly: GCA_030528545.1. Next base: position 19,256 of record JAUMYR010000042.1, read on the forward strand.
CCCATCGCGGGCTGGCGGATCCACGACGTCGCCCTGCCGGGGGACGCCGCTCACCGGGCCGCGCTGTGCGTCAGCGTCCCCGGCCAGGGACGCTGAACCTCCCCGCGGGCCTGCATGGTCTCCCGTTGTCACGAGATGTGCCTACTCATCGAGCGAGCCCGTCACGGTCCGTCCACCCGGCCGGTCGCGCCATGCCGGACCCGTCCCCTGGCTAGGCCGGGCACGGGTCCACCCGCCCGCTGGGCTGCGGTTCTGTCACCGCGATGCCGTACCCTGCTGACATGCCCAGTACTCGACTGACCGGAGCGCTGCGATGAGCGGCGGTCTCGCTGCACTCCTCGACGACGTCGCCGCCCTCGCCCGCGCCGCGGCCGCCAGCGTAGACGACGTCGCGGCGGCGGCAGGACGCGCTAGCGCCAAGGCTGCCGGTGTGGTGATCGACGACACGGCGGTGACACCGCAGTACCTCACCGGGATCAACCCCAAGCGTGAGTTGCCGATCATCCGGCGGATCGCGATGGGCAGCCTGCGCAACAAACTGGTGTTCATCCTGCCCGCACTGCTGGTGCTGAGCCAGTTCGCGTCCTGGAGTCTCACCCCGCTGCTGATGCTTGGCGGCGGCTACCTGTGCTATGAGGGGGCGCACAAGGTCTGGGGGAAGCTGACCGGGCACCACCCCGAACACGGCACCCCGGTGGTCGGCCGTGGGCCGGAGGCCGAGGATCAGGTGGTCAAGGGCGCGATCACGACTGACTTCATCCTGAGCTGCGAGATCATGGTGATCGCCCTCAACGAGGTCGCGGCGGTCGGTTTCGTGAGCCGGACGCTGACCCTGATCGTGGTGGCGCTCGGCATCACGGTGCTGGTCTATGGGGTCGTCGCGCTGATCGTGAAGATGGACGACGTGGGCCTGCACCTGGCGGCCAAGAGCAGTGCCGCGAGCCAGCGCGTGGGCAACCTGCTGGTCAAGGCCATGCCGAAGGTGCTGACCGCCATCACGGTGATCGGCACGCTGGCCATGTTGTGGGTGGGCGGTCACATCATCCTGGTTGGGATGAACGATCTCGGGCTGGGTGCCCCCTACGCCTTCGTGCACGGGCTGGAGGAGTCGGTGCATCACCTCACCGCCGGTGGCCTGCTCGGCTGGCTCATCAATACCGCGTTCTCTCTAGTGCTGGGCCTGATCGTCGGTTTCGTGCTGGTCGGGGTGATCTCGTTGCTGCCGTTCAAAACCGGCCACGACAAGACCACCGAACTCCAGGAGGCCCCGGTGGTCTCCGGCGGCGGGACGGAGCCGGTCTGAGCGGGAGGGAACCCACCCCCTGCCCCTGGTTGCGGGCAGACTGGGGACATGTCAGACGAGGCCGCAAAGCTGACGATCGAGCGAGTGCTGTGTGCCGTGGAGTGCATACCGGCAGGTCGCG
>JAUMYR010000289.1 GCA_030528545.1 Propionibacteriaceae bacterium
TGCCGATCCGGATCGAACTCGCCTCTGGACGCGGAAGGGTCGACGTGCATCCCATGGCCATCCAGCCCAACGGGGATGGCGTCCAGCAAGGCTTTGAGGGCGCAGTATTCACACACCCGGCCCTCGCCCGCACGAGGGGATCGATCGATGGGGTGCCGGTCGTCGTCGGCACGGCCGAGCGGCTGCGTGAGTTGAGAGCTGGCTACGACCTACGTCCCGAGGATGAGCACGATCTCGAACTCCTCAGCCGCCTGCTCGACAGCGGGGCTGGCCAGCAGCCAGGATCAGCATCCGCAATATAGCTGCGATTGCGCCGATCGCGCCCGGGGTACCCTCCGGGGGATCAACGAGTAGGTGTGCAGGTCGAGCGGACCGTGGCGGGTTGACTGGTCTACCACCATCTGAGGGACTCGATCAAGGCCCACCGCACCGACGACACCCAAGCTTGATTCTTGTGGCGGAATCCCGCCAGATGGTTGTTGTTTTGGTTTCTGATCCAATACTTTTATCGGTACGAGCCTGGGATGATGTGCTCGAAAGCCTGCGTGCTGATTGATCCAGAGGGGAAGTGGGGCGCTGTGGCTGAAACGTTGGCGGGGAACACGGCTGTCGAATGGCGGACCGCGGCAGCCGAGCGTGGCAAGGCCAGCGTGGCATCAATGCTGAGCGACCTTGCCGACCTCGGCTTTGCCTGGCGGGACATCGCGCGCCTCGTCAAGGTGAGTGTCCCGGCGGTGCAGAAGTGGCGCAGGGGAGAGAAGGCCTCCGGGGAGAGCCGGGGCCGGGTAGCGAGCCTGCTGGCCGCGTGTGATCTCATTACCAGCCACTACCTGGTTGACGAGGTCGCATCGTGGTTTGAGATGCCGCTTTCCCCGTCAGCTCCGGTGACCCCAATCACTCTCTACGCGGCTGATCGTGCTGATCTGGTGTTTGAGTTTGCCAGCGGGCACGCAGACCCCGAGGCGCTGCTGTCAGAGTTCGACCCTGACTGGTGCGAGCGGTACCGGTCGGACTTCGAGGTGTTCGAGGCTGGCGACGGAAACCGCTCGATCCGGATGGGGGCTGACCGTTGGGCAAGGACTTTTGTTCAACGTACATCTTGAATGGCATGCAAGGTCTAAGCCAGTTCAGCTAGTAGGGCCACCATCCGAACCCGGCGGCGGCTAAGGAGTAGAAGAACCAACCAAATCCGATTATCCAGCAGGCCGCTATAACGAAGCCCGTAAATTTAGATGGCTCGTAGTTGACCGGCGATTTTTGGCGATGATAGTCCCACATCACAACCGGCTGCCCGATGTAGACTAGAAGGAGTGCCAAGATGGCGGGGAAATTTCGTAGGAACTAGTGAGGTTATGTAAAAAACGGGCCCAGTCCCACGCCTTCCCTGCCGAGATGATAATGAGTAAGCAGATGCCAGCTACGACTGAGGTTGCGACGTCACGGATGGAACGCATCACGCGTCTTTTCGGTGATCTTATAGTCAAGCAGAATGGGCTGATACCGCTCGACTGGCACATGGCCTTGCCGGTGTCAGTGTACAGCTTTCGTTATGGAGCCACCGTCTGTAACGCCGCTGTGACCGCTATGGAGCTTCTCAGCAGGCATCCGGGTTGCCTTACGTGTCCTGCTGGCTGCCCCAACGATCGGTCCCGGTGAGGTGAAGAAGTGAAGAAAGTAATGCCCCGCTCGGCGTAGGTTTAAATGAGCCGTTCGCTCGACGAGCTCGGCGTGAGTAGCCTGAGAAAGATTTGGCTGACTGGCCTGGAGGCGAGGGCACCCAGGTAAGGGGTTCCCCGGATGGTTTCTCATCGGTTCGGACATGGAGTGCTAAAGATGAGGCCAGGAACGCGACAGTGACCGCTGTCTGGTGAGCCCAGGCCGCCGTCATCAGCAGCGTTGCAAAGCCAGCCACGACTCGTCACCACGAGATGGCATGGCCGAAAGCCGCGCCGAGCGCCCCGATGGGGCAGCTGTAGCCCGTCGCCGCCGTCCATATGCCCACCCCCGACGGTAAAGGTTCCAGAATCCCCGCGTAGCGGTTCTCGATGGTGAGCTCAGGCCACGGACG
>JAUMYR010000290.1 GCA_030528545.1 Propionibacteriaceae bacterium
GGCCCCACTGGGCATCGCCGTGGGCTGGCTCGCGGGCTGGGTGGTCCAGCCGATCTTGTGGGTAGCAGAGCTGGGCGCGGGATTACCAGCAGCCGCCTGGTCGACGCGCACCGATATCGGCTCGCTCATACTGATCGGGCTGGGGTGCCTGGCGGCCTCTCTCGCGGCACCCATGGTGCTCTCTCGCCGCTGGGCTTCGGGACTGCTCGTCGCCGTCCTGCTGGTCGCCTCAGGTCAGCCTCGTCCGGCGTTCGGCTGGCCCGGAGCCTGGAGCGCTGTGTTTTGCGATGTCGGGCAGGGCGACACCACGGTCCTGCGTGCCGGAGACGGCCAGGCGGTGCTCGTCGATACCGGCCCCCTCCCGGACTCGGCCGTCAAGTGTTTGCGCTCGGTTGGGGTCCAACGGGTTCCGCTGCTGATCCTGACCCATTACCACGCCGACCATATCGGCGGGCTGGACCGGGTCTTAGCGGAGTTCGCGGTGGAGCAGGTGCTAGTGAGTAGGTTGCCCAGTCCGGTGGCGGCTGCCCGGAACGTAGTCGAGAGCGTTACCCGGGCCGGTGCCCAGATGAGGGAAGCCACGCCCGGTGAGCGGTATCGTGTCGGCGAGGTCAGCTGGACCACGATATGGGCGGGGGAGAAATCTCCCGTCATGGAGAGTGACGATGACCCCATCGAGAGCGTGACCGAGAATGACGCATCGATCATCGCGATAGCCGAGATCAAGGGGCTTCGTCTGTTGCTCCCCGGAGACGCCGAGATCGATGGGCAGCAAGCCGGAATGCGTTCGGCAGCAGCTCTGGGGCTCAGCCTGCGGGCCCAGGTTCTCAAGCTGCCTCATCACGGCGCCGCACGCCAGGACCCAGATTTCTTCGCGGCCAGCGGGGCGGTCCTCGCGGTAGCTAGCTCGGGACGCAACAACGACTATGGGCACCCTTCGCCCCGGACTCTGGGCCTGGCGGCTCGGTGCGGTATGCAGGTGAGCCGTACCGATCTGGAGGGTTCGCTCGCGGTATCGCTTGGCCCGGAACGGATCGAGGTGAGGTCTCGTGGACCCTGATCGCGACCACCAGGGGATGCCGGATGGGACGCCCCGGCGGTTCGGGCTAGGCTCCTCGCAGGGGCATGTGCACCAGGACTCACCGGATTGATTCTCAGCAAGTGGCGTGGAAGGCCCTAGCCGGTGTCCGCGAGCGGCCCAGGGTAGGCAGCCCAGGCCTGGGTGGTGGATGGCTGGGGGTCCCACCGGTGATGTTCAGCCAGGGTGCCTAGTCCAGGGTTTGGTGACCAGCGGCACGGCAGCCCGGGCCGGGCGAACAGAAGGGACCTTGGCCACGGCGGATCCGAGGCCTGTCCGGAGCCTGCGAACCGTGTGAGGAACACCGCCCCTGGCTACCTCGCACAGCGTGCCGCTAGGTGCCCAGCATCCGGGGCTTGGCAACCGAGCCGGAACACGGTTCTGGGGAGCCAGAGAGACACGCTCCGCCCGCGGTGCCTCCGCGGTGCGGCGGGTGTCGGGTGCTCCTGGCATGCTTGGGCTATGTCGGTTTTTGGTTCCTGCCTGTTGATCTTCGGCCCCGAAGGTCTGTTTGCCGAGCGTGCGGCGCGGAGGCGGATTCAGCAGGCCCTGGAGGAGCGGCCAGACTCACAGGTTAATCGCGTCGAGGCCGCAGACCTGGATGGCAATCTTTTCGCTGAGGTCACGGGGGGATCGCTGCTGTCCAGCGATTCGGTCACCGTCATCTCCGACATCGGTTCAACCCCACCCGAACTCAGCGATGCACTGCTCGGCGTAGCCCTCGCGCCGCCGCCGGAGCTGGTGCTGATTCTCGTCCACGGCGGTGGGGTCAAAGGCAAGGGCCTGCTGGACAAGCTGAAGAAAGCGAAGCTGGAACGTGTCGAGGCGGCCTCGCTCAAACCATGGGAGATCGCGGGTTTCGTCGCCGCGGAGGCCAGGTCAATGCGGGTACGGATGAGCCAGGAGGCTGCCCAGACGCTGGTCGCGGCCGTCGGCTCGGACCTGCGGGCGCTCGCCGCGGCTGTCGATCA
>JAUMYR010000043.1:0-2750 GCA_030528545.1 Propionibacteriaceae bacterium
ACAAATTGAACCATCAACCACATAGTCAAGCCACGTAAGCAGGACATGTCCACAACTTGCGGATAACCCCAGCAGTAGGTGGACAACGATGGAGCCGCCCCCAAGGGAGGCGGCTCCGGTCCAGTTCAGCGGGCCAGCTCAGCGAGCGGCGTAGGTCAGGCAGCTAGCGGTGTCGGCGCCAGCACCGACGCGGATCGCGTCCGCGGTGCAGAACAGGTGGTCGTTCTTGACGCAGTCGGCGCGCTGGCACGCCCCCACCTGGGCGGTCACCTTGTCCAGGCCACCCGACACACTCAACGGCAGGAACGTGGTGCAGCCCTTGTCGGCGATCGTCACGGCAAAGGCGTGGCAGCCATTGTGGTTGTAGGAGCACGAATCAATCGCGCAGTCAGAGACGATAGGCATTGCTGTGGCGGTCATTTCACCCTCCCGTAAACCCTTTTCCTCGGGCGTCTTGTTCACTACTTGAAATTAGTTTATAACCAGTAAAGTGCCTTGTCAAAGCCCATTTAGCGTATATTTTGCGTGCCTATTTTCAAGAAAAAGCAAGCGCTCTCGTTCCAAAAACCGGCATGGTTTGGGTTACCTAATCCCGATAACTGCTAGTCAGCCCAGGAGGGCTCGGAGCGCCAGCGCGGAAAGCCCCGCGGGTAAGCTAAGCCTGAGTCCTGGCGTGCAGCCCGACCCATTTGCGAGCGAAGCCCATCGCCATCGCGGCATAGACGCACGAGACCGGTGGACCCTGATTCCAGCGCCCGAAATCTTCGGGAGGCGCAGTGCCGCCGCTGCACGCCGAGGCGATCATCCGGGCGTAGTGATCCACCACGTCAGGCTGAGCAGAACGCGGCAAGATGCCGCTGGTCACCTGATCTAGGCAGGCCGCCAGCCCCGCGGCCGCGGCCACCGCCACCGGGTCACCGTCGCAGGACAGGAGATTGGCTTCGAACAGCGCGGCATCGGATTCTTCCAGCAGCTCCCGGGCCATGGCCACGAGGGCTTCCCGAGAGAAACCGAAGCGACGCAGCTGCGCCGAGACGAACCTCCGGCTCGCCGGGGTCATGCCGTTTTGTAGTTCCAGGGCCTCCATCAGGGCCTCACGCACGGCCTCCGATAGCATCTGCCCCAACACGCTGTGGTGTCCGACGCCTGTCAGCGGAGAGACCCCGCGTCCGCGGGGGCAGGCCGCGGCGTACTGATCGGTGCCGGTCCCGGTGGCGCGTCCCTGGCTGTAGCACGATCCCACCGCCAGCTCTTCCAGCACGCTGGTCTTCGCCTCGGTGGCGGTTATCAGCGACCGCAGCAATGCCCCTGGGGCCACCTCATGGGAGAAGAAGACCATGGTGTTGATCGTCCCGATAGGTTCATAGCGGCCATCCCATTCGAACAGCGTCGCAGGGTCTCCCGCGCGGGCCGCGTTGCCCTCGACGCCTGCCGTGACTAGGGCCAGCACCTCGACATCGCGGAACGCGCGGCGTCCGATGCCCAGGCGGCGCATGCTGGCTGCGGTCACCATACCCGCCGTGGCGTCCGGGTCTAGCCCGTGGGTGGCGCATAACTCCTCGTGCTGCTCGCGCTGCCTGGAGGCGATATAGGAACCGACTCGGTCGTGCCGGGCCGGTTCACAGCACTGCTGGTTGTAGAGGGCCCCGATGTCCTCGCGCAGCCCGCCGTTGAAACCACAGGTCGCCGCGACCCGGCTCGGAGCGGCCAATCGGGCGATCAGCGCCATCCGGGACCTGGAAACCTCGACCACCTCGGCCACACCTGCAACCTTCATCTGCCCCAGCTTTCCATGGCTGTGGCTTCAGTCAAGGGCCCGGGGCCGCACGACGGCGTATAACTCGGTCAGGTCGGCACAGACGCGCTGTTCCCCCCTCCCGGCCACCACCCAACGTCCGGGAGCGGCCTCCACCGTGACGACGGGACTCACCGGCTGGGCGGCTACGGTGAAACCCGCCCTCAGCAGGCAGTGCCGGGCTAGCGCGGCGGCGGCACCCTCCCCGCTCACGCTCGCCTCCGGCAACCCGGCCCGCACGGCCTGGAAGGTCAGCTGGTCGAGGTCGAGGCGCACCCCTGCGGTGCGGAAAGAGGCATCCAGCCGCTGCTCATAGGCCAGTTGCTCAGGGCCACCGACGAATAATTCACCGCTGCGGTCGGCGACCCAGAGGGCATCGGCGTAACGCAGCACCACCTCAAGGTCATGGGTGCAGACCACGATTCCCATATCGAGTTCGGTGCTGAGCTGGCGCATCAGCTCCAATACCTCGATCCGGCCGGGCGGGTCCAGGAAGGCCGTCGGCTCGTCGAGCAGCAATATCCTCGGTTCCTGGGCCAGCCCGCGGGCGACCATCACCCGCTGCCGCTGCCCGTCGGACAGTTCCATCAGCGGAGCCCCCGCCAGGTGGGAGGCACCGACCTGTTCCAGGCACCGCTCGATCACCGCGTAGTCTCGCGGCCTCAGCCGTCCGTTCCAGGACGAGTGGGCGTAGCGTCCGAGGCCGACCACCTCGCTGACGCTCAGGCGTCCCGGGTTGAAGCGGTCGGTCAACACCACCGCGATGCGCTGCGCCCGCTGCACCCGTGACAGCGCCTCCAGCGGCTCGCCGAGCACGCTCACCTCCCCAGCGAAATAGGGTTGCAGCCCAGAGATCGAACGCAACAGCGTGGATTTTCCCGCTCCATTCGGGCCGACTAAGCCAATCAGTTCCCCAGCCTGGACGCGAGCGCCCGCATCCCGCAGCACGACATGC
>JAUMYR010000043.1:2850-20240 GCA_030528545.1 Propionibacteriaceae bacterium
GCCAATCAGTTCCCCAGCCTGGACGCGAGCGCCCGCATCCCGCAGCACGACATGCTCCCGGCCCCGATGCCGATAGCCCACCCGGAGCCCGTCGAAGGACAACAACGCGTTCGTCATGGCGTCCCCCTGGTGCGGCGTAGCAGGATATAGATCACCACTGGCGCCCCGATCACCGCATTGACCGCGTTGAGCGGCAGCACCCCGTTGCCCGGCAGCTGGGCCAAGATCTCGGCCAGCAACGCGACAGCGCCGCCGATGAGGATCACCCCGGGGATCAGCACCCGGTGATTGGCGGTCCCGAAGATCGTCCGCGCTACGTGTGGCATGGCGATGCCCAGGAAACTGATCGGCCCGCAGAACGCCGTCGCGGCACCGGCCAGCACCGCCGAGACCACCACGATGGCCGCCCTCATGGCCTTCGGGTTCAGTCCCATGGTCTCGGCATAGCGCTCCCCCAGCAGCAGCGCGTTGAGACCTTTGGCCAGTGGCCAGGACGCGGCCAGCCCCACCACCAGCACTGGGGCGAGGACGGCCAGCGTCGGCCAGGTCACGCCCTGATAGCTGCCGAAACCCCAGCGGGTGAACTGCGAGATCGCCTCGGGACGGGCGTTGGCGAGCATGATCGTCACCGCAGAGGACACCAGGTAGCCCAGCATGACGCCGAGCAGCAGCAGCGTGTTGGACGAGCCGACGAACCGCCCGATGACCAGCACGAGCAACATGGTCAACGCCGACCCCAGGCAGGCCGCGGCCACGGCCGAGAGGTCGCCGAGCATCCCCAGCCCGGCGGTGAACCCGGCGCCGTAGGCCGACCCACCGCCCACCAGGACGACCAGCGCCACGCCGAACGATGCGCCAGACGACACCCCGAGCACATAGGGGTCGGCGAGAGGGTTGCGGAACAGAGTCTGCATCATCAGCCCGGTGACCCCGAGGGCCGCGCCGACCAGCAGCGCGACGATGGTCCGGGTCGCCCGCACATCAATGATGATGATGCGGGCGACCTCAGAGACCTCCCCACCGGCGAAGAACGCGAGGACCTCACCCAGCGGGAGCGTCACCGCACCCACGGCCAGCCCGGCCAGCCCGACGAGGACATAGGCGGCGATCACCACCGCGAACCGAAGTCCCAGGCGGGTATCGGGAAATGTTCGGGTCACTGAACCTTCTGGTAGAACACGAAGGTGCGCGAAGCCGCCAGATCCGGGTGGAAGATCGCGACCAGGTCGGCGAGCACCAGGTCAGGGCGCACCGCACCCTGCTGCCAGTAGTCGTTACCGCCCGCCTCGTTGACCCGCAATGTCGGATCCCACACATTGCCTAGCTTCACTGCCTCAAGGCTCTCGTTGCGCGGATCCGCGGCGACGACATCGGCGACGGTCTTCCACTTGGCCCCGAAGGGCTGGCCATTGAGCCAGAACTTAGCCTTGGCGGCGTCAGCGAGCACCGTCTCCATGCTGACCTCCGCGCTCTCAGAACCCGGCTTGGACGCGAACACGTAGTCACCGCCGGCGTCCTTGATGAGCGCCGCGAGGTAGGAGTCTCCTCCCGGGACCCGCCAGACCCCGGCATTGTTTTGCCCCACCAGGACGCTCGGCCGGTTCGAGGCGCCAGCGACCTTCGCCGCGACCGCCTTGTAGTCGGACTCGATCTTGCCGAACAGTTCGTTAGCCTTGGCCTCCAGGTTGAGGAACAGCGCGGGGTACTTCAGCCATTCGGTGCGTCCGAGCGGCGTGGCGTCCAGCCAGGAGGCGTCCGCGACCACGGGGATCTTGGCCCCACGCAGCTTTGCGTAGGAGGGGTCTTCGAACCCGCCGGAAAGGAAGAGGTCCGGGGCCAGCGCCAGCGCCTGCTCGATGTTGACCGTGCCGTCCTCATTGGCATAGCCCTTGATCTTGCCCGCGGCGTGGGCGTCCCGGATCGGGCCGTCGTATAGGTATTGCGGTGTGGCCACGCCAACGACCCGCTCCGTCGCGCCCAGCATCTCAAGGACCGGGACTTGGGTCGTGGAGGAGGCGGCGATCTTCTTCACCGGGATCTGTACCTTCACGGCCTTGGCCAGGTCGCCTTCGAGCGTGGGCTCGGGCGCCCCGCACTGCACCAGCACGTAACGTTCCGCTGAGGCTCCGGGGGCCGTCTGGTCCACCGTCACGACCTTGTAGGACTTGTGGTATTCAACCTTGATACCGCTGGCCGCACCGAACTGGGTCTTCTCGGGGAAATAGTCCCGGTTAGCGTCGAACTGGCTGATGCAGCCCTGCTGGTTGCCCTGCGTATCGCCGCCGGAGGCGGAGGGCAGGGCGGTGACGGAAGAACTCCCGTCTTGATAGCAGCCAACGGCCGCGACGGATGTGGCGATGGCGAGGCAAACCCCGGTGATCCGCCGGAAAAGGGTGCCCATGTTGCTCCTTCCATACCTCGGACGCCAGGCGCACGCGGCAGGAAGCACACAGCCCTTGCGTCGAGAGCTTCAACCTCTGAGCGGGCCGAGGCGACCGGACTTTCCCTCGGGAATCACCGTTGCGGCACAGTTCTGGAATCTCACCAGATTCGCTCGGCCAGCACCCTGATACTACCCCAGGTCGGACCTGTCGCGGGGACACCCTCGCCGACCTGGCCCTGCGTGGAGCTGGAATGGTCCTGTGCCGATGCTGACACCGATGCGGCACGGAAAGGACGCCCCATGAGGAGAATCCTGACACTGGCACTGTCCATCGCTCTCTCACTGGTCTGGCTGGGGACCGCCCCCAGCCCCGCGCGGGCCGATGACGGCTCCGCCCTGACGGTTCTAGCGACCACCGACATCCATGGCCACCTCGTGAATTGGGACTATTTCGCCGACCAGCCCTATCCGAGGGACGCCAAACGCAAACAGCCGCTGGGCCTCGACCACGTCTCGACGATCGTCAAGCAGGTCCGGGACGCCAAGGGTGCCGACTCGGTGGTGGTCGTCGACAACGGCGACTATATCCAGGGCACCCCGCTGAGCTATCTGGCCGCGCTCCAGCCCGGCAAGCTGAGCGGGACGCCGCTGCCGCACGCGGCCAACCTCATCGGCTACGACGTGCAGAACCTCGGCAACCACGAGTTCAACTACGGCCTGGCCTACCTCAACGACTACGCCGCCCAGCTGAACGCCCCGCTGCTCGGGGCCAACGTCATCGACGATTCCACCGGCAAACCGGCCTACGCCCCGACAGCGATGCTGACCAAGAAGGTCGCGGGTCACGAGGTCAAGGTCGGGGTGGTCGGTGTCGTCACCACCGGGGTCAAGGTCTGGGATAAGGCCCACGTCGAGGGCAAGCTCACCTTCGCCGACCCGGTGACGGTGAGCGAACACTGGGCCTCCCAGCTGAAGGCCGACGGCGCGGACGTGGTGATCGTTCTCGCTCATATGGGCCTCGACTCCCCCGCGGCCCCCTACCGGCCCGACGCGGTGCCCGAGAACGTGGCCAGCAGCATCGCCACCAAGGCCCGCAATGTCGACGTCGTGGTGACCGGCCACACCCACCTGGATGCCCCCAAGACGCTTCTGCCCGGTGCCTCCGGGCACGACGTGCTGCTGTCTCAGGCTCATTTCTGGGCTCGCGGCGTCGCCGAGATCTCGTTGCCGTTGACCTTCGACTCCGGCCGTCCGGTCATCGACTACGCCTCCTGGGACGCCAAGGCCCGCTACAGCATGGATGTGGAGCCGGACCCGGCTTTCGTCAACGACCCCGTCATCAAGGCGGCCCACGCCGCGACCATCGGCTACGTCAACTCCAAGGTCGGAACCTCCAGCATCGAGATGACCACGAAGACCTCCCGCTACGAGGACACCCCGATCCTCGACTTCATCGGCAAGGTCCAGGAGAACACCGTGGCCTCGGCGCTCAAGGGCACCCCCTATGAGGGCATCCCCGTCATCACCGAGGTCTCCCCCTTCTCGCGCACCGCGGTCTTCCCGAAGGGAGACCTGAGGATCCGCGACATCGCCGGGCTGTACGTCTACGACAACACCCTCGCGGCGATCAAGCTGAGCGGCAAACAGGTGCGCGAATACCTGGAATGGTCGGCCCGCTACTTCGTGCAGACCGCGCCCGGGGCGAGGTTCGACCCCGAGACCGGCACCAACGCGGCCTACGACGGAGGCCGGCCGATCCCCGACTACAACTTCGACACACTCAGCGGGGTCACCTACGCCATCGACGTGTCGAAACCGGTCGGGGAACGCATCCTCGGCCTGTCCTACCAGTGCGCACCGGTCGCCGACGACGACACCTTCATCATGGCGATCAACAACTACCGGATGAGCGGAGCCGGGGCCGCGCCCTTCGTCAAGGACGCCCCAGTGGTGTGGAACGAACTGCTGGAGATCCGCCAGCTCCTGATCGACCACGCCACCAAGGCCGGGGTCGTCGACCCGAAGGACTTCTTCGTCGAGAACTGGCGCCTCACCACCTCTGGCGAACGGTTCACCCCCGACGAGTGCCGCACCCCCACACCGAGCCCCACGCCCACGCCCGGGCCGGGCACTCCACCGCCCGGTTCGGCACCCGAGGCCTTGATCACGGTCTCGCCGGAGCGGGCCGCGGTGGGTGCGAAACTGACGGTGACGGGCGCATCCTTCGCCCCCGGCGAACAGGTGCGCCTCGAGTTGCACTCCACCCCGGTGTTGCTGGCCACCGTGACCGCGGACGCCCAGGGGCGGTTCACCGCGACGCTCACCGTGCCGCGCGTGGCCCCCGGAGCACACCAGGTGGTCGCGACCGGTGGCTCCGGCGGGCGCCGTGCGTCCGCCTCCCTCACCGTGATGGCGCGCCAGTTGCCCAAGACGGACGGCTCCGCCGGTGCCGGGCCGCTGTTCGGGCTGGCCCTCGCCCTGGCCTTCCTGGCACTGCGGCGAGCCCGGCTCTGAGCACTAGGCGGTGGGGGCGGGCCGGTCTCGTCCCCACCGCGGCGCACCACCTGCTCCCCCAGTCCGGAGCCCATGGCCGCACCACCCCGGCCATGCGGGCATCGCCGGGTGCCAGGCGGTAGTCTTTCCCGCATGAACGACGCGCCCACCAGTGACTTCATCCGCGATACAGTCCGTGCCGATAACGAGGCCGGGACCTATGGCGGGCGCGTCCAGACGCGGTTCCCACCCGAGCCCAATGGCTACCTCCACATCGGACACGCCAAGGCGATCACCGTCGACTACGGTGTCGCCGCGGACTTCGGCGGGGTCTATAACTTGCGTTTCGACGACACCAACCCCGACACCGAGGACACCGAGTACGTCGAATCCATCATCGACGATGTGGAGTGGCTCGGCTGCCATCCTGAGAAGGTGGTCTACGCCTCCGACTATTTCGGCCAGCTGTATGAGTGGGCCGAGTACCTCATCGGCCAGGGCCTGGCCTATGTGGACGACCAGTCCGCCGAGGACATCTCCGCGCAGCGGGGCGGGTATGGCAAGCCCGGCATCGAATCGCCATATCGTAACCGCACCGTGGCCGAGAACCTCGATCTGTTCCGCCGGATGAGGGCCGGTGAGTTCCCCGACGGTTCCCGGGTGCTGCGCGCCAAGATCGACATGGCCCACGAGAACATGCAGATGCGTGACCCGATCATGTACCGCATCCGCGCCTCCCACCATCACCGCACCGGAGACGAGTGGGTCATCTACCCCACCTATGACTGGGCTCACGGCCAGTCGGATGCGATCGAGGGGGTCACTCACTCCTTGTGCACGCTGGAGTTCGACACCCACCGCGTGCTCTACGACTGGTTCCTTGAACAGCTGCCGTTGCCAGGCGATCAGCCCAAGCAGATCGAGTTCGCCCGGCTGGAGCTGACCCATACCGTCACCAGCAAGCGCAGGTTGGCCAAGCTGGTCAACGACGGTCTGGTGGATGGGTGGGACGATCCGCGGATGCCGACGCTGCGGGGCCTCAAGCGTCGCGGATACCCCCCGGCGGCGATCCGCGCGTTCTGCGACACCGGGACCACGAGGACCAACAGCCGCCGCAGCATCGAGGAGTTGGAGAGTTTTGTCCGCCGGGAACTGAACCGGACCGCGCTGCGCCGCATGGCGGTGGTCCGTCCGCTCAAACTCGTTATCACGAACTGGCCAGCGGGACAGGTCGAACACTTCACCGTCGCGAACAACCCCGAGGATCCCGCCGACGGCACCCGCGAGGTCGCCTTCTCCGGCGAGCTGTGGATCGAGGCCGAGGACTTCGCCGAGGTCCCACCGCCGAAGTTCTTCCGGCTATCGCCCGGACGCGAGGTGCGGCTGCGTGGAGCCTATTTCGTCACCGCGACTGATGTGGTCAAGGACGCCGACGGCGCGATCGTCCAGGTCAACGCGACCTACGACCCGCAAAGCCGCGGCGGCAACTCCCCCGACGGGCGCAAGGTGAAGTCGACGATGCACTGGGTCTCGACGGCCCACGCCGTGCCGCTGACCGTCGCCTTGTATGAACGGCTCTTCACCGCCGAGGTTCCCGGCGAGGCGACCGGGGAGCCGCTCGACGACCTCAACCCGGCCTCCCGCGAGATCGTCTCCGGCTGGGGGGAGGAGGCTCTGGCGGAGACCGCCCCGGGCCAGGTGGTGCAGTTCGAGCGGCTGGGCTACTTCGCCGCGGATTCCGAACGCCCGGGCCTGTTCCACCGCACGGTGGGGCTCAAGGACGAATGGGCCTCCATCCAGCGTCGAAGCTGAGCCTCGCCTCCTGCCGCCTTCCGCGGCGCGGACTCTAGGTTTCGCGCCACGCAGTGAGGCCTCCTGCGTGGACGCCACATCCGATGGCGCGCCTCGCCGCTAGGCTGGGCCCATGTCTGGCTCCGGCAGCCGAGCGCGCGGCGCGTTCATCGCGTGGGGGCGCATGCTCTTCACCGGGCTGGCGCTCCTAGCCCAGATCGCACTTCTGGTCGTGGTCACCTGGTATTTCCGCAGCCTGTCTCCTTGGGTGCTGACCGCCCAGCTGGTCTTGGCGGTCGTGGTCATCACGGCGATCGTCAGCTCCGACCTCACACCGGAGTACAAGCTCGCCTGGGTGCTGCCCCTCGGCATCGCGCCGATCTTCGGTTCGGTCTTCTACCTGCTGTATGGCTCCCATCCGCTCACCACCCGGGAGCGGCAGCGCGCCACAGCGATCGAAGCCAATGCCCGCAAAGCCCTGGGCGGCGCCCAGAGTGGCCACTCGGCGGACCTGAGCCCCTCCGCGGCGAAACAGAGCGGCTACCTCACCAGGGTGGGCGGCTTCCCCTGTTATCGGGGGACACGGGTCGACTACTTCCCCCTCGGCGAGGCCGGTTTTGCCCAGATGCTGCGCGACCTGGACTCCGCCCGGTCTTATATCCTTTTTCAGTACTTCATCATCTCGGCCGGACAGATGTGGGACCAGATCTTCGAGGTGCTGGCACGCAAGGCCAGCGAGGGGGTCGAGGTCCGCGTCCTCTACGACGATGTCGGTTCCCACTTCACCATCCCACGGCGTTTCCACCAGACCCTCACCGAGGCTGGCATCAAGGTGCACGCGATCAACCCGCTGCGCCCCCGCCTTAGCCTGCGTTACAACCATCGCGATCACCGCAAGATCCTCGTCATCGACGGGCGGATCGGATTCACCGGCGGCATCAACATCGGTGACGAGTACATCAACGAGGTCGAGGTCTATGGGCACTGGAAGGACAACATGGTGCGGCTGGAGGGGCCAGCCGCATGGAGCCTAGCGGTGATGTTCTTCACCGCCTGGGACACGAAAGCCTCCCCCACTCCGCTGGAGTCCTACCGTCCCGCATCCGACGCCTCCGTGCCCGAGGCCCGCGGGTGGGTCCTGCCGTTCACCGATTCCCCCTTCGACGATCTCACGATCGGGCTCGACACCTACCTCAACCTGGTTTCCCAGGCCAGCTCGAGCGTCGACATCCTCACCCCCTACCTGATCCTCGACGCCCGCACGACCGCGACACTGGTCACCGCGGCCCGGTCCGGAGTGCGCGTGCGGATCGTGACGCCCCATATCGGTGACAGCTGGCTGGTGCATGAGGCCACCCGATCCTTCTATAAGGTCTTGGTCTCGGCCGGGGTCGAGATCTATGAGTACACCCCCGGCTATGTCCACGCGAAGGTCGTCCTCGCCGACGGCGACACCGCGGTCGTGGGAACCATCAACTTCGACTACCGCAGCTTCTACCTGCACCACGAGAACGCGGTCTGGATGCACCGCGTCCCAGCGATCGCCAACATCGCCGCCGATTTCAGCGACGTGCTCTCCCGCAGTCAGCGGGTGGACGCGGCGACGCTGTCGGCCCTGCCGTGGTGGCGGCGTGTCGTCTGGGCCGGGGTGCGGGTCTTCGCACCGCTCATGTAAACCTGCCCCGCTAGAGTGGACTCATGCGACGCGGGCGGCAATGGCAGGGCGATCTGATTGGTCGCGCCGCCGAATGGACAGCGGCCCGGATGGGCAGCGCACAGTTCTTGCTCGGCATGACGGTGTTCATTACCGCATGGTTCATCGTCAACGGCCTACGCGAATTCGACCCGGATTTCTTCGTCCTCAACCTGCTGTTCTCGACGATGTCCAGCTACGCCGCCCCGCTGATCCTGCTAGCCCAGAACCGGGCCGGTGCCCGCGACCGCACCGCCATCGAGCACGACCGGGCGATCAACCGCCAGGCCCGCAACGACATGGACTATCTCTCGGTGCAGATCCGCCAGTTGCGGGTCTCGCTGGACGATCTGCCGACCCGGCGGGCGGTCCGTGAAGACGTCGGGCTGATCGGACAGGAGCTGGGTTCCTCGCCCACCTTGAGGGCACTGGCGGCGCGGCGCCGGAAACAGCTCGCCCCGGATTCTCCCCCGGGTCAGGGCTGAGGCCTGCCCACCGCGCCAACCACCTCGTCCTGGCTGTTCCAGAACTCGACATAACCGGGAAGCGCGACCCGGTCTTTGGTGAATACCGGGTCCTTGCCCTGGTCGCGTTGCCCGAGATAGTCCTTGAGCAGCTCGAAGGCGGGCCGGGACAGCAGCAGGATCGCGACCAGGTTGGTCAGTGCCATGAAGGCCATCATGAAGTCGGCGATCTTCCAGACCAGGCTGGCGGCGGCCAGGGAACCGCCGAGGACCGCGAGGGTGGCCAGCGCCCGGTAAGCGAATAGCAGCCCCGGGCTGGGGTTGATGAACTCTACGTTGGATTCACCGTAGTAGTAGTTCCCGAGGATCGAGCTGAAGGCCAGCATGAAGATGATGACCGTGAGCAGCACCCCAGACCAGGCACCAAGCGGGCCGGTGACCGCCTGGTAGGTGAGGTAGACCCCCTTCCTGGCGCCAGCCAGGTCAGGCTGGGAACTCAAGATGATGAACGCCGTGATGGAGCAGACCAGCATGGTGTCGAAGTAGACCCCGAGGGTCTGCACCAGGCCCTGCTTGACCGGGTGGGTGACGGCTGCCGAGGCTCCCGCGTTCGGGGCGGACCCCAGGCCTGCCTCGTTGGAGAACATGCCGCGTTTCACCCCGGCGAGGATCACGGTGCCGACCGCCCCGCCGGTCGCGGCGTTGACGGTGAAGGCATCGGCGACGATGTGGAACAGCATCCCCGGTATCCCTCGCCAGTTGATCGCCACGATGACCAGGCCGATCACCAGGTACAGGATCGCCATGATGGGCACCAGCTTGTCGGTGATACTGGCGATCCTGCGGATACCACCGAAGATGACCACCGCGGTCAGCGCACTCAGCGTGATCGCCACGGCCCAGCTGAGTCCGGCGCTGGGTGTGTCCTGTCCGAGGGTCGAAGAGATGGTCGAGACGATGGTGTTGGCCTGCAGCGAACTGAACGCGAAGGGGAAGGAGAAGATCAAGACGACCGCGAACCAGACCCCAAAGCCACGCGAGCCTAGCCCCCTGCGGATGTAGTAGGCGGGGCCGCCCCGGAATCCGTCCGCGTCGCGCACCTTATACGCCTGGCCAAGCGTCGACTCAATGAGGCTTGAGGCGGCACCGATGAAGGCCATCACCCACATCCAGAACACCGCCCCGGGACCGCCCAGCACGATGGCGGTGCCCACCCCCGCGATGTTGCCGACCCCCACCCGGGACGCCGCGGACACGGTGAAGGCCTGGAAGGAGGAGATCGACTGGGTGGTGCCGTCGGCGCGCCTGGGCGTGGGGTCCTTGAGGGTGCGGAACATGTCCGGCAACAACCTGATCTGTGCGAAACCGGTGCCGAAAGTGAAGTAGACGCCAACGACCGCGACCAGGGGAATCATCACCCAGGTCCATAACTGGTCGCCCCAGAACCCGACCTGCTTATCCAGCCAGCGAAACCACTCACTGAGGGAGAAGTCCATGGCCGAAATCTAAGCGACGCCGGGTTCGCCCGCCTAACCCGGGTTGTCAGTGGCCATGCCGCCTCCCGGGAACTGGGCCGGGAAAGCGTTTGGCCCCGCGTCCCAACAGGGACGCGGGGCCAAACGGTGAGCCAGCTAGATCACTTGATGATCTTGGTCACGAAGCCAGCGCCGACGGTGCGGCCGCCTTCGCGGATGGCGAACTTGAGCTGCTCTTCCATCGCGATCGGCTTGTTCAGGTGAACGGTCATCTCGGTGTTGTCACCAGGCATGACCATGTCCACACCCTCCGGGAGCTGAACGACGCCGGTGACGTCGGTCGTGCGGAAGTAGAACTGCGGGCTGTAGTTCGAGAAGAACGGCTTGTGGCGGCCGCCCTCGTCCTTGTTCAGCACGTAGACCGAGGCCTCGAAGTCGGTGTGCGGGGTGGTCGAACCCGGCTTGATGACGACCATGCCGCGCTCGACGTCTTCCTTCTTGGTGCCGCGCAGCAGCAGGCCGACGTTCTCACCAGCGCGACCCTCGTCGAGGATCTTGCGGAACATCTCCACACCGGTGACGGTGGTGGACTGCTTCTCTTCGCGGATACCGACGATGTCGACGGTCTCACCGGTCTTGATGATGCCGCGCTCGATGCGGCCGGTGATGACGGTGCCACGACCGGTGATCGTGAAGACGTCCTCAACGGGCATGAGGAAGGGCTTGTCGGTGTCGCGCTCGGGCTGCGGGATGTAGGAGTCAACCGCGTCCATGAGGTCGAGGATCGACTGGGCCCACTTCTCGTCGCCGTTCAGAGCCGGGAAGGCCGCGACGCGGACGATCGGCAGGTTGTCGCCGTCGAACTCCTGGGCGCTGAGCAGCTCGCGCAGCTCCATCTCCACGAGGTCGATCAGTTCCTCGTCCTCGGGGGCGATCATGTCGCACTTGTTGAGGGCGACGACGATCGCGGGGACGCCGACCTGGCGGGCCAGCAGGATGTGCTCGCGGGTCTGGGCCATCGGGCCGTCGGTCGCAGCGACCACGAGGATCGCGCCGTCCATCTGGGCGGCACCGGTGATCATGTTCTTGACGTAGTCAGCGTGACCGGGGCAGTCAACGTGCGCGTAGTGACGGTTCTCGGTCTGGTACTCAACGTGAGCGATCGAGATCGTGATACCACGCTGGCGCTCTTCGGGCGCCTTGTCGATCTGGTCGAAGGCCGACACCTCGTTGAGATGCGGGTACTTGTCGTGGAGCACCTTCGTAATCGCCGCCGTGAGCGTGGTCTTGCCGTGGTCGACGTGCCCGATGGTGCCGATGTTGACGTGCGGCTTGGTCCGCTCGAACTTGGCCTTTGCCACTTGGGCTCCTAACTCGTTCACACCCCGCGGTCGCGGGGAGTTGCTGTGGATGGTTCACCTCGCAGCGCGAGGCATGCGGGCGATCGTTTCGAGAGTCTACTCGTCCCACGCGATGCTCGCCACTCGGATGTTACCGTGTCCGCCCTCGACGAGCCCGCCGGGTGCACAAATGCTCCCACTCGGCGGCGAAATCGCCGCTTTCATGGCCGGATAGGCCATCGAGTGGGAGCATTCCGCCCTCAGCGAGTGCTTCCGGGGACGCGGGGAAGGCCGGTCACTTGGACTTCAGCGCGGCCAGCGCCTCCGCCGCATTGGCCTTGGTGTAGACCACGTTCTCGACGATGGTTTCGGCCGGGACCGTCTTGCCCTCGATGAGGTCCGCGGCGGCGTCGGCGGCTTTCTTGCCCTGTTCCTGGGTGCCCTGGCCGACCGTCGCGGCGAGCTTGCCGTCCAGCACGGCCTGCAGGCCCTCGGAGGTCGCGTCCACACCGTAGACCTTGATCTCACCGGTCTTGCCCGCGGCGGCGACCGCCTGGGCCGCGCCGATCGCCATACCGTCGTTCTGGGACACGACGGCGTTGATGGTCTTGCCCGAGTTCAGCCAGTTCTCCACGGTGCTCAGCGCGGGCGCGGTCTCCCAGTTGGCCGAGGCCTCGAAGGCGGTCTTGAAGCCCTGGTTGGCGTCCATGACTTCCTTGAATCCAGCCGAACGGCCGATCTGCCCGTCCGAGCCCATGGGGCCGAGCAGCAGGGCCAGTTCGCCCCCGCTACCGAGGTCCTTGACGACCTGCTCCATGAGGATCCTGCCGGTCTTGACGGCGTCCGCGCCCACATAGGCCTTGGCCAGCGATGGCTCGCTGATCCGCTGGTTGACGATGACGACATTGGTGCCCTTGCTGGCGGCCTGCCTGACCGCCGGGACGACGCCATCGACCGAGACCGGCTCGATGATGATGGCCCCCACGCCGAGGTTGACGGCCTGCTCAATCTGGGTCTGCTGACGTTCGGCGTCCTTGTTGGCGTCATAGACCTTGTATTCGAAGCCGCGCGCTTCGACCTGAGCCTTGACCGAGTCGGACAGCGCGATCGTGAACTCGTTGCTCATGTGGGTCATGAACAGCGCGATCTGCTTGGATTGGGTGGGGGCCTGAGACGGGGCCCCCTTCATCTCGGTGGCGGGGGTGCAAGCGGCCAGGGCCAGGCCGAGCAGGCCCGCCACGGCACCGATGATGGATCTACGCATGAACTTCTTCCTCCCTTTTACTGTGTCAGTTCAGACGGTGATGAGTTTTTTGCTTCTCAGGTCGAAATAAACAGCGACCGCGATGATGGCTCCCTTGATGATTGCCTGGTAGTTGGAGTTGACGCCGAGGATGTCGAGACCGCTGCTCATGACCGCGATCAGCAGGGCTCCGATCATGGCGCCGTACCACTTGCCCGCTCCGCCGCTCATGCTGATCCCGCCGATCACGACCGCGGCGATAGCGTCCAGTTCGTATCCCTGGCCCGCTGTCGGGGAGCCTTGCATGGTGCGCGAGGCGACCAGCAGCCCAGCGAACCCGGCCAGCGTCCCCGCGAGGGTGTAGACCCCCAGCAGATAACGTTTGGTGCGGATCCCCGACACCGTGGCTGCCTCGGGGTTGCCGCCGATGGCGTAAACCCGGCGTCCGAAGGTGGTCCTGGTGAGGACGAAGCCCGAGCCCAGCATGACCGTGACGAAGTAGACCACAAGGATCGGGACGACGACGGCGACGGCGCTGGAGGCGATGTTCTCAAACTCGGGAGGCAGCCCGAAGACCGGAGACCCACCGCTGATGATGAGGGCCAGCCCGCGCACGCCGGTCATGGTGGCGAGCGTGATGATGAATGCGGGCAACCCGAGATAGGCCACGCCGACGCCATTGACGAGGCCTACCGCCGCCCCGGCGGCGAGCGCCACCACGACCACCGCGATCAGCGGCAGTCCGCTGGCCTTCGCGGCCAGTGCCGCGACCACACCGGACAGGGCGACCGTGGAGCCCGCCGACAGGTCGATGCCGCCGCTGATGATGACGAACATCATGCCCACCGCGATGATCCCGTTGATGGAGGCCTGCCGCACGACGTTGATGAGGTTGCCCGGCTGAGCGAACCCATCGGGGGAGATCACCATGAAGAACGCCACCAGCAAGACCAGCACCGCGAGGATGCCGAAGTCGCGCAGGTAGTTCACCACTTTTGCGTTGATAGCCACGGATATGTCCTTATAGTTAGTGGTTGTCCGGAGCCTCGGCGCCGACGTTGAGGAAGGCGGAGGCCAGTGCCAAGATTCGTTCCGAATCGAAGTCTTGCCGTTCCAGGACGCCGCTGAGGCGCCCCTCGCACATGACCGCGATCCGGTCGGCCATGCCCATGAGTTCGGTCATCTCGGACGAGATCATGATGACCGCGATACCGTCGGCGACCAGACGGTTGATGAGCCGGTAGATCTCTTGTTTGGCCCCGATGTCGATGCCCCTGGTGGGTTCGTCAAGGATGATGACCTTCGGTGAGTTCTCCAGCCATTTCGCCAAGACGACCTTCTGCTGGTTGCCACCGCTGAGGTGGAGCACCGGAGTCGAGACCGACGGGGTCTTGACCCTGAGCCGCTCCACAGCGGCTGTGGCGGCGCGGCGTTGGGCCGCGCGGTTGAGCACGCCGCCGCGGGCGAACTTCCGCAAGGCGACCATGGCGATGTTCTCGCTGACCGAGCCGATGAGGTTGAGTCCGGTGCCCTTGCGGTCCTCGGTGACGAAGGCGATCCCGGAGGCGATGGCGTCCGCGGGATGGGAGACGCTGAGTTCTTGGCCGAGCATGCGTACCGTCCCAGCGCTCACCGGGCGCAGCCCGCAGACTGCCTCCATCAGTTCCGAGCGTCCGGCCCCCACCAGACCGGCCAGCCCGAGCACCTCCCCGGAGCGGACGGCGAAGCTCACCCCGCGCGCCCGGTCAGAGGTCAGGTTGTCCACCTCGAGGACGACCTCGCCGATATCGCACTCCCTCTCGGGGAAGAGTTCGTCGATAGTCCGGTCCACCATGAGAGAGATGAGCGAATCGTCATCGAGTTGTTCGGCCGGGTAGGCGCCTACCAGAGTGCCGTCCCGCAGCACCGTGATGGCGTCGGCGATCTGGAAGATCTCGTCCATCTTGTGCGAGATGTAGATGAAACTAACCCCGTTGGCCGCCAGCCTCCTGATCTGGGCGAACAGCAACTCGGTCTCGCTCTCGGTGATCGCCGAGGTGGGCTCGTCCAGCACGATGACCCGGGCGTTCATCGAGATGGCCCGCGCGATCTCGACAAGCTGCATCTGCGCGACGCTGAGGGTGCGCATGGTGCGCCGGGGGTCGATCTCGATACCGATCTCGTCGAAGATCTGCTTGACGGCCCGCCTCATCCCGGCCAGGTCCGCGAGCGGAGAGCAGCTCGGGCCCAGCGGCATTTCGCGTCCAAGGAAGACGTTCTCGGCGACGCTCAGGTCAGGCACGGTGATGAGTTCCTGATGCACCATGGCGAGCCCGGCTTTCAGGGCCTCGTGCGGCCCGGCGAAGCTGACCTGTTCGCCATTCAGTTTGATCGTCCCCCGGTCGGCTTTGTAGATGCCGGTGAGCACCTTCATCAGCGTCGATTTGCCAGCGCCGTTCTCTCCCATGAGTGCCATAACTTCACCGGGACGCACGCGCAGCGACACCTCATCCAGCGCCACCACACCGGGAAACACCTTGGTGATCCCGCACATCTCCAAAGCAAACTCGGTCATGGGCCTTCCTTAGCCTGGTCGGTAGTGAAACCAGAATAGTGCTGACAAAGAAGCACACAACAAGCACCCCACCCTAAAGCCAAAAGCGTTATCTAACTGATATGTCCGAGCAAATACAACGAATCGGGGCGGCTCTGAACCATGCTCTAAACTTTGGCTATGTCCTGGGATCAGTTGCCGCTCGATACCCCGCTGGGCACGCTTAGCAACCATCGGCTGGCGATCAGTGGCACCGACCTCACCGGACGCCCGACCGTGGTCATCCTCCGGGTCGGGCGAGGCCGCCGCGGCCAGGTCCCGGTCTCGTATATGGAGACCGCCACCCGCAACGACCACCCGCCGAAGGCCGTGATCGCCCGCGTCCCAGGCGAGGCGACGCTGGCGCAGTTCTCACTCGGCTTCGCCCAGGTCAGGGCCGACCATGCGGGCACGGTGCCGCAGATCCGGGGGCTTTCCGCGCCGGTCCATCCGGCCTGGACCTGGGTCAGCGCGGGACTCCCGGCTCTCGCGGTGGTGTGGGCCTTGGATAGTTGGGAGCGGGCCGTCGTCGTAGCCCTGCTCGTACTGATCTTCACCCTCGGTCTGACTGCGGTGCTCCGGCGGCTGCAAAACCCGGCGGTGCCGCGGGTGCTGGACGGTGGTAACGACGTGCTGCCCTCCGAGGTGGCCCGCCGCATCAGCGGGGAGGTGACCTCGGGGCCGAGTCCGCAGGAGCGCGTCGACGTGGTGAAGGACGCCTACGGCGCGCTGCACGGCGACATCGTCTATCGCATCGAGCGTTCGGCCCTGTTCGACCCGGCCGTGCCCAGCACCCAACGGTTCCAGCTGGCCTTGCTGGCCTGGGACCCGTCCTCCCCGCGGGCCGCGGAGCTGGCCAGCGAGGTGGAGGCCTCCTTCGCCGAGGCCCGCACCGAGGCCGAGCGGCTCGGCTGGTCCCACTTGCCCGAGACCGCCCGCGACACCGCGCAGCGGGCGCAGAAGGCCGCCAGCGTCGCCCTGGCCAGCGACAACCCGGGCGAGCGCCGCACGGCCGCGGCCAGAGCCGCCAAACTGCTGGCCTCGCTTCGGCTGTACTACCTGCCGGTGGTGGACCCCGACGCCCCCGCGCTGATGGGCGAACGCAGGCAGATCGGACCCGCCTGATGGCCCACCCGATCGCGCTCTCGACACCGGTGCTGGACCTGCTGGATCGGTGGGTGCTGGCGAGTGCCGGAGACGACTACCTGGCATTTCGAGTGCAGCGGGGACGCCGCCACGACACCCCCCGCAGCCCGGTTCATGCCCAGGTCGTGTTCTCCTCGGGACGCCCCAGCGAGAGCCGTCGGCTGTCGGAACACTCGACCGTCGACTCGATCGGGGTGGGCTCGGGCCTGGTGCTGGATCGAGCGGTGATCGTCGCCGAGGTACGCCCCCGGCTGTTCCGGGAACCCCTGGTGCAGCTGAGCGCCTCCGATGCGCTGCTCCCCGGGCGCGAGGCCGTGGGCCTGCTGCCGCCCCGGCCCGACCGGCGGCAACTCGCGATCGCCCGGGTGGACCGGGTGAAGGAGACCTACGGCCTGCTGGTCGGCGACATCACCTACCGCATCGAGTACTCCGCACTGTTCGATCCCACGGTGCCACTGACCCGCGACTTCGAGACCGCACTGGTGCTGTGGTCGGATATCGACGAGACCACCGCCGAGGCCGAAGTGACTCGGCTGGCTGGCCTGGTACAGGTCACCTTCGAGGCCGCCCGGGCCCACGCCGAGACCGTCGGCTTCGCCCACCTGCCCGAGGCCATGGTGGACACCGCCAGACGCGCGGCCAAGGCGTCCCGGCTCGCGTCGGAGGCCTCCTCCGAAGGCGAGCGCGACGCCGCCATGGCTCAGACCATCAGGCTCCTGGGCGCCCTGGCCCTGGATTACCTGCCCACCGAACTGGCCGTCCGTAAGCAGCTCGAACCCAAACGCTGAGG
>JAUMYR010000291.1 GCA_030528545.1 Propionibacteriaceae bacterium
TGAGAGCCGCCGCCGCTCGCAGCTGCACGGCCACCCCACCCTTCATGTCGCAGGTGCCCCGGCCGTAGACCCGTTCCTGACCGTCCACTACCCGCAGGCTGCTAGGCAGGTTGGAGGCTACCGGAACCGTGTCCAGGTGCCCGGCGATAACCACCCTGGTATCGCGGCCCAGGCTGGTCCTGGCCACGACCGCGTCCTGATGCCGGGTGACCTCCAGATGCGGATAGGCCATCAGCGCGGCCTCGACCTCGTCAGCGAGCCGTGCCTCGTTCCCGCTGACGGACTCGATATCGGTGATCGAGCGCAGCAGAGCGACCAAGTCGCCTTCCAAATCAAGCCCCATGCCGGCACAGACTACTCCGGCGCCCGCCGCTGGGATAGTCGAGCAGCTTTGCCGTCCGGCACGCCCGCAGAGTGGAATCCTCCGGCTCCGATGCGACCAAACCCCTCCCGGGCGCTACTGTCTTCCTCAGCGGCCATAGGCACATCAAGGAAAGGACCCTGCGATGGGTAAAAGAAGAATCAGGCTTGGCCTGCTCACCCGGATCGCGATCGCGATCGTGCTTGGCATCGGCCTCGGGTTCGTGTTCCCCAGCTGGCTGACCCGGGTGTTCGTGACCTTCAACTATGTCTTCGCGCAGTTCCTCGGGTTCATGATTCCGCTCATCATCGTGGGGCTCATCACCCCGGCGATCGCCCAGCTGGGGCGGGGCGCGGGCAAGTGGCTGGCCATCACCGCCGGCATTGCCTACGTGTCCACGCTGTTCGCCGGTGTGCTGGCTCTGGTTACCGGCGTGCTGGCCTTCCCCAGGCTCCTCGGCTCCCAGACCGCGGGCGAGGCTAGCAACCCTGACGATGCGCTGCTGGCGCCCTTCTTCAAGGTGGATATGCCCCCGGTGCTGGGCGTCATGTCGGCACTGATCCTGGCCTTCGTGCTGGGGGTTGGCCTGACCATCACGAACGGCACGACCCTGTATCAGGGATTCGTCGAGTTCCGTGAGATCGTCAACCGGGTCATCGCCACGGTCTTGATCCCGCTGCTGCCGATCTACATCTTCGGCATCGTGCTGAACATGACCGTAGCCGGGCAGGTGTTCCAGGTCATCGGTACTTTCTTGTCCATCGTCTTGATCGTGTTCGCGCTGACGGTGCTGCTGCTGCTGATCCAGTACGCCATCGCCGGTGCGCTGACCCGGCGCAATCCGTTCCAGATGCTGCGCCTGATGCTGCCAGCCTATGCGACCGCTCTGGGCACCTCCTCCTCGGCCGCGACGATCCCCGTCACCTTGCGCCAGACGATCAAGATGGGGGTGAGCGAGCCGGTCGCCTCCTTCGTGATCCCGCTGTGCGCCACCGTGCACCTGGCGGGTTCGACTCTGAAGATCACCTCCTTCGCCATCGCGATCATGGTGATCTCCGGAATCCAGATCGACCTGGGCCTCATGATCGGTTTCATCCTGATGCTCGGCATCACCATGGTCGCCGCTCCCGGGGTGCCGGGTGGTGCGATCATGGCCGCGGCGGGGCTGCTGTCGTCCATGCTCGGTTTCACCGAACCACAGGTGGGCCTCATGATCGCTACCTATATCGCGATCGACAGCTTCGGCACCGCCACCAACGTGACCGGAGACGGTGCCATCGCAGCGATCATCGACAAGCTCAGTTCGGGGCGGGTCGGCGATACCCCACCGCCGCTGCCAAGCGAGTCCGCCGCCCAGGTGGCCTGACCTGCAAGGCGGCCCCGGCCGGGCATGTACGGGTCCGCCCGGCCCAGGGCCGTCCGGGGCGCGGTGGCCTGGCCAGATCCACCGCATGCGACCCGGTCTCCCGTCGATGACCGGACGCCTGGTCCGTGGGGTTCCCGGCACCGAGGAAAGGCGACGGTGCCGGGCTCGGCCCACCGCTCGTGTGGGATCGCCCGTGCCGGTGTCTATACCGCGAGCGACGAGGGTCAACGAGTTGCATGTCTTTGTAGAGTGTGAGCCATGACTGAAGCTTCTCGCATGGCCTGGGGCTGGGGCCTGGCCACCACGCACCCAAGCGCAGG
>JAUMYR010000292.1 GCA_030528545.1 Propionibacteriaceae bacterium
CTGACCTTGGGCCCCTCGCGTCCCTGCCATGGGAGGCGAGGGGCCCAATGCTGTCTAGGGCCGTTTGGCCCCGCGGACATTTGAGGAGGTGCGCCGGGTGCGGGACGCCGACCAGGTGGGGACGCCACCCGCCCCGGTCTCAGTGGCATCCGCGTTTGTTCTCCGGCTAACCGGATTATCCACGTTGCCCACCCGGTGCCGAGGCTCGGGCGATCGCCCGGGCCAGGTTGCCGCGGCGATCACCGCCGGGACCCGGGCTCCCCTAGCCAGGGCCACCGGCCCCGGGGAATACGCCCACCCCGGTCCCAGCCCCTCAGGACCGCCCGCCGGAGCAGGTCACAGCGTGGCGCGGAAGGCCCGTATCCGACGCAGGGTCTCGTCGTGGCCGAGGATCTCCATGGACTCGAACAGCGGCGGGGACACCTTCTGCCCGGTCAGCGCGATCCGCAGCGGGCCGAACGCGAACTTGGGTTTGATACCCAGTTCGTCCACCAGCCGGGCGCGCAGGGCGGCCTGGATTGTCTCGGCATCGAATGGTTCCAGCCTCTCCAGGACGGCCAGAGAGGCGTCGGTGATCTCGGCAGCGTTGTCGGGCAGGCTCGCCGCGGCGGCCTCGTCGATCTCGATCTCCGAGGCGAAGAGGAAAGCCAGTTTGGGCAGGGCGTCCCCGAGCAGCACCATGCGTTCCTGCACCAGCGGCAAGGCCTGTTTGAACACGTCGAGGTCGAGGGTGTCATCCCAGTCCCCGCGTTCGGTGTGAAAGGCGACGATGCGCTCGCACAGCTCGTCCACGCTGAGCGTGCGGATGTAGTGGCCGTTCAGCCAGTCCAGTTTCTTCAGGTCGAAGATCGGCCCGGTCGTGTTGACCTTCGCCCAGTCGAAGGAGGCAACGAACTCGTCGAAGGAGGCGACCTCCGTCTCGTCATTCACCGGCGGGTAGGCGAGCAGCTGCAAGAAGTTGAGCAGCGCCTCGGGCAGGTACCCCTGTTCCCGGAACCACATGAGCCGGGCGGCGGGATTCTTGCGCTTGCTGATCTTGGACTTGTCGGTATTGCGCAGCAACGGCATGTGCGCGAACTGGGGTTCGGGCAAGCCCAGCCAGCGGTACAGCAGCAGGTGCTTCGGTGTGGAGGAGATCCACTCCTCCCCGCGCACCACCGTCGTGATGCCCATGAGGTGATCGTCCACGACGACCGCCATGTGGTAGGTCGGGAACCCGTCGGCCTTGAGGATCACCTGATCGTCGGGACGCGGGGCCTTGACCTGGCCGCGCACCAGGTCGGTGAACATCAGCGGGGCGTCGTCTGGGATCAGCATCCGCACGACCGGGGTCTCGTTGAAGCCGGGCAGCGCGGCGCGTTCCTCGCGGGTCTTGCCGTAGCAGAGCCGGTCGTAGCCGGTGACGGAGGCTTTCGCGGCGGCCTGTTCCTCGCGGAGCTGCTTGAGCCGTTCGGTCGAGCACCAGCAGTAGTAGGCGTGCCCGTCAGCGATCAGCTGGTCGACGAAAGGCCGATAAGTCTCCAAGCGTTCCGACTGGCGATAAGGGCCGTAGGCCCCGCCCTGCTCTGGCCCCTCGTCCGGGCTCAACCCGAGCCAGTCCAGGCAGTCGTAGATCTGGCGCTCTGAGCCTTCGACCAGCCGGTTTTGGTCGGTGTCCTCAATGCGCAGGACGAAGGAGCCCCCGCTCTGCCGGGCGCAGGCCAGGTCGAACAGCGCCATATAGGCGGTGCCGACATGAGGGTCTCCGGTGGGCGAGGGGGCGACGCGAGTACGGGCTGGAGTAGTCACCGGCTCAGGATACCGAGTGCGGCCCCGGCCCTCACCCCGACGCGGGGAGGGGCAGCCACCACCCAGCCCTCACCGCATCCTCCCTACCTCGGCAGGGACCAGGGACGAACGGCCACCAATACGATAGGGAAGGGCCGCCCCAAAGGACGGCCCTTCCCGAGTCTCGGGCGCTCAGCGAGCGGCGTAGGTCAGGCAGCTAGCGGTGTCGGCGCCAGCACCGACGC
>JAUMYR010000044.1:0-1113 GCA_030528545.1 Propionibacteriaceae bacterium
TTTGGTGGAGCTAAGGGGATTCGAACCCCTGACCTTCTCATTGCGAACGAGACGCGCTACCAACTGCGCCATAGCCCCATCTGCCAAGCAGCATAGAGATGCTAGCACCTCCCAACTGGTTTGGCGACTTTGCTACTCGTTGACCGCCCGAGGACGCTGCTGCTCGTCGACACTAGTCTCGGTCTCCAGCGCGTCCGCGGTCGGGACGATGGGCCTGGCGGGCAGGGGCGCAGACAGGTCGATGGTGCGCACGGTTCGCGGGGCGAGCGGTGCCGACACATAGGTCGGTGTCGTGACGGGGATCGGGTCCCACAGTGAACCCTCCCCCAGCCCCTGGCCGCTCATCTCCATGGAAAGCTCCAGGCGGACCGACTCCTCCTCATCCCGAAGTTCTAGGACGCTGGTGTCCTCCGAACGCCAGCCTTCGATGATCTGGGCGGCGCGGGCATCCAGGTCGCGGTGCATCGCGACGACCGAGAACCGGGCGATCCCGAGGAAGGACGCGATCAGCCCCAGCGGAATCAGGACCGACCACCACGGCAGCGCCCCAAAAACCCAGCCCACCGACAGGGTGACCAGCACGAAGGACAGCGCCAGGAGGGTCCTCCTACGGCGGCGCGCCGCGACCTGCGCGATCATGGTCAGTTCCGCGAGTTGGGCCTTGCGGGTCAGCGGAGTCGAGACTTCTGCCTCGTCTGGGTTGTATTCCAGCACGTCAGAGCGGAGAATCCGCAGAGACTGAGAGAACCGGGCATCGTCTTGTTCGGCTTCAAGTTCGTAGTCGCCAGCCTTGCGTTCCGCAATCCAGGGCACCAGGAACACCAACCCCAGCACAGCAACTACCGCAAAACCAAGACCTGCCACGCCCCGACCCTAACAACACCGCTGTCATTCGGCTGGAACCGACACTCAGCCGGGCAGATCTCCCCGGGATGGCACGCGACGCCCGGCGAGGTAGCGGTTCAGCAGCCCCTCCCCTAGCTCCTCAGCGGTCAGGGCAAAACTGAGATGATCCCGCCAGTCCCCGTTGATATGCAACAAGCGCGGACGAAGGCCTTCGGAGCGAAAACCGAGCTTCTCGACGACCCTCAAACTCGCCGCATTCTCCGGGCG
>JAUMYR010000044.1:1213-7976 GCA_030528545.1 Propionibacteriaceae bacterium
CTGGGCGCGCAGCCCGGCGGTATAGGACGGCGGCGGCGCGGCCCCCGGCGGGCTGGTCGCGTCCCAGGCAGCAAGCCAGCGTTCGTTACGCGCCCGCAACCTATGCCACGCGCGCTGGTCGGAGCGCCTCAGCCCGCATAGCACCAGGCCACCGGCGCGCAGGGTTAGCGGCCAGCACGGCTTGTTCGGTATCTCGACCCCTGGCGGGAATCTCACCTCAGTCCTCGTCTAGGAGCCAGCACATCACCGACTCCCCCGCACGGACGACATCGGTCGACTCGTCCAGCATGATCAGGGCGTTACAGCGTGACAGTTCCCGCAGCGGATCGGGATCGTGCACCGGATCGACCTTGCGAACTCCCCGCTCCATATGGACCACGCCGCGCATGAACTGCATCTGCCCCAATCCCGAACGCAGCATTGAGGTCGCCAAGGCACGGACCGGGACATGCTCGACCTGCTCGACGCCCATGAGCTTGCGCAGCAGCGGCCGCACGAAGACATGGAAACTCACATAGGCGCTCACCGGGTTGCCCGGGAGCAGGATCATCGGGACGCGGTCGTCGCCGACCAGCCCGAAGCCCTGCGTCTTGCCCGGCACCATCGCGACCTCGGTGAAATCGGTCAGGCCCGTCTCATGCAGCACATCCTTGATGCGTTCGTAGTCGCGCTGGCTGCCGGTGGTCGAGATCACCAGATCGGCGCGGATCAGCTGATCGGTCACCGTCTCGCGCAGCTTCACCGGGTCGTTGCCGACGATGCCAACCCGCCACACCTGGGCCCCGGCGGCCTTCGCGGCGGCGGCGATGAGGTAGGAGTTCGCGTCCCAGGTCTGGTCGCTGACGCTCATCTCGACCCCGGGCTCCAGGATGTCGTCTCCCGAGCTCAGCACCACGACCCTGGGACGCGGGCGCACGAACACCTTGTCAATTCCCGCCCCGGCGAGCAGGCCAATGTGACGGGCGTCCAGCCGGTCGCCGCTGGACATCAGCGGAGTCCCGATGGCCATCGCCGAACCAGCGCAGGTGACGTATTCGCGTCTGCTCACCCGCTCCTGGGCCTTGACCCGCCCGCCCTCAACCGTGGCGAACCGTTCCGGCAGGACGGCGTCGGCGCCGGGAGGCATGGCCGTCCTGGCCACCACCGGCATGGCGGTTCCCGGCTCCAGCTGGTCTCCCACGAACTCCACGATCCGCAACTCGACCGGCTCGGCGCGGCGCGCCATGTCCACGTCCTCGGCCCGGACCGCGTAGCCGTCCATGGTCGCCAGGTCGACCGGCGGCACCGCCGACATCACCGACAGGTCCTCACACAGCGTCTGGTCGCAGGCCTCCAGCAGTTGCATCCCGAAAGGAGGCAACGGTTCGATCAGGCTCAGCAGGTAGTCGAGGTGGTCCTGCACTCCCCGCAGTCCTGCCTCATTAGGCGCCGGTGGGGCGGGTAAGGTCGGCGGCTCCGCCACGACGACGGGCTCTTCGACGATGTTCCGCTTCTTCTTCCGACCGAATAACGCCATGGCTCATACGATAGGTGCAATGACCACTATCGCAGGCAAGGGCGCGCTGCGCGAGGCGATGCTGAGCGGACGCGCTGAGCGGACGCCTGGCGGCGACGCCGCCCGGGACGAGGTGTTGCGCCGGGAATTGTCCGGCTTCACCGGGGTGATCGCATGCTATGCCTCCATTCCCGGTGAGCCCTCGACGACGGAGCTGATCTCGTGGCTCTCCGCTCGCTGCCGGGTCCTGCTACCGGTCCTGAGACGCCAGCCGGATTGGTCGTGGTTCACTTCCTGGGATCAGATGCGCCCCGCCTGGCGCGGCATCCCAGAACCCACCGGGCCCAGGCTGGGGGCCGGAGCGCTGGTCCTCGCCGATCTTGTCCTGTGCCCGGCGCTCGCTGTCGGCCGCGACGGCATGCGGCTTGGCACCGGAGGCGGCTGGTATGACAGGGCTTTGCCGCATCGGCGTCCCGGCGTCGAGGCCTGGTGCCTGGTCAGCGACCGCGAGATCCTGGCCACCCTACCGGCCGAGGACCATGACCAGAGGGTCGATGCCGCCGTGACGGAATCCGGCATAACCCGCTTGACAAGGTAATTTCACCTCACGTTTAGCAGTCGTTATAATCGAGTGCCAGCGCCAGCCACCGGCTGCCCGAACAGCTTTGGAGTCCCATGCCCACCTACCAGTACCGCTGCACCGCGTGCGGCAGCGAGCTTGAGGCCGTTCAGAAGTTCAGCGACCCGGCTCTCACCACCTGTCCCGAGTGCGAGGGCGCGTTGCGCAAGGTCTTCAGCGCGGTCGGCGTGGTGTTCAAGGGCTCCGGTTTCTATGCCACCGACTCCCGCAAGGCGCCCAGCGCCTCCACCCCAGCCGCCAAGACCGAACCCGCACCGGCCAAGAAGGCTGAGCCCAAACCCGCCACCCCAGCCAGCAGCGGGGCCAGCGCCGCCTGACCTGTGGATAGCCGGATTCCGCCTCCGGCTCCTGTGGATAACCGGCATCCAAGACCGTGAGCCGCCCATCATGACGGTATGTGGCACTCCATACCCGCGAGGATTCGTCGCTTCGTCTTGTGGCATCGCCGTTGGCTCGCCGCCGTCGCAGCCGCGCTGTGCGTCCTAGCGGTGACCAGCGCGCTCTCCCCCACCCTCCCCGGAGGCACCCCGGTGGTGATCGCCGCCAAGGCTGTCCCGGCGGGTGCTCAACTCACCGCCGAGGACGTCACCACGAAAGAGGTGCCGCCAGACCTAGTTCCGGCTCAGCCGCTGAGCGGTACTGAGGAGGTTGTCGGCAGGACGGCCGTCGTGGCTCTTCCGGCTGGCACGCTCATCGGTTCGTCTTTCCTGCTCGAAACCACCCCTCTATCGCCAGGTATGCGCTTTGTTCCGGTGCGCGTCCCAGACGCCGATATCGGACGGCTGCTGCGCACCGGCGACCGGGTGAGCGTCGTCGCCCCGGATGCCGGGGGCAACAACACGATCATCGCTGCCGGGCTGCGAGTCGCCGCGATACCGCGGCAGGATACCTCTGGACCTATCCAGGCCCGTGACCAGAACACGCTTGTGGTGCTGGAGGTGCCGGACTCACTGGCGGCCGAGGTCTCGACGGCGAGCCTCCAGCGGGGCCTCAGCCTCGTGCTCGGGTGATCGCGCCAAGGTGGCCTCTCCCGCTCTGAAGCTGACCCTCCACGCGACTAGCATCTTGTGCTTTGCGACCCGACAGACAGGTTCAGGGCGATCGCTCAGAACCGGAAAGCGAGATAATTGTGAAGGGTTTCAAGGACTTCATCATGCGCGGCAATCTGATTGAGATTGCCGTCGCCTTCATCATCGCCGCAGCCTTCGCGAAAGTCGTCGAGGCTTTCACTAAACTCATCCTCGACATCATCGGCCTCTTTGGTGGAAGCCCAGACTTCAGCCAGGTTGCTATTGGCCCCATCAACATCGGCGTGTTCATCACCGCGGTCATCTCCTTCCTCATGATCGCGGCGATCGTCTACTTCGGAGTCGTGACCCCCTACGAGAAGGTCAAGGCTCGTCTGACGAGGAAGAAGGCCGACGACGAGGCAGCCGAAGAGCCCACCCCGACCACCGAGGAACTGCTCTCCGAGATCCGCGACCTGTTGAAGCGGAACTGACGTCTCGCCTCTCAATCGTGTGCCCCGGGTAGCCCCCGGGGCACATTTCTTTTCGGCCGAGGCCTACCGCGTCTGTCTCGAAACCAGGCTCCGCCCGGGGCGGCCTCGACACCCTCCGTTTCCGGCCGGGGTCCTCCCCTCAGCTAGGGGCAACAAACCTTGGGGCAACATCTCCCAAGTCCATCTGTCCCGGATAAGCACTGCGGTCTCGGCGCGGCGCTGGACCCGGTTGCGGTATGGCACGTGTGCCGGGTTCAGCCGTCCCCGGCAGTCCCAGAGCAGATCCGTAGGAGAGCTATGGCTGAGGCGGCTCCGATCCAGGGCACTCCTCGCGGTCCGCCAGCGATAGGCACACCGGGGTGCGGGGATCCGAAACCCAGATGCTGAGGGACGGGTTGCCAGCGGATAGACGCTCCGGGCCAGGCCACCGGGCCCGCGAGGCTTCGGTCGAGGCCAGCCTGCCCCACCGGTCGGAGCGCATCTATCACAGGGCCGTCCCGAGATCACGGGACCGTCCCGAGCCCGCCCGCAGCAGAACCTCTACCCCGGAGCCCGTCACCACCCAGGGAAGGGCATAGGGGCGCCCGACACTAGCTCAGGCCCAGTGGGGCGGACGCTCAGCGACGAGACGACGCTCCTCGGGCGTGAGCGGACGCGCTGGCGCAGGACGCGCCGTGATCCCGAGCAGGCCCAGTTCGGTCCGGGCGTCGGTGATCTCGGCGCTCAGCCGCGCATACCCGTTCTCGACCAGGTCGCCGGGCACCGGCACCGGCCAGGGCTGACCGGACGCGACCCGTTCCGCCACGAAGGAGCTGAGCCGGGGCCGCGTCCAGCCACAGGCCTCAAGCCGGTCCACCAGCCGACCCGGTGAGCGGGGATGGTGCTCACCGGTCAGGGCGAATACCACCGGGTCAGCCTTCAAGGACCGCACCATCCGGTATCACCGAGGGCGCCCCCTGGTCTGGCAGGCTCACGCTACCCCTCACGATCACTCCACGGCCGAAGCTCCAGTCGCCACGAACAGTGAGGGATGTCGCCTCCCGGAGCGATGGGGCCGACGGAATGCGCCTGTCGAAGTCCTGCATTGTCTTGTAGCACCCGGAGAGACTGATCTCAGGGCTAACAGCGCAGGCTGCTACCAGCCGCCCGTCCTGCCCGAGGGAGTAGACGTCCGAGCGCAACAGCAGCAACTCGTTGGTCGTCTTGACCGGCTGGAACCGGTCGCGCCCGACACAGATCGCGGTCGCCCCCGGGAACACCTCAATCGCGGCACCCATCGCGCTCTCGATCTGCACGACCCTGGTCGAGGTGGGGTCGGCCGGATCGACCGTCTTCTCGTTGCGGATCAGCGGAAGGCCCAACACCCCGTGGCGTTCGGTCAGGATGTCCCGCAGGCGCACCAGGTCGAACCACAGGTTATTGGTGTGGAAATAGGGGTGGCGGTGTTCGTCTGTGAAGTAGTCCATCTCGTCCGGAGCCGTCTGCGCGGTATCGCGCAGGATGAGCTGCCCGTCCGCCTTACGGATCGCCAGATGTCCGCCCTTCTTGTCGTTGATGGTGCGCCGGCACACTTCGGCGGCATAGGGAGCGCCCGAGGCCGCGAACCATCCGGCGATGGTGGCGTCGGGGGCCGCGCCCAGATTGTCTCCGTTCGAGACGCAGGCGTAGCCGAAACCCCGCCCGATCAGCGCGTCCAGGATTCCCGATCCCCACAGCGCCGTGTAAAGATCGCCGTGTCCGGGAGGGCACCATTCGAGGCTTGGATCTTGCGGCCACTCCACCGGATAAAGGTCATCGGCGCGCAGCTTCGGTTCCTGGTTCTGCAAGAAGTCGAGCGGCAACTCCTCCACCACGAGCTCGGGGTAGCGCCGGAGCACCTCCAGCGAATCCTCACGGGTCCGGAACGAGTTCATCAGCAGGAGCGGCAGCCTCGCACCATAGGCTTCACGCGCGGCGAGAACCTGGGTGACGATGAGGTCCAAGAAACTCTTGCCGTCACGCACCTCCAGCAAGGTCTTGGCCTTGTCGAGTCCCATGGAGGTACCCAGCCCCCCATTGAGCTTGATGATGACGGTCTTACCGATCGCCTCCCGCGCGAGCTCGGGTTCGATATCGACATCGGCCAGCATCGGCGGATCCGTCAGCGGCGAGATCGTGTCCTCTGGGATGACCCCGGTGGCACCGGATTCCAGCTGGCGATAGAAGTGAGAGAAGACTTCCACCGCGCTGTCCGCGACCCCGGCCTGCCGCATCTTGCCCTGCGCCGCCACCAGCCCAGCATCACTCATGTTCCATCCTCGATTCAACGCTCCAACTCACCTGTCCAGTGTGCCCTTCGCGAGGCTTTCCCGCTAGGAATCCGCTAGTTTCGGTTCACCAGGTCAGCAACCCGGCCCGATCGTACTCACCATTTGGCCACACGGCCCGGACGATTCCCGCCGCGGCGAGGGCCTTCCGGCACCCCGGGCACGGCTGATCGGTGATATAGGCGGTGGCTCCCCTGGTGTCACGGATCGCGAACAGCAACGCATTGACCTCGGCATGAATCGCGATGCAGAAGCCCGGGGTCCCGGGGCGGTCATAGTCACCGAGCCCGGGAACCTGGTCATAGGAGAGCCTGCCGCGGGGGCAGGCCCCCTCCAGGCAGTCAGGTTCGCCTGGCGCAGCACCGTTATAGCCGGTCGCGATGATCCTCCTGTCCAGCACCAGGACCGCACCGACCCGGCGTCTGGTGCACTTCGCGCGGGTCGCCACCGCGGTCGCGATTCCTAAGAAGTACTCGTCCCAGCCAGGCACCTGTGGAATATCCATTCGGCCTCCTTGTCGCTCGCCCCGTACCGGACCATGTGAGTTCGCTCAGTTCACAGACTAGCGAGCCCTTATCTCAGCCCGCGGCCGCGAGATCGACACGACGCCGGTAGCGAGACTCCGAACGCCACAGACCCTTACGGGCGGCTCCGCGGCGGCAGCTTTTCCCTGGCCGGGCGCGTCATTCCAGGCCCCAGGCCGGTTCGGCTCCCTAGACACTATGGCCGCCTGTCCCGGCGCGATCATCACTGTCGCTGACCGGTCGCGGCCTGCCTCCCCTAAGCCCTAGCTCGGGGACCAGCCCACCGGATGTCTCCCG
>JAUMYR010000044.1:8076-14100 GCA_030528545.1 Propionibacteriaceae bacterium
CAGCGACCCCGGGAGGATTCGAACCTCCGACACAAGGTTTAGGAAACCTCTGCTCTATCCTCTGAGCTACGGGGCCAACGTCGTAAGGATAGCCACTTTGGCGTCTCAGGCGAACTCGGGCCCCTTCCTGGGCGCGTCCGCCTCAGAAGAAGGCCCGGCCAACGCGGGCTTTCAGCGTCCGCGACCTCCCTGCCCAGCTGCGATCGGAAGTGTCCCGCCTGGGCTCCGCCACGCTCAAGGCGACGGGGTGGCACCATCACAACCGATAGGGCCACCCCGTCAGCCGATGGGCGCTCTTATCAGCCCTGCTGCCCGGCTGCCTGTTTCTTGAGCTCGTCAACGTCGAGGACCTTCACCTGATCGAGCAGTTGGTCGAGCTGCTTGGCCGACAGGGCCCCAGCTTCACGGTAGACCAGATGCCCAGCGCGGAACGCCATGAGGGTCGGGATGGACTGGATCTGCAGCGCCGCCGCGATGTCGCGCTGGTCTTCGGTGTCGACCTTGGCGAAGACCACATCGGTGTGCTTCTCTGCGGCAGCATCGAAGATCGGGCCGAAACGCATGCAGGGACCGCACCAACCGGCCCAGAAGTCGATGATCACCACGTCGTTGTCGTCGATGGTGGACTTGAAGTTCTCGGGGTTCAAAGCAATGGGTGCCATGGGGTCTCTCTTCTTATCGGACGATTCTGTTCTCCCCCATTCAACCATCATCCGGGCAAGGGTATTCCTGACCGATCCCACCCGCGGGGCAAGAATCTGTCCGGAGCCCCGCCCACGGCTGGCCTCCTGCTCAATTAGCCCGCCACCTAGTCACTGCGCCATGCCCCCCGCCGAGGGCTCGCACTGACCACTGGGAGGGTCTCACCTCACCGCGACGATGCGCCGCAGCGGGATACCGAACTCGATCTCGCCGTCATCGGAGACCCGTTCGGTGAGGAAACGAAGCGCCTGCTCGACGCGAGCGGTCGGGACCTCGGACAGTTCCAGCGCGTCCAGGAGCCGCATCGCGTCCCGGCTGGAAGCGATCCGATAGCCATAGTGTTCGCGGGCATCCTCGACTTTGGTCAGTCCCACCGCGGACCAGACCCCGGCGGGGCTGGGCCGTAACGAACCCGGCAAGCGCAGCGGCGAGCGTAGCTGCCACGACAACTGGGCGGCTAAAGCCAGGTCGCCCGCGTCTCGGGTGAACATGGAGGGCAACAGGGCAACGAAGAGACCGCCCGGTTTGAGGACCCGCGAGACCTCCGATAGCAGATCAACGGTCGGCTGGATCACGGCCAGTCCCATGGACGTCGTGACCGCGTCAAAAGTCTGGTCGGGGAAAGGCAGCTGGCGCCCATCTGCCTGAACCCAGGGCCCCATGCTGCGTTCCGAAGCCAAAGCGATCTCTTCCGCGGAGAGATCGAGACCGATCACCATCCGGCTGGGGCGGTGCAACTCCCGGCTGACAGCTCCGGCACCGCAGGCGATATCGAGCACGAGCTGAGCGCTAGCAGAGACCGCCCGGGCCAACCACCGATATGGGTTTTGGCGGCCCGAGAAAGAACGAGTCAACAGTGCCTCGAATGAGCCCGGTCGGTTCGCCACGGGATTCTCTCGCCACACTCACCTGATCCGCACGAATAGTTTCTCCGCGGCCACGTAATCGAGTTCGCCGTCACCGTGTGGGCCGCTCACCGTGATCCAGCGGTCCAGCGCACGGACCGTGATGGCCGTGCCGGGGGTGGCGCCCACCTCGTTTAGTACCTTGAGGGTGGCCGGGCTCTGCACGCTCTCACCGATCCGCACGATCTCGACCTGGATCTCCTCATCTCCGAGTACCTCCACCAGAGGCGAGGAACCGGCACGGAAATCTTCCTCGGACGCCGCTGCGCCAAGCCGGTCGAGGCCGGGGATCGGGTTACCGTAGGGGGAACGGGTCGGTTCGCCGAGGATGTCCAGCAGCCGGTGTTCCACGGCTTCGGAGATGACGTGCTCCCACCGGCACGCTTCCTCGTGTACCAAAGGCCACTCCAGCCCGATGACATCGGTCAGCAGCCGCTCGGCGAGCCGGTGTTTGCGCATGACGTTCTCGGCAAGTTCGAAACCTACCTCGCTCAGTTCGATGTGCCGGTCCTCGTGCACCGTGAGCAGCCCGTCGCGCTCCATCCGGGCAACCGTCTGAGAAACGGTCGGCCCGCTCTGGTGCAACCGTTCCGCGATCCGCGCCCGCATCAGCGGCACGCCCTCCTCCAGCAGCTCGTACAGCGTCCGCAGGTACATCTCCGTTGTGTCAATGAGGTCGCTCATGGCCCCTACACCTCCCGAATCCATTCACCGCGCCGTAAAACCCCATGTAGGACGCCCTGGTCATCGACCAGACAGACGTCAGCATACTTCCCGGGCTCAAGCGTGCCGACGTCCTTCAACCCGTGCCACGCCGCCGGTGTCGTCGATGCCATGACCGCGGCCTCGGGGAGGCTGCGCCCCACCGTCCCCACCACGAACTCGACGGCCTTCGCCATCGTCAGAGTGGAGCCGGCGATCGATCCGGGCCGACCGTCCTCGGTCACCAGACGAGCGACCCCGGCCTTCACCTCGACCCTCAACGCTCCTAGCACGTAGTCCCCATCCGGCTGTCCCGTGGCGCTCATCGCATCGGTCACCAACGCCACTCTCTCGGGCCCTGCTGCGTCCATCGCCATCGCGATCACACTGGGGTGCAGGTGCACGCCGTCACAGACCAATTCCACCATCACGCGGGGATCGCGCAGCAGTTCCGGCACCGGGCCGGGCTCGCGGTGATGAATACCCCGCATGGCGTTGAACAGGTGTGTGGCGATGCAAGCCCCCGCCTCGATGCTGCGCCTGGCGGTCGCGGCGTCGGCGTCCGAATGGCCGAAGGCCACCTTTACCCCGCCATCGATGAACTTCCGGATGGAGTCCATGCCATGTTCCAGCTCAGGGGCGAGCGTCACCATCCTGACGGTCCCACCGCCGGCCTCGATCAGCGGCGCAACGTAGTCTTGGCGGGGTGGCCGAAGCAGCGATGCCTCGTGCGCACCTTTCTTAGCCTCGGCGAGGAACGGGCCCTCCAGGTGGATACCGGCGAGTTCCCCCGACTCCACCAAGGGACGCAGGCGTTTCACCTGATCGATGAGAACATCCAGCGGCTCGGTCACCGTGCTCGCGATGATGGATGTCGATCCCTGACCGCGATGGTAGGCGATGGCCCCGGCCACCGCTTCTGCGTCCGGATCAGCGAAATCGACCCCCGCACCGCCATGACAGTGGGTATCGACATAGCCCGGCACGGCCCACAACCCGGCGAACCCTTCGTGTGGACGCTGACACTCCCGCACCGCGACGATCCGTCCCTCATCGACCTCAATCTCGGCTGCGGCCAACACTCCCCGGGGGGTCAGCACTCGTTCGAAACGGAACATCTGCGGCATGTCTCTAATCAAACCACAAGATACCGACGAAACGACGTTACAAGTGATTTTGCGCAATGGTAGCGCGCGTTGACCAGGGCCGGGATGACACAATGACGCCATGAGTCTGCGCATTCCCGCCGAACTATTGCCCGCCGACGGACGCTTCGGCTCCGGGCCAGCGAAGATCCGCCCAGGAGCCTTGGAGTACTTGGGGATGCGATCCGACCTGCTCGGAACCTCGCACCGCCAGGCTCCGGTGCGCCAGCTCGTCTGCGACATCCAGCAGGGCCTGGCTGAACTGTACGGTCTGCCCGATGGGTACGAGGTGGTGCTGGGCAACGGCGGCTCGACGCTGTTCTGGGATGTCGCCGTGTCCTCACTGATCGAAAACCGGTCGGCCCACGGCGTGTATGGCGAGTTCACCCGCAAGTTCGCCAAGGCCTCCGCCCGGGCACCCCACCTGGTGGCGCCGTCGATCACCGAGGTCCCCGCCGGGAGCGCCACCTTCCCCAGCATCACCGGCGACGCCGACGCTTACGCATGGGCTCACAATGAGACCTCCACCGGTGCTGCCATGCCGGTGAGGAGACTGGCCGAGAACGCCCTCATGCTGATTGACGCCACCTCGGCCGCTGGAGCCATGCCAGTCGATGTCTGCGAGTGCGACGTCTACTACTTCGCCCCCCAGAAAAACTTCAGCTCCGATGGGGGGCTCTGGCTCGCGCTGGTCTCCCCGGCCGCGATCGAGAGGGCCGCACGGATCAAGGAATCCGGGCGCTGGATTCCCGAGTCGCTGGACTTCAGCGTCGCGGTCTCGAACTCCCGCCAGCACCAGACCCTCAACACCCCGGCCCTGGCGACCCTGCTGCTGCTTGAGGACCAGATCAACTGGCTGCTGGACCACGGCGGCCTCGGCTTCGCCGAGCGACGCTGCCGCGAATCGACCGGCCTGCTGTATGAGTGGGCCCAGGCCAACCCGCTCGCTGCCCCCTTCGTCTCCCCCGAGCATCGCAGCCCGGTGGTGGCGACCATCGATTTCGTTCCTGAGGTGGACGCCGCCGCCCTGGCGGCGACGCTGCGGGACAACGGGATCGTGGATATCGAGCCGTACCGGGGCCTGGCCCGCAACCAGATCCGGGTCGCGGCCTATGCCTCCGTGGATCCTGGCGATGTTGGTGCGCTGTGCGCCTGCCTCGACTATGTGCTGGAGCGGATCACCGCTTGATGGCGACGACCAGCCCGGCGAGCAAGGACACTCCCAGGGCGATCCCGAGAGCGGTATAGGTGCCAGCCAAGGAGGGTTTCTCGGAAGATTCGACGGGGCTGGCCGTAGGCTCTGGTGAACCCGGTGAGGGTTCGGCACTCGATGATGGGGTCGGCTGCGGCGTGGGGCGGTTGCTATCGATGCCGGTCGGGATCGGCATTGAGACCAGGTTTGGGCCATCGGCCAGCAGCAGGGAACCCCCGTCGAGGCTCAACGAGATGGCTTGCCCCTCGGGCTGTGGCGTCATATAGGCCGAGGCGGTGGTCGTCCACCGGAAGGCGTCCATCACGATGACCTGCTCGTTGGTGCGCAGCGCTATCGAATTGCCATCGGACAAGAACGCGCCATCGGTGACGCCCGCAGGGGCATCCGCGACCCGGGTGAGCTTGTTCACGGCGCGGGGCTTCAGCGGCGAGGACGCCCGGTAGATGCCCGGCTTGGATCCATCGGTGGCGATGTAGACATTGCCCTTGGGGCTCACCATCAGTGCTCGCGCGGCGTCGGCACCGGCCGGGAGTGCCAGCTGCCAGACCTGGGTAGTGGTAGGCCCATAGGCCAGCGAGTTGAGCTGGATCAGCCTGAGATTCTCCCCCGGAGCGAAATCGCCGACCCATAGCGAACCACGCGACAGCGATAGGGCCTGCACCGATGCTGTCTTGGTCTTATAGGTCACCTTGCCGAGGGTCTCCCCCGACGCGCTGATCGCCTGGACCTCGCCTCCTGCGGCATCGCTGACCCAGTAGACGCGACGAGAGGCGTCGGGTGCCATGCCCGTAACCTTCACTCCGCTGCTCACGCTAATGGGCTCGGCGTGGACGATCCCCGGAGCCAGGAAAAGAACCAGGGCCATCATGCCCAGGGCAAATACTCGTCTCAACATCGTGTCCTTAGCCTAGGACAGCATCGCACCGACCGCGACCAGGGCGATCAACACCACCAGCACACTGCTCACGACGAGACGACGGGCCCGGGGATTCACTCCAACATGCTACGCGCCCGGGCAAACCGCCCTACCGTAGTGTCATGGCGATGCTTCGTGGATTCGTCCTCGGTATCGACGAGGTGCGAGACATCTTCGGCGCGGCCCCCAGTCTGGCCGCGCGGCTGCGGACCGTGGCGGCGTCCGCATTCCCACCCCCGGCACGCCCCCAGCGTCCGGGTTTGCTGGGCTGGCTTGGGCCGGTGTTCAAACGCGACGAGAAGCTGATCGTCGACCCGGGTCGCCCGTGCGGAGCCGATGTGGATGCGCTGCTCGCGGGCCGTTTCTGCCCACCAGAGCGTCTCGGACCCGCGTGGGAGATCCTGTGCGTGTGGCTCGCCGAGCTGGCCCATGGGCAGGCGG
>JAUMYR010000044.1:14200-17114 GCA_030528545.1 Propionibacteriaceae bacterium
CGCTGCCCTGGCTGCGGGACGCCCAAAGCCCGATCTTGTCGTTGTCTGGGACCGCGGCTGAAACACCGCCCAGCGCGCAAACACGGATGTGCTCACCCTCTGGCCGGTGAGGTGAGCACATCCGGAAAGAACGCTGCTACTTCAGCAAGGACAGAATCGGACCCTGCACGAAGTAGACGACGAACATGGCCGCCACCACATACATCAGCGGGTGAATCCGTTTGGCGTGGCCGCGGACCACCGCGATGAATACATAGGCCAGGAACCCAGCGCCGATGCCGACCGTGATCGAATAGGTGAACGGCATCAAGATGATGGTCAAGAAGGCGGGGATGCCGTGCTCGACATCGTCCCAGTCCACGTCGACGACCTGGCTGATCATGAGGTAACCCACAAAGACCAGCACCGGGGAGGCCGCCTCACTCGGAACCATGTTGATGATCGGGGCGAAGAAGATCGCCAGCAGGAAACCCAGGCCAGTCACGACGGAGGCCAGGCCGGTGCGGGCTCCCTCCCCCACCCCTGCGGTGGATTCGATATAGCAGGTGTTGGACGAGACCGAGCCCAGGCCACCGGCCGCCGCGGCGAAGGAGTCGACCAGCAGGATCTCCTTGAGCCGTGGAGGGTTGCCCTTAGCGTCCAGCAGGTTGCCCTCGCTCCCGACTGCCACCACGGTGCCCATGGTGTCGAAGAAGTCGGCGAGCAGCAGCGAGAACACCAGCACCAGCAGGCCGATGAAGACCGTGAGCGAGAACTGGCCGTCGGGGAAGAATGCCCCGAACAGGTCGACCCGGAACAGCAGGCCGAGGTTGGGCAGGTGGAAGTCGCTCAGAGCCGGAACGTTGAGCGCCCAGCCGGTCGGGTTGTCGCCACCGGGGATATTCGGGCCGACCTTGGCCACTGCTTCGATGATGATCGCGAGCACGGTCGAGGCGATGATCGAGATGAGCATCGCTCCCTTGACCTTCTTG
Organism: Propionibacteriaceae bacterium; assembly: GCA_030528545.1. The sequence continues at coordinate 15,172 of JAUMYR010000044.1, forward strand.
ACGTACAGCCCGATCAGCAAGCAGATCCCGAAGAAGTAGATGAAGATGGGCCAGCCCACCAAAGAGCCGTTGACCCCGAGCTCGACCGGGGTCGCCCCGGCGGGTTTGCGGACGACGCCAGCGTTCATCAGGCCGACGAAGGCGATGAACAGGCCGATGCCGACGCTGATCGCGGTGCGTAGCGCGGTCGGGACCGCCTTGAACACGGCGGTGCGGAACCCGGTGAGCACCAAGATGGTGATGAGGACGCCTTCCCAGACCACCAGGCCCATCGCCTGGGGCCAGGTCATCTGGGGAGCGATCGCGTAGGCCACGAGGGCGTTGAGCCCAAGACCGGTCGCCAAGCCGACGGGGAAGCGGCCGACGACGCCCATCAGGATGGTCACCACGCCCGCGACGAGAGCGGTCGCGGCGGCTACCATGCCGATTGAGGCGGACACGGCGGCGGAGTCCACCTGGGTCATCGCCGCGTCGGTGAACTTCGGCATGCCGCTGATGAGGTTGCCGTTCTTATCGGTCGCGGTGCCGATGATGAGTGGGTTGAGAGCGATGATATAGGCCATCGCGAAGAAGGTGACGAGGCCGCCGCGGACCTCCTGACCGATCGTCGACTGCCGCTTGCTGATACCGAACCACTGATCGAGTGCGCTGGGGCGGCTTGCCTGCTCAGCGCCGGGTTTGGGCGCGCGGGAAGCCTTAGGGGAGTGAGTGACCATGCCCGACATCGTAGGGGTCGAAGGCACCTGAATTGTACTCGCCTCCCCAAATGGACAGCCGCCGCCATTCGGGCCCCGCCACACCTGGCTCGGCTGACCGGGACGATCCCGCGCCGGCCCGTGAGACCGGCGCGTCCTGGCGGCGGCAGGCCCGGGCAGTCAGGTCCTGGCGGGGTTCAGCGAGCCGCGGTCAACAGCCAGCCATAGACCGCTGCGGGCCCGGGTCATCGCCACGTAGAGCTCCCGCCGGTCCAGCTCCCAGCGTTCACGTTCGGCCGGATCGTCCGGAGGCTGCGTCCCGGCAAGCAGCGACGACCTGGCCTGCGGCAGCAGGACGTGGGCGAACTCCAGCCCCTTCGCCCTCTTCACGGTGCCGACCTTAACGCCGGAATGTTCGCGTCCGTCGTAACGCTCCAGGGCGATCACGGGGAAACCGGCCTGGCGCAGAGCGGCGGCGCTGGACTGTGCCGCCTTATTGGTCGCGCACAATACGCCGATGTCAGCGACCGGTACCCCTTCGGCGTGGAGCCGCCGCAGCTGGGACACCAGTTCCCGGTAGCGCTCGGCCTCACCGCTCACCCGCACCACGAGAGGCTCGGCACCCCGCCGGAGGATTCTCACCGGTTTGTCACCCTTGCTCCGGGCGCCCTCCAGGTCAGAGAACTCGTCCCCCGCGATGGCCTCGCTCGCGAAGGTGGCGATCTCGACGGTGTTGCGGTAGTTGATGTCGAGGACGCTGGCCCGCCCGGCGACGCTGATCCCCGCCTCGGCGAGCGTGTACCCGCCGGGATAGATCGTCTGCTGCCCGTCCCCGATCAGGGTCAGGCCATTTGGCCCGTCGCCCACCAGCGAGTGCAGCAGCCGCACCATGGCACACGACAGGTCCTGGGCCTCGTCGACGATGACGGCGGCGTATCCCGGCTCCAGCGGTCGCCTGGTCAGCTCCCGGTGGGCCATCGTGATGACATCGGCGAAGTCGTGCACCCCGGCCTCACCGAGCCTGCGGGTATAGGCCTCGTACAGCGCCCAGACCTCCCGGCGCGCGGCGGGGCTCAGCTGGGTCCGCCTGCCGGTACGGGCGAGCGCCTGGTACTCTTCGAAGCTGTCGATGCCGCGTCCCTTGATGACCCGCTCGATCTCGTCGCGCCAGTATCCCACCTCGGGACGCAGGCGCTCCAGCGTTCCGCCGCGCCCCGCCTCCAGCCAGGCCCGGCTGAAACAGCTCTC
>JAUMYR010000044.1:17214-19838 GCA_030528545.1 Propionibacteriaceae bacterium
TCGGCCGGCTGGGGTGCCACCCCCAGCCCGGGTATCTCGCGGAATAGCGTGGTCGCCCTCCTCAACACCGCGTCCACCAGCGAGGTTGGCAACCGGGTGCCATGACCCGACACGAAGGCCCGCACGTCTGCTTCACCGACGACGGCGATCTCGCCGATGTGAGCCCGGAGGCCTCTCCTCCCGGCGAGCACGACGACCACTCTCACTTCCCCCGGGGCAAGCCCGGCCTCGGCCAGGTCTGCCCGGGTGAGATCGCACAGGTCGCGCAACCCGTCGAGCTCATCGGTGACGTCGGCCTCGCCCCGATAGATGCGCCCGCCGGAGATCGTCACTTCTTTCCAGGCCTTGGTATCGACGATGAACACCCCGCCGGGCCCGACCAGGGTCAGGTCGACATTGCCGCGCCTGGTGCCGGGCCAGAGCCGGTCGGTGAGCAGGTAGTATCCGCTGGCGGCCAGCGGCGACAGTACCGCGGCGGTCTTGGCCTCGGCCCTGGCAGCTACCCGATACCGGGACGCTGCCTGGCGTGCCTCGCAAGCGGCGCGTTCCAGTTCCTCAGCGAGCGCCGCCTGCCGATCGGCTTCCTGGGCGGCGGATCGTCCCCCGTGCACCTTCACCTCCGAGTTGTCGGCTTCAGCCTAATGACGCGCCCGGGAACTGGGAAAACGCCACGTCGGGAGGACCTAGAATGTGGTCATGCCCACCACCCCGACCCCGCACCAGGCCGGATATCGGTTCGTGCAAGCCCCCGTGCGCCCCGTCGACGAGGACGGGGTCATCGTCAGCATCCTGGGCACGCTGGCCTGGGTGGTCGCGACCGCGGTGTGGGGCACCGGTTCACCGTGGCTATGGACCGGGGTCTCAGGGATCTGTCTTGGCCTGATCGGGACCGGTTTCTGTCTCTGGCGCCGACGCCGGCGCCAGAGCTAGCGGTTCAGTCGAAGAGCTGTTCGTCGATCCCGATGGTGTCATAAACCGGCGCCTTCATCTCAGCTCCGCGTTGCTCGGCAACGATATCGGAATGCCCGCCGCAGCCATGTCCCCTGCTCACCACGTGTGCGTCAGCTGGGGAATACTCGTTGGTGCAGACACCGAACTGGACTCCCAGAGCGCCGCGCAGGGCCACGAAGTAACCGCAGCTATTGCACTCCCCCGGAGCCTGTTCGCTGGAGGCGTTGTCGGCCCCCGGCGCGCCCTTGAGCCACCGCTCCACCGCCTGGTCCCGCCCATAACCCGACAGCACGCGCTCGCGGCCCAATCCCAGTTCGGCGACCAGCGTGCGCATCTGACTCCACTCCATGGGGTCGGCGTCCGCCGGCATGTCAGCGGCTGTGTAACCGGGTTCGAGCCTGGGGTCGTTGTCGGGGGTCGGCATGAGGGTGCCTGGAGCGATGTCTCCTGGACCGATCCGGTCCGACCAGGGAACCCAGGCAGGGGCGAGTAGCGCTCCGCCGCCTGGCAGCAGCGCGACCTCGTTCACCGTTGGGACCTTAGCCCGAGCCGCGCGCACCAGGGTGACGGCCCAATGCCAGCCCGGGTAACCGGGGTGGGTGCATGCGAAGGAGTGGGTGACCACGCGATCGCCTTCGGCGACCACCCCGAGGTGTTCACCGACGCCGAGGTCGTCGGCATAGTCCTTCGCCGCTTCTAGCGCGAGGTCCACGGCGGCGGCCGTGACCGCGTCCAGTTTCAGTGCCGGACTCACAGTTCGAGCTCGTCGGCGACAGCCCGCAACATGGTGGCGACCTTACGGGCGTTGCGCGAATCGGGGTGACGGTTGTGCTTATAACCGTTACCGAGACCGTCCAGCAGATTGATGAGATCCTCAATGAGGACCGCCATCTCCATGGGCTTCTTCCGGGACGCCTTCGCCAGCGACGGCGGCGCCTCGATCAGGCGCACATGCAGCGCCTGCTCCCCCTTACGCCCCTCGACAACACCGAACTCGACCTTCTGGCCGGGCTTGAGCGTGGTCACGCCAGCAGGAAGCACATTGGCACGGACGAAGACGTCACCGCCATCCTCTTTGGTCAAGAAACCAAAGCCCTTGTCCGCGTCGTAGAACCGAACCTTGCCGATAGGCACAGCGCACTCCTTGTTGTCACTAACTGGTCAGCCAAGACTACCTGGTCTCGGGTACTCGGCGCGCCCCGGTTTCGTGGCAGTGCCGGTTTCAGCCCGCGGCACTGCCACGAAACGGCATCAGATCCGGTTCTGCGCGACCATCTTGAAATAGCCGGACAGGGTGAGTTTGCTCGCCGCCTCCTCGTCGAGGAAGACCACCACCCGCGGGTGGAATTGCAGCACCGAGGCCGGGCACATCGCCGAGACTGGGCCTTCGACCATCGCAGCGATGGCGTCCGCCTTGTGCTCCCCCGAAGCGACCAGCACCGCCATCCTCGATTCCATGATGGTGCCCAGGCCCTGAGTCACGCAGTGGGTGGGGACCTCATCCAGGGAATCGAAGAAGCGGGCATTGTCCTCCCGGGTCTGGGTGGTCAGGGTCTTGACCCTGGTCCGGGAAGCCAGCGAAGAAGCCGGTTCGTTGAAACCGATGTGGCCGTTGGAGCCGATCCCCAGGATCTGGACATCGATGCCTCCGGCCCGCTTGATCGCCGCATCGT
>JAUMYR010000293.1 GCA_030528545.1 Propionibacteriaceae bacterium
AATCCCATGCTGGTGGAATGCCTGCCTGCGTCATCCCGGTGAGGCCCTGCTGACCCGCGGCCGCCCTCTCGCGGGCCGGGCGGCCGGGCGGGAATCCTGATCCCGAACACTCCCGGTCCGGGCAGAGCCGAAGCGAGCATGGGGATGGGGGACCGATCGGCACAATACCCGTGCGTCCTGCTCGCCCCTTGCGTCGGTTTCGTCACAGTTCCCAGGTTTCGGCGTGTGCCGCTCAGCCGCGTGTTAGCCTGACCGCGGACGCAGTCGTCCTGCTGGCGTTCCAAAGTCGTCAAATGCCTGAGAAGGGGTGTATGGTGATGAAGCAAAAGGCCAGGGTTTTGGCGGCTATCGCAGCGCTGATCGTTGGGGGAGGCCTTGCTACGGAGGCAGGGGCTCATGCGACGGAGCCTCAATCAGCAGTCCCTCCATGTGCGGGTCCGATGTGTGTCTGGGAGCACGCTTATTACAGAGGGGCAAAAATAACTGCGCCATACGGTATTTGCAAATACTATTACAATCTCGGTAGCTATGGTTTCAACGACAAGATCTCTTCGATCATGAACAATTCAGACGGCGTTCAGTCCTTCTGGCAACACGCCAACTTCGCTGGCTGGAGATTGACTGTGTCCGCTAGGAGGAACATCGGTCAGCTGGGCTATTGGCAGAATGACGCGATCAGCAGCATGATTTCTAACGGTTGATCTAGCGGCGGTGAAGTCGATGAGGGGTCGGACGCTTGTTTACGCCGGGATCGGCTGTGTGCTGTCCATGATGCTGGCATGCGCCCCCGATACCGGGGCCTCGGCTGATAAGACGCTCCCGCCCATCACCGGTAAAGCGAAACTCGACTGGGACTCGGCGACGATGGCGCTGCCGCTGGATTCCTACGCCATGTCCGGGGAAGACACCCGTCTGGTGAGAGCGGCGAGCCGGGTGGCGATGGCCAGGTGTATCACCGGGCAGCAGGCGATTCCCCCGGGCGTCGCGGCGGCCATCCGGCGTGACCTGGCCGCCCCTCCTCAGCCGAACCGCTGGCTCATCGGCCGCTGGAACGCGAAGTTTGTCGCTACCGACAGCCCAGTCATGACCCAATACAGCATCGTCGAGGGGCTCGATGCTCCCACGGAGAAAGTCAGCCAGTGCGTGAACGACTCGGCCTACCTTGCCACGGGAGTGATCGATCTCAGCGAGATCGGACCCGACGAACAGTTCAACCGCCTGCCCGAGATCGGCCTGGAATCCTTCCACCGGGCTATCTCGGACCGGCGGTTCAAAGAACTGGTCGCCAAACGTGCTCAATGCCTGAGGGCAAAGGGATACCAGATTGAGGAGGAGACCCTGGGCGGGGTGAAGGTCGACCCGATGGCTGGCCCTGAGGAACGGACGAAGGCTTTCGTCGCCGAGGCAACCTGTTCTGACGAACTCGATTTCGCCCAGCGAGCCGGCGATCTCGTGGCGACCTATCAGGAGCTCGCCATCGCGCAATACCAGGGTGAACTCGTGGAGATCAAGAAGATTGTCGACGAGCGCGTGGCCGCGGCGAGAACTCTGCTGAGCGAGAACGGCTTCTGAGTGAGGTGCCCGCGGATGAGCAGGGGATAGGGCAACGATGACGGGGCGATACCGGACCATCGGCTGGACGCTGGGCGGCGTCTTGGCAGGCCTCCTCGCCGGGGTGCTCGCGATGGCGTGGCTGAACCCCGCGCCCGACCCGGCGGCCATCGCCAACGCGACCAAGGAGCCGCTCATCACGGCCCCCGTTGAGCTGCGTCCGGCCCGCCAGGCGGCCCAGTTCCCGGCGCAACTGAAAGAAGCCGCCACGGTGGGGGTGAGCCCGATCGCCGCCGGTGAGGGTCAGCGGCCCGGCTCGTCCCCGGACGGGGCGGGCCGCGCACCCAGCGCTCCCGCGCTGCCCGAGACCCTGCGCCAGGTGGTATCGGTGCAGCCCCATCGCAGCGGGGATAGCGTGAGCGTGGGCCAGCTGCTCGCCG
>JAUMYR010000294.1 GCA_030528545.1 Propionibacteriaceae bacterium
GAGCCGGTGCGTTACCGCGTCCCGAAGGGCCCGAAGGTGGTCTATTTCTGGGTCGGGCAGTTCCTGGGTCAGCGTCCCCGCCGCCCCGACGGCGAGGTTGACAAGGTGAAATGGTTCGACCTGGACGAGGCGCGGCAGAAGATGTCCTATGCCGACGAGGTGCGGGTGCTGGACGAGGCGCTGGCCCGCAACGGCACGACGCGGGCCCTGCTGATCGTGCGGCACGCGAAGGCGATGGACCGTAAGCACTGGACCGGCCCCGACCAGAACCGGACGATCAGCGCGCGCGGGCGGCGGCAGAGCGCCCGGCTGGTGGACCTGCTGGCCGCCTACGGCGTGACCCGGGTGGTGACGTCGTCGTCGAAGCGGTGCGTCCTCACCGTGCAGCCGTTCTGCGAGGAGCACGGCGTCCGGCTGGAGAAGGTGGCGCTGCTGAGCGAGGAGGAGGCCGAGGGACGCGAAGGCGACGTCGGCAAATACGTCGCCCGGCTGGCGAAGAAGTCGACCGAGGTCGTCGCGATGTGCGGCCACCGCCCGGTGCTGCCCGCGATGCAGTCGGGCGCCGGGGTGGAGCCGCGGCCGATGCTCACCGCCGAGGTGCTGGTGGTGCATTACCGCAACGAGAAACCCGTCAGCGTCGAGGCCTACAAGTCGGCATTCTGAACCGGGGCGCCGCGGCCCTGGTCACGGTGGCCCGGAAGGCCCAAGAGCCGTTGGCGCTTACCACCGTCGCTCAAAGCATTGAGTGTTCTGGATAGCAAGACATTTCCCGACAGGTTCACGATCATCTTCTAGGAATGCTTTGAAAGCGCCACCATCAAGGCGGACCGTCGAGTCAACCCGCTCAACCTGGAAACCCTGACCAACCCAGGCCTGTTTTCAAACAGGAAGCCCCCAAAGCACCCGCTAGGGGTAATACCGGCGAGAAAGCCGAGACCGGCTCAGGGCCGAGCCTATTAGCATTGCCCCATGCATTATCTCGGCCCTGGGCGCCCACTCACCTCACTAGCCACGTGGGACGACATCGTTGCCGCGGCTGAGGGCGGACTATTGGGGGAGAACCAGTGGTGCGAACTCAAGCAGATGATCCCACCATCCAACAAAAACACGAACCTCGAACTTGCCCGCGATCTAGCGTCCTTGTCGGTTTATGGCGGGGTGCTCATCGTTGGTGTCACGGACAAGTCCCACGAGGTTATGGGTATTGAGCTAGAGCACATCGAGGCCTTGCGATCCCGGATCTCTCAGGTGGCCCAGACCACCGTCAATCCCCCGCTGTCGCCGATCGTCCACGATCCGGTTGAAGGCCCAGACGGCAGGGCCGTGCTACTGGTGTCGCTACCGCCTTCTGCTGTCGCCCCTCATATGGTGGACGGTCGCTACTGGGGGCGATCCAGCGACGGCAAGCGGGTCTTGGCCGAGCCAGAGGTCCGCCAGCTGATCCTGTCCCGGGCACCCAGCGAGGAGGATTTCCTGTCCCGGCTTCGGGGGATGACCGAACGCGATCCCTTGGATGCGTTCATCGAGGGAGCACCGACCGGGCAGGGCCACCTCTACCTGCGGGCGGAGCCCCTCGCGCCGATGCCACCACTCCCAGATGACCTGAATGTGCACGACATCGTCTCGGCGGGGGAACAGTACACCTCCCGTTGGTCTGGCACGTTGAGCCACTGTGACACCAAGGCGCACGATCCCGAGGGCCGGGCCCTCACGAGCGGCCGCGGGGTTTTTCCGGCAGAGCACGAGTACGACCTTTGCCACTTCTCCATCAAGGAGGCGGACAGCAGCATCGAGGTGGTGCAGGGAGGAGCGACCGCCGAGTGGCAGCCACCCCAGGGGGAGACGGAGCACTTGATCCTTGACGATCTTGTCGTTCTCATCGTGCGCCAGGCCCTTGCCGCAGTACGGGAGTTCAGCCACCGAGTCGGATATTTCGGCCAGTGGCGCATAGGCGTTCACCTGACGCAGCT
>JAUMYR010000295.1 GCA_030528545.1 Propionibacteriaceae bacterium
AACCATGGCTGGGCACCACGACCGTCGCCGAAGCGGCTGACCTGCTCGGCCTGCTCTTCGGCAGCGACGTCCACCGGGCGCCGCTTCGCCCCTCCCGGTTCGACCGCCATCCCCCGATCCTGACGGTGTGCACCAACGGGCGGCGAGATCAGTGCTGCGCCCAGGGCGGGCTGGCCCTCGTCCGGGAGCTCTGCGACGGCCACCCCGACCAGATCTGGGAATGCAGCCACATCGGGGGTCACCGGTTCGCCCCGACGGCGCTGCTGTGGCCCACCGGGCAGGTGGTGGGACGCCTAGACCCCGGCTCCGCGGAGACCGCGCTGCGACTCACCGAACGGGGACTCGTGTGGGGAGCCGGGCCGGTGCACGACCGTGGACGCACCCACCTGGACCCCGACCGCCAGGCGGCCGAGTCCTGGGTCCGGGCACAGCTGCCACCGCGGAGCGCGGCCTCGGTCACCTCCGCCGAGGCCGGGGACGACATCCTGGTGGCCTGCGGCACTCAGCGGTGGAGGCTGCGGATCGAGCGCCGGGAGGCTGGCGAAAGGCTGGAATCGTGCGCGGCGGCAGCGATCCGGGCCAGGGTACTCGTGCCCACCGTGATCTCGGGTCCCTGACCGGCTAGCGGCTCACCGTGGCGGGGAGGAGCCCCGGCGGCGGGCGATGAACCAGGCCCCGGCCGCGGCGAGGAGTACGACGATCGCGCCCACGACGATCGGGACCGATGAGGCCGACCCATCAGCCGGGGCGGGGCTAGCCGTCCCCGATGCTGACGGGGACGGGGATGTGGCCGGTGTCGGGGAGGGTGTGCGGAAGCGGGGGGAGGTACCCAGTTCGCAGCGTTCGGGCCGCGAATTGCACATGATCTGGTCCTTGCCCCGATAGACGTATTCCGGGTCGTCGCCGACCGCGCTGAACTCCAGCAGGCCGTCGTGGTAGTCCTGGATCTCCTTCGCCGAGGGGAAGACCCCCGGGTTCTTCCCTTCCAGCGGGTTCTTGTCGGGATAACCGGCGGGATCAGCGGCGACGAGGGCCTTCGCGTCCAGGCTGCCCCACCCGGTCTGCTGCTCCCAGCGCCCGGTGCCCTGGGCGGTCTTGATGAGGGACTCGATCAGCTGGTTGCCGGTGGCCTTCGGCCAGCGCTGCTTAGCCAGGGCCAGCGCGCCGCTCACCATGGGCGTCGAATAGGACGTCCCGTGCTCCTCGGTGACGGCTCCGGCCGCGGTGCGCACTTTGATGCCGGTGCCGGGGGCCATGATCGTGAGACCGGCGCTCCAGCTGGAGAAGGCGGCCCGTTTGCCCTGCTGGTCGTTCGCCCCGACCGAGACGATGCCGTTGTGGGAGGACGTTGAATTGCGTTCCAGCCCGGTGTTGCCCGCGCTGGCTACCACGGGGATGCCGTGCTGGCTCGCCCTGGCGGTGGCATAGGCGATGCCGGTCTCGCCGCCCTGCTGGATCGTGATGATGTCGGCCCCGTCGTCGATGGCCTTGTGGACGAGGAAGCTGAGGCGGTGGGCGCGGGACTGGCGGCACTGCTTGTTGATCTTCGCCTCGGGTTTGGTCGGCGAGACGTAGTTGATGATCTTTGCCTTCGGCGCCCACCCGTAGTGCTGGTTGGCGAGGATCGCGATGACGTTATTGGCGTGGGTCTGGTCGTCGGCGTCCTGGGGTTCGTTGCAGAAATCCTTGACCGTGTAGTCGATCCCGCGCAGCTCCGGGGCGTTGGGGTCCGCCTTGCCGTCGATCACCGCGATCGTCACCCCGGACCCGTCGAGGCCCTGGGCTCGCAACTCGTCGATCCCGGAGGGACCGGTGTACCACTGCGAGGTGATCGCCGCATCGGCCTGGGCCGCCGGGGCCGTGACTCCCGCCAGCCCGAGGGCGGCGGCCAGCATCGCGGCGCAGCCGAGGCCCAGACGGCGACTCACCAGCGCTCTCCGTCGTCGTCGGTCTGGATCGGTTTCAGGTC
>JAUMYR010000045.1 GCA_030528545.1 Propionibacteriaceae bacterium
TCACCGAGGACGGCCGCCAGCAGATCATGGAAACCAGCGGCAACGATGCCCTGCTGGTCCACGACCTCCGCGGCGAGACCCCGTCGGCGGTGGAGGCCCGGCTCCTGGAGATGCGGCAGCGCCTGTCCCACCGGCTGCTCGACATCGGCAAGGGCCAGGTGGCCGGGCTGCAGCTCTCCCTGCTCCCCGGCGGCGCGACCCGCATCCATTTCGACATTGACCTGCTGATCTGTGACGTCACCAGCTACCAGATCATCCTGCGCGACCTGGCGATCCTCTACACCGGTCAGGGTGAGGTCCCTGCCCCGCGGGACTGGAACGTGGCCTCCTGCCTGGCCGCGCTGCGGGCAGCCGAGGAGCCCCACCGTGCCGCCGACGAGCAGTACTGGGCGGAACACATCGACGACATTCCCGCCCCGCCCCAGCTGCCTCTGGCGGCGGACCCGGAAACCATCCACGAACCCCGCTTCGTGCGCCGGTCCCGCCGGATCGACGCCTCGCTGTGGCGGGCCTTCCAGCGCCGGGCCGCCGCGGCGCGGGTCACCGCGGCCTCGGCGCTCATGGTCATCTATGCGAAGGTCATCGAACGCTGGAGCGGCGGCGACCCGATGGCGATGAATATCCCCCTGTTTAACCGGGCCCATGCGGGCCAGGAGCTCGCGGACGTCGTCGCGGACTTCACCAGTCTGGTGCTGGTCACCATGCCGACGAGCACGGGGACGTCCTTTGCCTCCGAGGTGGCCGCGGCCCAGTCGCGGCTGCACGAGGCGATGAGCCACCAGGCGTTCTCCGGTCTGGCGGTTACCCGGGAGAAACTGCATGCCTGCCCCGGCCAGCGGACCGTGGCGCCCGTGGTGTTCTCGTGCAACATCGGCGTCGAGCTGTTCTCCCCACTGTTCCGGGACAGCCTCGGCGACATGGGGTTCATGATCTCCCAGACCCCCCAGGTCTGGCTCGACTTCCAGCTGTTCACCGTTGACGGTGGGCTGCTGCTCATCTGGGACGCGGTGGAACAGCTCTTCTCCCCAGACGTCTTAGAAGACATGTTCCGCGGCTTCGTGGAGGCCGTCGAACTGGTCTGCGATGACGGGTTCGACTGGGACCAGCCCCTGCAGATCCCGCTGGCGGACGCCCTAGCCCGGCGCGCCGGGCTCGCCCCGGCGCCGCTGGAACTGAGCCACGACACCATGCATGGCGCCTTCTTCGAGAACGCTCGGCGCGCACCGGACGCGACGGCCCTGGTCGACGGCGGCACTGGTGAGTCCATCGGCTACGCGCAACTGGCTGACCAAGCCCTGCGGGTGGCCGCGCACCTCGTCGACAACGGGGTACGGCCTGGTGACCTGGTCGCGGTGGAGCTGTCCCGGGGCATCCCACAGGTCGTCGGCGCCTTAGGCGTCCTGGCTGCGGGGGCGGCTTATGTTCCGATCAGGGTCGATCAGCCGCTCGCCCGGCGGGAGCGGATGTACGCGAGGGGTTCGGTGCGCCACGTGCTCACCGAACATCCCTCCGCGGATTCGGGCCGGGTCGAGCTGAGCCTGGACCGGGCTCTGGCGGCGGCACCGCTCGCCGGTCCGGTCCCGGTGAGCGGCGGCGATGTCGCCTACGTCATCTTTACCTCGGGTTCCACCGGCGAGCCCAAGGGTGTGGAGATGAGCCACGTGGCGGTCCAGAACACCCTGGAGGCCGTCGTCGCCCACAACGGGATCGTGGATACCGACCGGGTCCTGATGGTCTCCTCCTTCGACTTCGACCTGTCGGTGTTCGACATCTTCGGGATGCTCGGTGCGGGAGCCTGCGCGGTGGCGGTACCACAGGAATCGTGGCGGGACGCCGAGGCCTGGATCCGGATGTGCCGCGAGCACCGGGTCACCGTATGGAACTCCGTGCCCGCGCTGCTGCGCATGCTGCTCGTGTCGGCCGCGGGGGCCGGGCAGGCGCTGGAGGACCTGCGCATCGTGCTGCTGTCGGGGGACTGGATCGGGCTCGACCTGCCCGACCTGCTCGCCGGGGTGGCGCCGGGTGCCTCCATCACCGCGATGGGTGGGGCAACCGAGGCCGCCATCTGGTCGAACGAGTTCCGCGTGGAGCGTCCCCTACCAGCCTCGTGGGTGTCCATCCCCTACGGCGTGCCCCTCCCGGGACAGGCTTACCGGGTGGTCGATGTGGCCGGACGCGACTGCCCAGACCTGGTTCCGGGGGAACTGTGGATCGGTGGCGTCGGCGTCGCGAACGGCTACCGTGGCGACCCCGAACAAAGCGCCGACCGCTTCGTCGAGGCTGACGGGCAGCGGTGGTACCGGACCGGTGATTACGGCCGGTTCTGGACGGACGGCATCCTGGAGTTCCTCGGCCGCCGCGACCACCAGGTGAAGGTGCGGGGCCACCGCATCGAACTGGAGGAGATCGAGTCGGTGCTGACCGGGCTGCCGGAGGTCGCGACGAGCTGTGTGCTGGCCGTCCCGCACGGCGACAGCACCCAGCTGGCCGCGTGGGTTGTGCCCTCGGCGACCTCCGAACCGCTGTTCGTGCAGTCCTCGCCTGCGGGACCGGTGGCCATCTCCGTCGCGGGAGATCACGCCCGGCTCAACGAGGTCGCCGCGCAGCGGCTGGAGAATATCTGCGCCCAGCGCCAGGCACTAGGCCGTTGCCTGACCAGCATCCTCGACGGGCTTGACGCCCGCGAGGTCTTAGCCTCGCACCAGGGCCTCTACCGGCGCTGGCACGAGTTTATCCTCGACTGGCACGAGGAGGCACCCACGCCGCAGATCGCGGACCTGGAGCGGTTCCTCGAACCCTGGGTCCGGGATGGGGCGTCATTGCTGACTGGACGGCTGACCGCCGCCGAGTTCGTCCTGCGCCACCCCGGTGCGCGGCCCGAGCTGCTCGCCGCCACTCAGCCGTTCGTCGCCGAGCGCAACGAGCGGATGGACCAGTTCCTCGGCGAATGGCACGCAGCCCGCGGGGTGCCGGGCAGCGTGCTGGTCATCGGGGCCCGCGAACCCGGCCGGGTGGCCGCCCTCATCGAGTCGCTGTCGGCTATGGGCGAGGGGACACGGGTGCTCGTCGCCGACGAGCGCTCCACGGAACTGGAGACAGTCGATGCTCTGGCGGCCGGGAACCCGATGGTCTCGACGTCGGCGTTCCACTGGGACGGTTTGGGCCAGCTCGGCGTCGACACTCAGTGGGACCTAGTGATCTGCCTCGATTCGCTGCACCGCGGCAACGATGTGGACCGCTGCCTGAACATCATCGCGTCGATGCTCTCGCCCGGCGGATGGCTGCTGGTGGCGGAGGCGACGGTGAACCTCCCGATCCAGATGCTCGTCGTCGACCTGCTCGACGGGGGAGCGGCCCCGACCGACCGGCGCGCCGCCAGCGGTGGACGCCTGATGGACACCGCGGAGTGGAGCGCCGCCGCCCGAGACTGCGGGTTCGAGGCGATCAGCGCCTTCCCATCGGCCGAGACCGGGCAGCTGCTGCTGGCGGCGCGCCGACCGTCAAGCACCTGGAGCGTCGACCACGCCAGGTGGGAATCCCGGCTCGGCGAACTGCTGCCGCACTACATGGTGCCGCCCACGGTCGTCGTGGTCGATGCCCTGCCGGTCACGGGGAACGGCAAACTCGACCGCGCCCGGATGCGGCGCCTGTCCCTGGCCGAGGCCCCGGCCCAGGCGAAGGAGGAGGACCTGCCCCGCGGGAAGGTCGAACAGCGCCTCGCCGAGATCTGGAAGAAGATCCTGGGGTGCTCCCAGGTGTCGCGCGGCGACAACTTCCTGTCCCTGGGAGGGGACTCGCTGTCGGCGACGACGATGGCCGTTGCGGTCAACAAGGAGTTCGGCGTCCACATCACCCTGGACGCGGTCTTCGCCACCCCGGAACTGTCGGGCCTAGCGGCGACGGTCGTCGCGGACCTCGGACTGGGTGTCGCTGACCCCCAGTCCGACGAATTGCCGCAGGCCGTTCCCGACCCGGACCACAGGTTCGAACCCTTCCCGCTCACCGAGATCCAGCAGACCTATTGGTTGGGACGCACCGGCCTCTACGCCTTCGGCGGCATGTCGACGCACTGCTACTTCGAGATGGCCGCCCCGGACCTGGACCTGGTGCGTGCCGAGGACGCCTGGAATAGCCTCATCGAGGCCCATGACATGCTGCGGGTCGTGCTCCTGCCCGACGGCAGTGGCCAGCGCATCCTCCCCGAGGTGCCGAGGTACGAGTTCCTGACCGCCGCCGACGCCGGGGACCCCCGCGCGGAGCTGCGCCGCATCATGTCCGCCGAGCAGACTGATCTCACGAACTGGCCGCTGTTCAGCATCGGGGTATCCGGGGAGGGGCCGGACAGGGTCTTGCACCTCAGCTTCGACAACACCGCGCTCGACGGATTCAGCATCTTCTCGCTGTTCGCTCAGTGGAAGCAAAGCTACCTCGAACCCGGTGGTGACATCCCCACACCGCAGGTCACCTTCCGTGACTATGTCCTGGCCTTGCAGCAGACCGGCACCACTCCGGCCTACGAACGCGACCTCAATTACTGGATGCAGCGGGTGGCCGGTCTTCCGGCGGCCCCGTCCCTGCCGGTGGCTACCGGGCACACGTCGAGCGCCTTCCGCCGCCTAGAGACCAGACTGGGGGCCGAGACCTGGTCGAGCCTTCGGGCCCGCGCGGCCGAGCGCGGGGTGTCCCCGTCCGCGGTGCTGATGTCGACCTACGCCGAGGTGCTGGCCAGGTGGAGCGAATCCAAGCAGTTCACGCTGAACCTGACGCGCTTCAACAAGCTGCCACTACACCCCGACGTGGACGCGCTGATCGGCGACTTCACCTCGCTGACCCTGCTCGGGCTCGACTGGAGCGCACCGACCTTCGCCGAACGCTGCAACAACCTACAGGCCCGGCTGTGGGCCGATCTGGCGCACCCGCTGGTCAGCGGCGTGTCAGTGCTGCGGGAGTGGACCCGCGCCCATGGGGACGCCGGGAACCAGCCCGGCATGCCGGTGGTTTTTACCAGCGGGCTGGGCATCAACCGGGCCGGGCAGAGCGAGGATAACTACTTCGGCCCGATCCTGCGGGGAAACTCCCAGACCCCGCAGGTGTGGTTGGACCAGCAGGTGTCCGAACAGGACGGTGACCTGCTGCTCAGCTGGGACATCGCCGAGGAGGTGCTCGTCCCGGAGGTCGTCGACGTGATGTTCGGCCAGCTGGTCGGCCTCCTGACCACCCTGGCGACGGAGGACGCCGTGTTCGATGAGCCCACGACGAGCCTGATCCCGTACCACGGGTCGGTGGAGCGGGCTGAGGCGAACCGGACCGACGTCGAGCTCCCCGCCCAGGACATGCTGAGCCCGCTGTGGTCCTGGGCCGCCGACCGGCCCGAAGCGCCATTGGTCATCGGCGGTGAGCGCACCCTGTCCTACAGGCAGACCGACGAGCTCTCCGAGGGCCTGCGGCGGGCGATGGAGGCCCAGGGCACCGGCCCCGGCGACATCGTGGCGGTCACGGTGCCCAAGGGGTGGCGCCAGGTGGTCGCGGTCATCGGCGTGATGAAGACGGGGGCCGCCTACCTGCCGCTGGACCCACGGGGCCCGGCCGAACGCATGCGGCGCATCATGGAGCGATCCGGGGCCCGCTGCGTCGTGCTGTGCGACGAGGTCGCCGACATCGTCGAGGCGTGCGGGCAGCCGGTGGTGAACCTCGACGAGGTCACACCCGTCGCCCCGGCGCCAGAATCCAGGATCGCTCCCGACCCGGACTCCCGCGCCTACGTGATCTTCACATCCGGGTCCACCGGTGAACCGAAGGGGGTGGCGATGACCCACGACGCGGTCGTCAACACCATCGACGCGGTCAACCGGCAGCAGGGGCTCGGGCCCGGCGACCGGACGATCATGCTGTCGAACCTCACCTTTGACCTGTCGGTGTTCGACATCTTCGGCATGCTGCGGTGCGGCGGCGCGGTAGTGGTGCCAGGCGAGGCCGACCACCGCAACCCGGCGGCCTGGGCGGAACTTATCGACCGGCACCAGGTCACCGTGTGGAACTCGGTCCCGATGTTCATGTCGATGATGGTCCTGCACCTGTCCTCGCATCCCCAGCGGTTCCCGTCGCTGCGCAGGGTCTTGTTGAGCGGCGACTGGATCCCCCTCGACCTGCCCGGAGAGATCCTGCGGCACTTCCCCTCGGCCTGGGTGACCAGCCTCGGTGGGGCGACCGAGGCCGCTATCTGGTCCAACAGCTTCCGGGTGCACGATATCGACCCGGCTTGGAACAGCATCCCTTACGGGAAACCGCTGCCCAACCAGCGGTTCCGCATCCTCGACGAGCTGGGCGACGATGTCCCGGACGGCGTCGCCGGCGACCTGCACATTGCGGGCCGTGGCCTCGCTCTTGGCTATCTCAACGCCCCTGAGGAGACCGCGCGGGCCTTCTTCGTCCACCCCAGAACCGGGGAACGCCTTTACCGGACCGGGGATCGGGCACGATATCTGCCTGACGGCAACGTGGAGTTCCTCGGCCGTGCCGACAACCAGGTGAAGGTTGGGGGCCACCGCATCGAACTTGGCGAGATCGAGTCCGCAATCGCCGGGCTCGGCCAGGTGGCGGCGGCCGCAGTGAGCGCAGTTGGAGACCGGGAGTCCCGGCGGCTCGTGGCGCACATCGTGCTCGCCGAGGATGCCCCCACCGTGGAAGCCGACCTGACCGTGCTGTCCCGCATCGCGGCGGCTGACCCCGCGGAGACCGGACTGGTGCGGGGCCTGGACGCCATGGCCGTCGAGATGATCGAGGGCGACTGGCGGGAACTGCTCGGCGGTGTGGACCCACGTTCGCTGGATGCCCGGGAAGCTATTGCGCAGGCAGGCATCGCCCCGGAGATGTTGTACCTAGCCGAGAACCAGTTGGCCGCCCTCGGCGATGAACCTCTGGACCGGAGCGATGCGGTGGCCGGTGCCCTTCCTGCCCGGCTCGAACACGACCGTCCCATCCGTTTGGGGCTCCTGCGGGGAACTCTCAGCGTGTCCGAGGTGCTGCTCGACGGTACGAGCGTGCTGACCCCCGCGGACTTGGCCGACTACCAACCTGCGGGGTTCCGGCACTCTCAAGAGCTGGTCAACGGGACGGTGGTCGCCCTGGTGGATCAGGGTTTGGGCGAGGGTCCGGTCACGGTCCTCAACGGTAGGCTCGGCACCAGCCCCGCCGAGATCGCTGCCCAGCTGGGGTCAGGTGGCAGGCTGGTGCTCGTTGACCCATCTGCGTCGGTAGCCGCCGAGCTGCGCCGCAGAGCACCGGAATCGGCCGAGGTCGCGGTGTGGGACTGGTCGAATGACGACCCGCCCACCGGCCTAGTACTTAGCAAGATCGTGGTAGCGGACAACAGCCTGCACCGTTCTCCCGATATTGGGGCCGCGCTGTGCCACATCAGGGATGCGATGGACACCGGCGGGTGGCTGGTGATCCGGGAACAGACGCACAACTCGCCGCTGATGCTGGTCACCACGGCACTGTTCGAGGGTGGCTACGCGAGCATCGTCGATGCGCGCGCGGAGCGCCACCTTCCGCTGCTCGAGGAACAGCAGTGGATCGACGAACTGACCCGGGCGGGGTTCGAGGATATCCGCTCTTCAGGCACCGACCATCTGGGGGCAGTGGTCCTTGTCGCCCGCCGAGGAGGTAAGGCCACCCGGGTCGACCAGGCGGACTTCGCCGCGGCTCTCACAGGGAAGCTGCCCTCCTACATGATCCCCGCCGCAGTCCTCGTCCACGAGTACCTGCCGCAGACCGCCAACGGCAAGCTGAACCGCAAGCTGCTGGAGGAGATGGCAGAGCGGGTCTCCGGCGCACCCGTCCAAGTGGTGGAGGCACGTACCAGAACCGAGCAGATGATCGCCCGCGCCTGGGCCGAGATCCTGGAACTCAATAAGGTCTCGATCGTGGATGACTTCTTCTCGGTCGGTGGCGACTCGCTGCGCGCGCTGCGCCTAGTCGGTGCCCTACAGTCCGAGCTGGGTCCCCGTATCAGCCTAGAAGCGCTGTTCGACCACCCCACGATCGCCGCGCTGGCCAGCTGGTACGACGACCCCGGACAGGAGACGGCCGAGCTCGTGGACGACTTCGAGTTCGGGGAGATCTGATGGTCAACGATGCACCCCGGTTCGGGACCCCGGTACGGGTGGGGCTGGCCGGTACGCGGTTCGGCCAGTTTTACGCGGAAGCCATCGGCAGGCATCCACGTTTCGAGCTGGTGGCCATCGCGGCGAGGGGCTCCGAACGGTCCCGCATGGTCGCCGAGCACTACGGCGTCCCGTTGGTGGAATCGCTGCTGGAGATCCCCGGAGGGATCGACCTGGCTTGTGTCGCCGTCAGTTCCCAGGTGATGGGAGGACCGGGCAGCGAGATTGCCAGGGAACTGCTCGACCACGGCATCCACGTTCTGATGGAACAGCCGCTCCACCATCGCGAGATTACCGAGTGCGTGAAGATCGCACGCCGGAACAAGGTCTTCTTCCAGGTAGGAGACCTCTACCTGCGCCTGCCCCGAGTGCGCCAGCTCGTCTCCATGGTCAAGGACCTGTCGGTGCTCGAACCGGTGACCTGCCTCAACCTTGAGTTCTCCAACCTGGTCTCCTTCCCCGTGGCGAACCTGCTGGTCGAACTGGTATCGGGGGCTAGGCCGTGCTCCTTCGAGGCGGTGGGAAGGTCTGGTTCGAACCCCTTCGTGCTGGTTCGCGGGCAGGTGGCCGGGACGCCGCTCAACCTGGTGGTGCACAACAGCACCGACCCGGAGGTGAGCGACGCCGACCTGCCGGTGTTGTTCGAAGTCACGGCCTACTTCCCTTCCGGCAGGCTCAGCCTGCGCGACCCCCACGGACCGATCGAGTGGCGACCTACCTTGGCGCTGCCCAGGCAGGGGTTGATCCCCGCCGGGCTTGCGGACGACCCCTCACCGGTCCTGGCGACACCGATGACCATGGTGTGCGACGCCGCGAGCCCGACGATCGCTGAGGCCCTCAGTCAGCAGTGGGTGGACGCTATCGCGGATGACCTTGGTGCCTGGCGCACCGGGTCGGAGCGGGTGAACGCGGCCCGGTTGCAGAAGATCTTTGGTGCTGCTCAGCTGTGGGCGGCGATGACCCAGTCCATCGGTATGCCGATGCCAGGATCCCGTGGACCTAGCGCCGGGATTTCCCACCGCGAGGTTTCGCGTGCCCACGCCAAGGCCATGTCCTGGCCCGACCGGTTGGCCCGAGCCGACGCCACGGTGATCGCCGAGGCCGTGGATGCTCTGAACCGGGCAGCCGAACTGTCGATGATCGCGCACCTCGCTTCTCACCACGACATCGAGTCCTGGGCTGGGATCGGTGAGGTGGCCGAAAGCGTTCCGGTCTGCGCCGCGACCTCCCACATCCCACGGCGATGGGTGAGGGCCCTCATGATCCGGGGCTGGTTGGAGGAACGGGCTGGCCGGGTGCGCGCGGCGCGCCCCGAGAACTGCGACCCGTCGTTCCTCACGGCTCGCGTCCAGCGGGCCTGGGAGCTTGCGGCGGAGCTGTGGGACTATCGGCTGGGGGCCCCGGAGGTGGTCACCTACCTGAGATCCCACGTCGACCACCTGGACGGGCTCATGACCGGAAACCTCCAGGCTGCGGACTTGTTATTCGTGGAGGGTAGAACCGAACTCGCACACGCCCTATACCGGGAGACGCTGATCGCTGAGGCCCTCAACCGGGACATCGCCGCCCGGGTCTCCCAGGTCGCGGCCGCCAGCGACCACCCGCTCAAGATCCTTGAGGTCGGTGCCGGTACCGGCGCCACCTGCGACCGGGTGCTGGCGGCCATCGACGACCTCGACCCGCGGGCGCTGGAAGAGTACCGCTACACCGATATCTCCCCGTTCTTCTTCGCTGAGGCCCGCACCAGGTACCGCAACGACCCGCGGGTCGTGATGGAGGCCCTCGACATCGAGAACCCGGGTGGGTTCCTTAGCGACAACACCGGAGCGTTCGACCTGGTCATCGCCGCGGGTGTGCTCAACAACGTGTCCGACACCGCCGAGGCGCTCGGACGGCTGGCGGGGCTGTTGGCCTCCGGCGGGCGCATCATCGTGTCCGAAGCTTTCGAGGAGACCCCGCTGATGCTGATCACCCAGGCCTTCATGATGCGCCCGGGCACCGACCTGCGCAGCGAGACCGATGGGATGTTCCTCACCCACGACCAGTGGTGCAGGACCTTCGCGGCGGCTGGGGTCGAGATGCTCGACCACTGGCCCGGTGACGACCATCCGCTGCGGCCACTGGGGCAACGGGTCTACGTCGCCGCTCGCCCTGCCCCCAGCCATTCCGCGTCCACCGAAAGGAACTGAGCGATGCCGACAATCACCAGGAGGGGGAACTTCCCCTTTGTCGTGGAGCCCGCGTCCGGACGACTGGTCTTCTGCTTCCACCACGCCGGGGGCAATGCGTCGGCCTACCGGGACTGGGTGGGCGCGAACCCGCGGGTCTATGCCGTACCGGTGGAACTTCCGGGCAAGGCCACCCGGATACGGGAGCGGTGGATCGGCGACTTCTCCCTGCTGACTCAACAGCTCGCCGCCGAGGTCTCGCAGTTCGCGGGCGAGGAGGAGATCGTCCTGTACGGGCACTCGATGGGGGCGGCGCTGGCCTACCAGACCGCTGCCTGCCTCCAGGAATCTCACCGCCGGGACGTGCATGCCGTAATCGTTGCGGCCCGTCAGGCACCCGGGGAGACCATCGACGGCGAGTACCATTCTTCGATGGGGCTCGAGGCGCTGCGGAAAGAGCTGGAGTCCGTCGGGGGCACCCCAGCCGAGATTCTCGCCAACGATGACATCATGGCCCTACTGCTCGATGGGATCCGGCGGGACTATGCGCTTCACGAGGACTTCGACCACACCTCGACCATCTTGTCGTGCCCCATCCTGGCGTTCGCGGGAGCCGAGGATCCGACGCTGGCCCCGCAGCGGCTGGACCGGTGGTCCCAGTTCACGAGCTCCCGCTTCGAGCTCGAAGTGGTCGAGGGCGGCCACTTCTTCTGGATGGACGCACCGGGAGGGTTTCTCGACCGGCTGGCCGACGGCATCGACCGGGTCACCCGAGCCTGACCCGACCGATCCTGCGGACCTCCGCCAAGGGGCCGCGCCGACCCCGGATCTCCACGGGGAGCGAAGGATGCGTTGGGGAGGCTGCCCAGCGGTGAGCAGGAATGGATCAGTCAACGGACCTGCCAGCGGGCGGTCTCCTCGAAGTCGGCGACCATGCTGGCGAAGACCCCGCCGGAGGCCGCCAGCTCCTGGGGGGAGCCCTGCTCGATGACCCTCGTCGGTACCCCCGACTCGCGGCCCGCCAGCACGTAGACCTGGTCGGCGGCCATCACGGTCGACAGCCGGTGGGCGATCACGATCACCGTTCGTCCCCTGGCCAGTTCCAGGAGTGTGCTGGTGATAGCGGCCTCATTCTCGGCATCAAGGGCGGAAGTGATTTCGTCGAGCAGTAGGATGGGGGAGTCTTTGAGGAAGGCCCGGGCGATCGACACCCGCTGGCGCTCGCCGCCCGAGAGCCGGTCGCCGCCCTCACCGACCCGGGTGTCACCGCCCTGCGGCAGGCTTGCGAGCACCGGCCCCAGGCCAGCGCGGCGGATGGCCTCGGCGACTTCCTCGTCCGTGGCGTCCGGACGCGAGATCCTGACGTTTTCGATGATCGTGGTGTCGAACAGGTAGACGTCCTGGAAGACCATCGAGATCATCGACATCAGCTCGGCGGGATCGATCTGGCGCACGTCGGCGCCCCCGATTGAGACGGAACCAGTATCGACATCCCAGAACCTGGCCATCAGACGGGTGATCGTCGACTTACCGCAACCCGAGGGGCCGACCAGCGCGGTCATCGACCCGGCGTGCGCGTTTAGCGACAGGTCGTCGAAGACCCTCGCGTCATCCGCGTAGGAGAAACCGACGCCGTCCAAGGCGATGGAGGTGTCCGCCGGGCGCCGTGGGTCGGTGGGGGGAGGCATCAGCGGGGCGTCGAGGACCTCCCCGATCGCGGTGAGCGCGATAGCCGAACGCTGGACTTCGGCGCCGTACAGGGCCGACTGCGCGATCGGGCCGGTGAACCTCGTGGCCATCACCGCGATGGCGATGTAGGCCGGCAGGTCGAGCTGGCCGCCCAGCACCATCGACAGGCCGAAGGACCACACGACCGCCAGGAAGGCCTGGGCGACGAGGATGAACCCGTTCATCGGCCTGGCCTGGGCGGCCATTAGCGAGCGGACGGCGGCGTCCTCCTCGTCCAGGGCCTTCGCCACCGGCTGCCAGCCGATACCGCTCAGCTCGTGGGCCCGCAGGACCGGCTGCAGCTGGGCCTGCTCCAGCAGGCGGTTGGCGGTCCGGGCGCTGATCTCGGGCTCCTCGCGCTGCTCCCGGTCCAGGACCCGCATGACCCAGCGCCACAGCAAGGCGACGAAGGGGATGACCAGCGTCATCACCAGGCCTAGGTGCCAGTCGTAAAACCAGACGATGACGATCACCGTCAGCGGTGTGACGACCGCCTGGATGATCTGGGGCAGAACCATGGAAGCGAGGTGGGTGAGCGCGTCGGCCTGCACGGTCACCGCCGCCGACACCCTGCCGACCGAGTTGGAATCGAACCAGCCCAGGGGCAACTGGGTGACCCGGCGCCCGATGCGCGAGATCACGTTGCCGACCACGTCGTGGGAACTCACCTTGTTGGCGTGGACGGTGGTGGCCGAACTGACGACGAAGGCCGCGCCACCGCAGATCAGCATCACCCACAGCGACGACCATGCCGAGGAGGGGTCGGGCCCCAGGAAGTCCCGCAGGAAACCGACGAGCAGGCCGAAGGCGACGCCCTGCAGGATCGCGGCGAGGACGAACCCCGCGAGCAGCCAGCCCAGGGACGACGGGCGGTCCAGGTAGGTGCGGAACTGGCGAATCATCGCGCGACTCCTGCCATCGACTCCTGCTGGGTGTGCCACATGCGCCAATACTGGCCGCCAGCGGCGATCAGTTCCTCGTGCGTGCCCGATTCGGCGATCCGTCCGTCGCGGATCACGGCGATCTGGTCTGCCGAGCGGACGGTCGACAGGCGGTGGGCGATCATGATTACCGTGCGTCCCACGGCCAGCGCGGATAGGGCCCTCTGAATCGCGAGCTCCGAGTGGGAGTCGGCCTGGGCCGTGGCCTCGTCCAGGATCAGGATCGGTGGCGCGGAGAGGAAGGCCCGGGCGATCGTCAGGCGCTGTGCCTCGCCGCCAGAGAGGAACCCGGAGCCGTCGCCCAGCACCGTGTCGTAACCCTGGGGAAGGGCCATGATCCGGTCGTGGATGTGGGCCTGGCGGGCGGCCTCCTCGATCTCCTCCCGGGATGCGTCCGGCTTGCCCAGGGCGATGTTGGCGGCGACGGTGTCGTGAACTGTCATGATGTCCTGGAAGACCAGCGACATGGAACTCATCAGCTGGGCCTCGGTCTGCTGGCGCACGTCGACACCGCCGACGCGGATTTGCCCGGAGTCGACGTCCCAGAACCGTGCCACGAGGCGCGCTAACGTCGATTTACCGCCGCCGGAGGGACCCACCAGGGCGGTCACGGTGCCCGGCCTGCAGGTCAACGACAGATGGTCGATCACCGGGGTTCCCGGTTCGTAGGAGAAGACCACGTCGTCGAACTCGACGAGCCCTGGGGCCTGCGTCAACTCCGCTGGACGATTGACCTGGGCCAGTTCGGGGCAGGTGAGGATGTCGATGCTGGCGCGTGCGGCCTGCCGTGAGGCCGTCAGGCTCTGGAGCATCTGCATCAGGGTGAGCAGGCCTTCCGGGATACCGATCCAGACCAGGGCGAAGGCCAGGACCGTCAACGGTTCGCTCCACCCCATGGAGACGAACCAGTAGCCACAACCGATGGTGAGTGCCAGCATTCCCGCCGGTTGCACCAGCGCCGAGACTAGGGCTAGACCGACCCCGGAGGACCGCATCCACGCCATGGAGGCGTTGACGTGCCGCTTCCTGGTCTCCTCGAAGCGGCCGAAGACGGCATCCACGACCCCGAAGTTCTTGACCTCTTTGATGCCGTCGACCAGTTCGACGGTGATCGCGGAGAGCTCGCTGGAGGCTTGGATGTAGTCCTGTGCGGCCTGCGACATCGTCCTCATGCCCGGCATCACGCAGATCACGGCGAAGGCCACGACGATGACGATCAGGAAACCGGCCAGGCGGGGATCGAGCCACAGTAGATAGGCGAAGCCGGTAAGCAGGGAACCCAGCGCGTTGGCCAGGTCGCCCGCCATGTGGGCCACCAGCGAGTGGATCTGCCGGGTGTCGTTGACGATCGCCTGGCGGATCCGCCCGGAGGAGTTCTGTGTGTACCAGCCCAGCGGGACCTTCCCGAGCTTGGCCACCAGAGCGTGTCGCAACTCGTTGCGCAGGTTGGCTTCAGCGAGGTGGGTCGCGCCCAGCGCCCCCATATAGGTGAACAGGTGCACCAACATGGCGACCAAGGCCACCGCCAGGCAGAGCCAGGCCCGCGAGGGCGGTTCGCCGGCCAGCAGCCCCCTGGCCATCTCGACGAGGGCGATGTAGGGGACCACGGTCAGGGCCGCGCCAAGGAAGCTAACGATCCCGCCTCCCAGCATCGCGCGGTGGGCGCTGCTGATGAGGTCCCATACGGTCATCGACTGTGTTCGGGGGGCTTCTGCGTCCTGTGACATGTCGCCTTTCGTTGGATGAACGGGGTGAAGCGCGGGCCGGTCAGACGATGCCCGCCTTGGCGAACTGCTTGCGGGTCATGGCCCGGCCCCACAGGCAGCCGAGCACTGCGGTGCCACAGGACACCGCGCACAGCACGATCATCAGCGGGAGGTTGAGGATGTCAACTCCATAACGGGCGATCTCGAAGGTGGGGGAGTTGGCATACTGGGCGAGGTAGGCCTCCTTCATCCAGACGAAGGGGATGTACTGGCCCAGAGCCCCGCCGAGGGTGAGCGCCGCATAGGCGATGCACATGGACTTGAAGGATTTGCGGCCGAGCAACGAGTAGATGATCTCCCCGGCGATGCCGCCGAGGATCGTGCAATAGAACATGGTGCCGCCGGGGGCCATTGAGATGAGCATCAGGCCGAGGATCACTGTGGCGATGATGAAGGCCCCCGGGCGCTGGACGCGTCCGAGCATGACCGAGAAAACTAGGCCGCCGAACAGCCCCGACAGTAGGGGGAGAATCACCATGATGAAGGGGATGAAGCCGAAGACCATGCCGCCGAGGATGGCGACGAGCAGGTAGAGGGCGATGAACACGCCCATGGTGACGATGTCGCGGATGAGGCTGTTTTTCGTTCGGACGGTAGTGGATTCGCTCATGGCTTTCCTATCTGCTGTGGGAAGGGGTGGTGAGGGTTTGGAGGATGCTGGCTCAGATGGGGTTTTGCGGCTCTGGGCATCGGACGGTCGGCGCTTCAGACATGGCGTTCCAATTCGTGGTGCCGGACGGATCGGTCGGTGATGGTGATCATGGAGTCGAAACACAATGAGGCGAATGCCTCGTCGTGGGTGGTGACGATGATGAGCGCTCCTTCCTCGGCGAGGGAACGCAGCGCGGCGGCAACCAGGCGCATGTTGTGGGCGTCAAGTCCGCTGGTGGGTTCGTCGAGACAGATCACCTTGGCGTCCTTCATGCAGGCCAGTGCAATCGCTAGGCGTTGTTTCTGCCCGCCGGACAGAGTGAGCGGGTGGCGTTGCGCGAAGTCGAGTAACCCGAAGCGTTCCAGCAGTTCTCGGGCCCGCTCCTCATCCCTCTCTCCTCGCGAACCGATCAGCATCTCGCCCAATATCGACTCGCCCATGAGCTGGTAGTCGACATCCTGTGTGACCAGAGCGCAGTCCCTGCGCCTCGCCCGGGAGGTCCAGCGGTAGCCGTTGAGCGAGACCTTCTCGCCGCGGGCCCGCAGCAGACCGACGAGCAATTTCAGCAGGGTCGTCTTACCGGAACCGTTAGCCCCGCTCAGCCCGATGATCCGTCCGGCGGGCAGACCGAGGTCATCGATGTTCCACACGTTCGGGCCGAAGGGATAGGAGAAACCGGTGTTGGCAATCCGGACCAAGGCGTCCGAGGATGTGGGTAGTTTGGCCCCGACTATCAGTCCGTTGACCACGAGGTCCCGGAGCCCGCGGTCTCGGAACCACATGTCGGGGCGGTCCTGGAGTTCGGCGGCGGTGAGGTCGTCCACGATCCGGCCGCGTTCGAGGACGACGCAGCGGTCCATCACCTCGGCCAGATATGACAACCGGTGATCGGCCACGATAACGGTGATTCCGGCTCCCTTGAGGTGGGCGATGACCCTGGTCAGCATCGCCAGACCCTCGGTGTCGAGATTCGCAGAAGGTTCGTCAAAGAGCAGCACGGCAGGCCGGTTGGTCATCGTGGTAGCGATCGCCACCTTCTGCTTCTCGCCGCTGGACAACGTGGAGATGCGGCGGTCGAGGAGGTCACCGATGCCTACCCTCTCGGCCGCTTCAACGATCCTTGAGGCGATTTCCGGCATGGGCACTTGGAAGTTCTCACAGCAGAAGGCCAGTTCGCTGGTCACGTCGAAGGTGAAGAACTCCGAGCGCGGATCCTGAAAGACCATGCCGATACAGCGGGCGATGTCGCGGGTCTCCTGCTCGGCGACGACCATCCCGTCCACCAGCACACGACCGCTGACTCGAGAGTCGTGGAATCCGGGTACCAGCCCGTTGATGCACCGCAACAGGGTGGTTTTGCCGCATCCGGAGGCCCCAGTGATCAGCACGATCTCGCCCGGGGCGACATGGAGGTCGATGCCGGTGAGCACGGGGGCGAGGACTTCGTCGTCGGTGACATAGGAGACGGTTAGGTTCTCGACACAGATCACTGCGCCCACACCTTACAGGCAACGATCGCCGCGATGGTCGAGGCTAGGAGCGCGATCTCGATCGCTCCGATCCGCGGTGCGATCCGTTCGGTCCTCCTGATCGCCGGATCCATGCCCTTGCACACCGCCACGGCAGACAGCTCGTCGGCGATCCTGCCCGATCTCATGAGGACCGGCACTATGAGGTTCTCCACCTGAGCGATCGGGTGGGTGGTCCACCGTTTCCAGGCCGGTTGAGTGTGGCGCAGACGTGAGAGCGACCAGATGGTGTGCACCTCGCTCATCAGGGTGGGCAGGTAGCGGTAGACGACGGTCAGGACCATCAAGAAGGCGCCGCTGACGCGGGCGCGGGCGAGGGAGGTCATCATCTGCCCCATCGGGATACGGGTGAAAACCAGCCACATCATCACATAGGTGGGGAATGCCCGTACCATGAGGGTCACCATGATGCCTAGCCACGGGAGTAGGGGAACCTGGGGAAGCGCCAGGCAGATCCATAGCACGACGTGTAGGAGCGCGTACCAGGCCAGCACTGGAAGGATCCTGCGGCCCATGCCGAGCGCCAGCCCGACGCACACTCCGTAGGCTACGAGGATCGCCGACCCTAGGTGGCTGGTGACGAAGTTCGTGCCCGCTGCCATCAAGAGAATCAGCAGCAAGCCGACCCTGAAGTCGGGAACGACGAGCTGGGTGGCAGCGGCGCAGGATCGCGGTCTCGCTGTCAGGATCTCCTCGTTCAGGGCCATAGACACGCACTTAGTTTAGGCATGCCTTAGAAGATGCGCCAGCGGGCGGGTGCATGCGAGGCGGGGCGGGCGCGAACTCGGGTAATGGCCGAGGGACTAGGCGCTCCTTCAGCCTCTGAGGTGCGGGACCGGCGCGCCCGTGCCGACAGCGTGTCATGCGGTGGCGTGAGGGGCGGCCCGGCCCAGTGAGCCGATGCCGTCCCCGTGTGGTGCCGACATGCGGAGCCGTGCCGGTGTGGCCGCTTCGGGTCCGATGGCCCAATGCGCTGAACCGACGCCTCCTGGTGGGTAAGGCGTCCTATCTCGGGGGCTGGGTAGTGAGGATCTGAAGGACGCGAGGGGCATAGAAGAGCCGCTTGTACCCATCCGGGTCGACGGCCCGCAGGATGCCGAGATCGCAGAGCTGCCCGACGAGTTTGTTTGCTCGGCTATACGATATTCCCAGCTCCGTCTCGACCTTGCGAACCGTGAAACTGGGATTGGCGACCGCGAGGTCTACGAGGGCGTGGGCGCTGTCTGCCCGCAGGGTTGAGGCCCGGACCAGGTCTTTCAGCTCGCCCTGGACTTTGACCAGGGCCAGCATCTCGTTGCGGGTGCGGACAGCCGATTGGCCGAGCCCGTCCGCGAAGAATCGGACGAACGAATCCCAATCCCCTTCGGTGCTCACGGCCAAGAGCCGGTCGTAGTAGTGCCGACGCCGGTTCTCGAACCACGGAGAGACCGTCAGAGTCGGCTCCGACAGAACTCCGCAGGTGACCAAACACAACACGATGAGGAGTCGCCCGATGCGGCCGTTCCCGTCCGGGAACGGGTGCAAGGTTTCGAACTGGTAGTGCGACATGGCGGCAGCGACCACGGGGTCGATGGTGGCGCGGTGATTCTGCTGCAGCCAAGCGACGAGCTGGTCCATGCCTGCCTCCAGCTCGGGTCCTGGCGGGGCGGGGACGAACCGGGCCTGGTGAACGGGCAGGCTGTGTGGGGCGGCATCGTCGCGTCGGCCGATGACCACCTGAATGTCGCGCAGGCGCCCCGCGGACGCTGTCAGGGGAGTGCCTCGCATGAGAAGGTCATGCAACTCAGCTAGGAGTGAGAAAGTGATGGGGCGAGACTCGGTGACCCAGCCGAAGGCGTGGCTGGCGGCGTGTACGTAGTTGATGATCTCGGTCAGCTTCGCGTTCGATGGCTCCTCTGCATCCGCGATCATCACGGCGTTGAGCGGGGCATAGGTTCCCTCTAAGGCCGAGGTGCTCTGTGCTTCCCTGCGAAGTGTGGAATGCCGCATCAAGGTTGGGTTGGGCAGCTGGCGTGCCGTGCTATCCAACGCAGCCAGAGCGGCCCGGGCCTCGGCGACGGCACGGTACGTCGCCGGTGACAGCTC
The DNA here is from genome assembly GCA_030528545.1 of Propionibacteriaceae bacterium. Next base: position 19,035 of record JAUMYR010000045.1, read on the forward strand.
TGGCTCGGTGGCGTCCAGGGGGTTCGGCACAAAAGCCTGGTGCTGCCAGGCGCCGAAGATGGCGTCCTGCCCGGTGATGGTGACAAGTCTCCCCGGAGCGCGGTTGTTGAACATTTTCAGGTCCACAATGTCACTCTAACGGCAGATGAGTGACATTGTTTCCCGGCTATGTCACTCATCTGGCCCTTTAGTGCACATGGTGAGGCGGCGGTTTCAGCGCGGGTCGGGGGTGAAGATGTCTTCGATCCTGAGCTGGAAGACCGCGGCCAGCTGGAAGGCCAGGGGCAGCGACGGGTCGAAGCGGCCCTTCTCGATGGAGATGATCGTCTGCCGGCTCACTCCCAGCAACTCCGCGAGTTTCTGCTGAGACAGGCCCCGCTCCTGTCTCAGCTCAGCGAGGCGGTTCTTCATGAGCGGGACTTCTGCACCAGGTAGGCGATCCCGAAGCTGGACCCCAGCAGCACCAGTACTCCGACGAACGTCAGCGACACCGTTTGTAACCTCAACC
>JAUMYR010000046.1:0-5553 GCA_030528545.1 Propionibacteriaceae bacterium
GAGGGGCGCAAGCACACCCAGCGGATGATCATGTCGGGCACCCGCGTGGTCGGTGGCGTCACGCCCGGCAAGGCGGGACAGTCGGTCCTGTTCGAGGAGGACCCAGTCCCGGTGTTCGGCTCGGTGCGAGAAGGGATCGAGGCGACCGGGGCTAATGTCAGTGTGGTCTTCGTTCCGCCTCCCTTCGCGAAGGAGGCGGTGCTCGAGGCTATCGACGCCCAGATGGAGCTCATCGTCGTCATTACCGAAGGCATCCCGGTGCAAGACACCGCCGAGTTCCATGCGATCGCCGCGGACGCCGGAGTTAGCCGGATCATCGGCCCGAACTGTCCCGGTCTGGTCTCTCCAGGACGTTCCAACGTGGGCATCATCCCGGCCACCATTTCTGGGCCCGGACGCATCGGCCTGGTCAGCAAGTCCGGCACCCTGACCTACCAGATGATGTACGAGCTGCGGGAGTTCGGTTTCTCGACGGCGGTCGGTATTGGCGGCGATCCCATAGTCGGCACCACCCACATCGACTGCTTGCGGGCCTTCCAGGACGACCCCGGCACCGATGCCATCGTGATGATTGGCGAGATCGGCGGGGACGCCGAGGAACGCGCGGGTGATTACATCCGCGCCCACATCACCAAACCGGTGATCGGATATGTCGCAGGTTTCACCGCTCCCGAGGGCAAGACCATGGGGCACGCCGGGGCGATCGTCACCGGCTCGGTAGGCACGGCCGCGGCGAAGAAACAGGCGCTGGAAGCCGCGGGCGTCCTCGTGGGGCGGACCCCATCGGAGACCGCTCGGATCGCGGCCGAGATCATGAGGACCCCGGCCTAACGGGTGCGTGGCGAGGGCGGCAGTGTGGAGACTGGGCGCAGCAGGCAGGCTGCCCGGCTCACGGCGAGACTAAACCGGTGCGCCGATGGTGGCAGGCCGGGTGGAGCCTACCGGACCGGCCGGGTGCTGCCGCCAGGCGATGCCCGTTACGAAGGGACGACACGGTAGCGTGCTGAAGCCCCATGGGAGGCATCCTCAGCGATTCACCGGGATCGGGCAGGGATCAGTCCTCGTCTGGGTTGAAGGATTCCCAGATCTCCTGGCATTCGGGGCATACTGGGAACTTCTCGGGGTTGCGGGTCGGTACCCACACCTTTCCGCACAGGGCCACGACGGGTGTCCCATTGATCATTGCCTCCACAAGCTTGGCTTTGGGGACATAATGGGAAAACCGCTCGTGGTCGCCGTCCTCCAACGGTGTGGTGCGTTCATCAAGGACGGTCTGCGACCCGGGAGCCAGTTGTGACATACGTCCATCATAGGTGGACGTCGACCTGAAAGATACGATGCCGCGAACGAACCGGAGACTGCTGATCGGTCTGCTGATCGGCATCGTTGGAGTCGCCTTCCAGGCTTTCGGCGTCCTCACCGCCATGCAGGCCGCGATGCAGGAACTGCGTGGCATGAAGTACTACGCTTGGGCCTTCAGCACCTTCCTGATCGGCATGGTCGTCGCCATCGTGACGGCCGGACGGATCACCGACCGCCACGGTCCCGCCAAACCGCTCACCGCCGGGTTCGGGCTGTTCACGGTCGGCCTCATCGGCTGCATGCTCGCCCCGAATGTCGCGGTCATGCTCGCCGGGCGCTTCCTTCAGGGGCTGGGCAGCGGCGCGATGAATCTGGCGCTGTTCGTCTTGGTCGCTCAGCTCTTCGGGGAGAAACAGCGCTCCCAGCTCATGGCGGTGCTGGCCTTCCTGTGGGTGCTGCCAGCCTTCCTCGGGCCGCCTGCGGCTGGCTGGATCGCCAGTAACTTCGGCTGGCGCTGGGTTTTTGGTATCACTTTGATACCGGTTGCGGTGTGTGCGGTCACGGCGATGAGCCCACTGTGGAAGCTGGAACGCGTAGTGCCTGAGGAGCAGCCAACACCGGTGCCGATGTGGGCCGGACTGGTCCTCGGGCTGGCCGTGGCAGCTCTCCAGGTCGCCGGTCAGGCCGCCGGGAACGAGCATCACCTGCTTGCCCTGTTCTCGGGAGCCATCGGGGTCGGCGGTCTGGCCTGGGTGGTGCCGATCATCATGCCCCGGGGCTTCTTCGTCGCGGCGGCGGGGCTTCCCGCGGTCATCTGGGTCCGCGCTTTGCAATCGGGTACCTTCTTCGCCGCCGAGCCCTTCCTGCCGTTGATGCTCACGCAGCAGCGAGGATTCAGCCTGGCCGGGGCCGGGCTGATCCTAACGGTCGGCAGCATCGGGTGGACCGTCGGCTCTGCCGTGCAGTCACAGACCTGGTTCCGGTTGCGTCGCGACCAGATCATCATGCTCGGGGCCGTCTCCGCGGCTCTCGGACTCGGCATGATCACCCTCTACGCCTGGCTCCCCGATGTCTGGTTCTCTTTCGCCCTGGTCGGGTGGATCCTCACCGGATTCGGGATGGGGCTCAGCCAGGCCAGCACATCCCTGGCGGTCATGGGGCTGTCAGACGTCCACGAGCAGGGACGCAACACCTCCTCCCTCCAAGTCGCCGAAGGCATGGGCAGTGCGCTGCTGACCGGCCTTGCCGGGACGCTCTTCTCCTTCTTCCATACCGTCCCGAACCAGGCTGGTTTCGTGGCGACCTTCGGGGCTCTCGCCCTGCTGTGCGTCCTAGCTTTCTGGCTGAGTAGCCGGGTGGGCGTCATCTCCAACGCGGTCGCGGGGCGCTGAGCGTGGCATGCTTGGGCCTGTGAGCCAGCTACAGACTCAGGAGCCGTTGCCGCCACCCGGCTGGTACCCCGACCCATTGAGCCCCGACCGGGAGCGCTTCTGGGACGGGCAGAGCTGGACCGCACAGACCCGTGAGCTGGCCGGCCACCCCGAACTGTGGGCGACCCCGACGGTTGCCCGCCGCGCCCTGGATCCCCTCGGTCAGCCCGACCCCGTTCCCGCGCCGGACCCGAACGGTGAGCCCGCCCCAGCCCCGAGCGGTCCCGGACCCGACTATGCCCACTGGGCGTGGCGGGCCTTGGCCGGGCTCCTCGACTGCCTTCTCCTGGGCCTGCTGTGCGCCTTGCCGCTGAAGCCCTTCCTGCTCGCCCACGCGGAAGCGGTGGGTGCCTGGATGAGTGAGCTGGCCGCGCTGACCCCTGAAGCGACGGCGCTACCGATGCCCTGGGACCAGGAGGGATATCTCACCTCATGGGGAGCGATCGTGGGGATCTCGGCCGGGGCCGCCGCGGCCTATCACACGCTGTTCCTGGTGATCCTCGGTGCATCCCCCGGCAAGCTCATCGCCAGGCTCCGGGTGACACCTGAAGGCCAGCTTCGCGCCCCGCGGCTGACGCCGTTGCGTGCACTAGCGCGCAGCCTGACTGTCGCGGTGGCGTTCTGGGTGCCGATTTTGGGTATCCTCAACCTGCTTGCGCCGCTGTGGCGGCCAAAGCGCCAGGCATTCCACGATTCGTGGGCCAAGACCGTCGTCCTTAGAAGACAAGTGAAGGAACATCGACATGGGATTGAGTGATCCCGTGCTGGCAGAGCTAGCAGCACGCTTCGGTATCGCGACCGAGTTCTGGGACTGGAAGGGTCGGCTCACTGAGGTGAGCCAGGAAACCATCGTCTCTGTGTTGCGGTCGCTCGAAGTCGATGCGAGTACCCCGGAATCGGCCCGGGCCGCGCTGAAGGAACTGGAAGACCGGGTGTGGCGGCGCACGCTACCGCCCTGCATCGTGACCGAAGAGGGCCAAGGCGTCCACGTCAACGTGCATGTCAGGGCGGGGGCGGATGTGGTGGTCTACATCCGGCTCGAGGATGGCACGACCCGGCCCGCTTGGCAGACCGAGAACTGGACTCCTGACCGGGAGGTCGACGGTGAGTGGAGAGGCGAGGCCACCTTCTGGCTCGGCGCCGATCTGCCGCTTGGCTATCACCGGCTGGTGGCTCGCAGTGACGAACAGACTGCGGAGTCACTGCTCATCGTGACCCCGAACTTCGTAGGTTTCCCCGCGGCGATGCGTGGGCGGCGGATCTGGGGATATGCGACGCAGCTGTACTCGGTGCGCTCTCGACGGTCCTGGGGGATCGGTGACCTCGGTGATCTCGCGGATCTGGCGGTGTGGTCTGCCACCCAACAGTTCGCGGGCTATGTGCTCATCAACCCACTACACGCTTCCCAGCCCGCACCTCCTCTCGAACCCTCCCCGTACCTGCCTTCGACTAGGCGATATATCAATCCGATCTATATCCGTCCCGACGCGATTCCCGAGTTCGCCGATCTGCGGCGCGCGGATCGGCGGGCGGTGCGGATCATCCGCAAGAAGCTCCGCCGTTCCCTCAACGGGGACGCCCAGATCATGCGCAACGAGGTCTGGCAAGCCAAGATCGAGGCGTTGTGGATCGTCTACGCGGCCGGGTTGAGTCCGGCGCGCGAGATGGCTTTCGACGATTTCATTCGCCGGGAAGGCCGGGCGCTGCGCGATTTCGCGATCTGGTGTGTGCTGACCCTCGAACACGGGCGTAACTGGCGGGAGTGGCCGACCGAGCTGCAGCGTCCGACCTCGCCCGAGGTGGCCGAGTTCTACCGGGCACACAGCGAAGAGATCAGGTTCTACATGTGGTTGCAGTGGATCGCCGAGACCCAGGTGTCGACGGCACAAGCCACTGCCAAGGACGTCGGCATGCCCATCGGCCTGATCCAGGATCTGGCCGTCGGCGTCGACCGCGATGGTGCCGACACTTGGATGCTGCACGACGTGTTCGCTCAGGGGGCCTCGGTCGGTGCCCCACCGGATCCGTTCAATCAGACCGGTCAGGACTGGGGGCAGCCGCCGTGGCGTCCGGATCGTCTCGCCGACCTGGGTTACGCGCCGTTCCGGGCCGTGGTCAGCGCGGCCCTGCGGCATGCGGGGGGCGTGCGGGTCGACCACATCATCGGCCTGTTCCGGTTGTGGTGGGTGCCCGACGGCAAGCTGCCCTCCGAAGGAACCTATGTCCGTTACGACCATGAGGCCCTCGTGGGCATCCTGGCCCTCGAAGCCCATCGCGCCCAGGCTCTGGTTATCGGAGAGGACCTCGGCACCGTCGAACCTTGGGTGCGTGACTATCTAGCCCGCCGCGGCATCCTCGGCACCTCGGTGCTGTGGTTCGAGGGTGATGAGCACGGACAGCCACTGGACGCCGAACGCTGGCGGGAGTATTGCATGGCCTCAGTGACGACCCACGACCTTCCGCCCACCGCGGGCTACCTCGCCGGAGACCACATCCGGCTGCGCCATCGGCTGGGCCTGCTGACCGAGGGTCTCGAGGAGGAACTGGAACACTCCGAGCGGGAGCAATCCGGCTGGGTGAACAAGCTGCGTGCTGTCGGCGTGCTCGACGAGGGCGCCTGTGACCCCTCCGAGATTACCCTCGCGATGCACCGCTACCTCACCCGGACGCCCTCGAAGGTCCTCAATGTCGCGTTGACCGACGCGGTCGGGGACCGGCTCACCCAGAACCAGCCGGGGACCATCGACGAGTACCCCAACTGGCGGGTCCCGCTGTCCCACCCGGACGGCACCCCGATGACCCTGGAAGAGGTCTTCGAGTC
>JAUMYR010000046.1:5653-7206 GCA_030528545.1 Propionibacteriaceae bacterium
GACCTCAGCGACGCGATCGGGGTGCACCGCGGCGGTGAGATCGACCAGGACCTTGGTCGCGAATCCTTCCTCGCGTGCGCTCCTCGCGGTCGCCAGAACGCAGTAGTCGGTCGCGATACCGGCGATGTCCACCGCGGTAATGCCGCGCTCGCGCAGCCATTCGGCCAGCCCCCGCCCGGAGGCTTCGGTCCCCTCGAAACCGGAATAGGCCGCGGCGTAGGATCCCTTGTCGAATACCGCGTCGAAGGCGAACCCGCGGATCGCGGGGTGGAGTTCCTGGCCTGGGGTACCCGCAACGCAGTGCGGCGGCCAGGAGTCGATGTAGTCGGGGTCGTCGCTGAAGTGATCCCCTGGGTCGATGTGGTGATCGCGGGTAGCGACGATGGCCTCATAGGCTGGCCGGGAGGACAGCAGGGCCGCGATCTTGGCGGCCACCTCATTGCCGCCGCCGACGGCCAGTGCGCCACCCTCGCAGAAGTCGACCTGGACGTCGACCACTATCAGAGCCTTCATAGCGTTCCTCACAGGTTCTTGGGATTTGGGGCTTGGCGATAGGGATTGTCGGCGACATCTCCCCTGGGGTTGAGGATGATCGTTTCCAGCGCCGGATCTCCCTTGGACACCCGCAGCGCCGCATCCGGTAGCTCGGCCCGGGACGTCTCATGCCGGGCCCGCGCTTCGGCCAGTCCTCCGGTGTAGAGCAGTTCCCCATCACGCACGAGATCGACGAGCAGCGGCCGGTCATTACCGTCATTCACCGGTGGGGTGCCGATGCCGATCACCTCGGCCTCGGCTCGGCCGCGCTGGTCCAGACGCCGGAGGGCGAACTTGCGTCCGCCGAGGGTGTTCTTATTGGCCGATTTCTTGCCCACCGGCTCCATCGGCGCGTTGGGATCGTCGCTGTCGGCCCGGGCGACCAGCTTATAGACGAAGCCGCAGGTCGGGTGTCCCGAACCGGTCACCAGCGAGGTGCCGACGCCAAAACCATCGACCGGCACCCCCCGCAGCGCGGCGATCTGCCACTCGTCCAGATCGCTGGTGACGATGATCTTGGTCGCGGTAGCGCCGAGGTCGTCCAGCAAGTCGCGCGCCTGACGGGCCATGATGGCCAGGTCGCCGGAGTCGAGCCGGATCGATCCGAGGCGGCCCTGGGTGAGTTCGACACCGGTGCGGATCGCCGTCTCGATGTCGTAGGTGTCGACCAGCAGCGTGGTGTTCTCGCCGAGTTCGGCCAGTTGGGCGGCGAAAGCGTCGCGCTCGGAATCGTGGAGCAGCGTGAAGGAGTGTGCCGCGGTGCCCATCGTCGGGATGCCGTAGCGGCGGCCAGCCTCCAGGTTGCTGGTCGCATTGAACCCAGCCACATAGGCGGCGCGGGCCGCGGCGACCGCGGCCTCCTCGTGGGTGCGCCGGGAACCCATCTCGTTGCAGGGCCGTCCCTCGGCCATCGCCGTCATCCGGGAGGCCGCCGCGGCGATCGCCGAATCGTGGTTGTAGATGCTGAGCAGCACGGTTTCCAGGATGCAGCACTCGGCGAAGGTCCCCTCGACGCTCAG
>JAUMYR010000046.1:7306-14210 GCA_030528545.1 Propionibacteriaceae bacterium
TCGAAGAGGCCATTCAGCAGCCCTGGGTGACCATCGTGTGGGATGACCCGGTCAACCTGATGAGCTATGTCGTCTACGTGTTCCAGGAATATTTCAAGTATCCGAAGGCGAAGGCCGAAAAGCTCATGCTCCAGGTTCACCATGAGGGGAAGGCGATCGTGTCGCGGGGAAACCGGGAGGCCATGGAGCGCGATGTCTCGGCGATGCACGGCTATGGTCTGCTGGCGACGCTGGAGCGACCCTCGTGAAGGGGGTCAGCCGGACGCCGGAGGGCCGCTTGGTGGTCTTCCACCCCGGTGAACGGGACGTGTTGACCCAGCTCGTCGCCGGGCTGGTGCAGATCGTCTCCGCGCTTTTACCCGAAGAAGACGACGCCATGGCCTCACTGGTCGGCGTCCCGGTTTCGGCCGAGGAAATCGCCGGTCGCGACCCAGCACTGCGGAGGCTGTTCCCGAGCGCCTATCCCGACGATGAGGAGGCGGATGCCGAATACCGCAGGTTCACCGAATCCGACGCGGCCAGGGCCAAGGTGGAGGCCGCGGTGGTGATGTGGCGCGACCTGAGCGGTTCGGGACAGGTGATCGTCCCCGACGCACACCTTGAGGCCTGGCTCAAGACGCTGACCGCGATCCGGCTGGTGCTCTCCGAACGCGATGACCCGGAACTCGAAGACATCCACGAATGGGTGGGATGGGTGCAGGAATCGCTGCTACAAGCCGCAGACTAGGGGTGATAGCCAATTCGCGGCCTCGACGGTTAGCCTAACCTTAGGCCGGTGTAACGTGCTGCCATGACCACACTGCCCCCCGGCGGCGCAGCACGTCAGATCTCACTCCAGGTTGCGCCGCTCAACACGAAGCTCACCTTCCTCGGCGTGGAGGGTAGCCCTCCACTGCGCCGTCGGCTATCCGCCCTGGGATTCCGGCGAGGAGCCCCATTCGAAGTGGTTCAGCGGGTCTCGGGTGGCGGCCGGATCGTCAGCATCGCGGGAGCCCGGATCGCGCTGGGCCGCGACCTGCTGGCGAGCGCTTTCGCGGAGGTGGCCCAGTGATGGCCGAGAAATCATCGTTCTCCCTCGGTTCCCGCCCGAGCCTGCCGAAGTCGGTCAAGGTAGCCTGCCACGGAAGTGGCGGTGGGTCCGGGGCCGGGGCGGGGGCTCCCGTGGTCGCGCTCGCGGGATCTCCCAACTCCGGCAAATCCACGATCTTCAACGCGCTGACCGGGGCCCGGGTGACCATGGGAAACTGGCCCGGCACCACGGTCGAGGTCGCCAGGGGAATCTGGCGGGCCCGCCCCGGTAAGGTCGCAGGCCAGGACGCGAAGACTCAGGCCGATTCCGACCTGCTGATCACCCTCGTCGATCTGCCGGGAGCCTATTCGCTGGACCCGCTCTCACCGGACGAGGCGCTGACCCGGCAGCTGGTGGTCGACGCGCCGGTCGAGGAGCAGCCAGACGTCACCATCGTCGTCGCTGACGCGGCCCATCTGCCCCGTTCGCTGTATCTCGTCGCCCAGCTTCGCGAACGGCCCAACCGCATCGTGGTAGCGCTGACGATGGTGGACGTCGCCGCCAATCGTGGCATCCAGGTGGACCCCCAGGCACTCGCGGAGAACCTGGGGTGCCCGGTCGTCGCGCTGAACCCCCGGCTGCGAACCGGGCTAGACGCGCTCACCCTGGCCGTTCAGGAAGAACTGGGCTCCGGGCCGAAGACTCCCCGGCCCATGCGGGCCTCCGGAAGCGATGACGGGCTCGACCTGGAAGACGACAGATTCGCTTTCGTCGACGCGGCCATCGCGGCGGGTTCGACGAGTTCGGGCGAACGCCGCGTGGCGGTGAGCGATAGGGTCGACCGCTGGGTTACCGCTCCGGTGCTGGGACCGCTGATCTTCCTGGCCGTCATGTGGGTGGTCTTCCAAGTCACGACCACGGTCGCAGCGCCGATGCAGGACGGCCTCGACGCGCTGTTCACCGGTCCGGTGTCGGAGGGAACCAGCGCCCTGCTCGGCTCTCTCGGCCTGGGCGAGACCTGGGTCGAGGGGCTGATCGTGGATGGCCTCATCGCGGGAGTCGGCATGCTGTTGACCTTCGTCCCGCTGATGGCGCTCATGTTCATCCTGCTCGCGCTCCTGGAGGACTCCGGTTATATGGCGCGGGCCGCCGTGGTCGCCGACCGGATGATGCGCGCGATCGGTTTGCCCGGTCAGGCGTTCCTGCCCCTCATCGTGGGCTTCGGCTGCAATGTGCCCGCGATCTCGGCGACGAGGACCCTGCCCAATCCGCGGCAGCGGATCCTGACGGTGCTGCTGCTTCCCTTCACCTCCTGCACCGCGAGGCTGACGGTCTATGTGCTGGTCGGCACCGTCTTCTTCGGGCCGTGGGCGGGCACCGTCGTCTTCGTCATGTACCTGCTGTCGATCCTGCTGGTGGTCGGGGTCGGCTTCCTGCTGCGCAAGACGCTGTGGCGTGCCATGGGCACCGACCCCCTCGTCCTCGACCTGCCTCCCTATCAGCGCCCCACGCTGCGGCTGACCGCCGCGGTGACCTGGACCAGGCTCAAGGGATTCCTGCAAACCGCTTCCGGGGTCATCGTGATCACGGTCACCCTGGTGTGGTTGCTGCAGTCGATCCCGGCCGGTGGCACCGGAAAATTCGGTGACGTGCCGGTGGAGGAATCGGCCTACGCGGTGGCGGCCAGAACCGTCACCCCGGTGTTCGCCCCAGCCGGGTTCGGCGAGTGGCGGACCACCTCGGCGCTGGTGGTCGGCTTCGTCGCGAAGGAGGCTGTGGTCTCCAGCTGGGCTCAGACCTACGCGGTCGACGAGCCGGAGTCCGAGACCGAACCGGGAGAACTAGGGGAGCGGATCAGCGCCGACTTCGCTGAGGCCTCCGGTGGGCATCCGCTCCCGGCGGTCATGGCCTTCCTGGTGTTCCTGCTCGCCTATACCCCGTGCGTGGCCACGCTGGCCGCCCAGAAACGCGAGGTCGGTTGGGGATGGACGCTGTTCGGTGTCGTCATGCAACTCGCCGTGGCGTGGGGCCTAGCCGTCCTGATCTTCCAGGTCGGGCGGCTGTTCTGGTGAGCGGACCGTTGCGCCGGGTGCTGGCCGCCTTCGATGAGGGCGCGGCCAGCCTGGACGATGTCGCCAGGATCAGCGGGTTAGACCGGCCGATGGTCGAGGCCGCCGTCGCTCAGCTGAGTCGCATGGGACGCCTAGAGGTCAAGGAACTGACCATGGGATGTCCCGGCGGCGGCTGCGCCAGTTGCGCCTCCGGTCACGCCGATGCCTCACCGGGGTGCGGTGCCTCCAGGCAGTCAGCGGCTCGGCGGGGGCTGGCGATCATCCAGCTGAGCCCGCGCCGGGGTGGCCTCCAGGACCGGATGGAAGGGTGCTGAGCACGGGTAGACTGTCGCGATGATCGAGCGCCAGAACCTGCCTATCGGGGTCTTTGATTCCGGGTTCGGCGGGCTGACCGTCGCCAGGGCCATCGTTGATCTGCTGCCTAACGAGGACATCATCTACCTTGGCGACACCTCCAGGGCGCCCTATGGCTCGCGTCCGATAGCCGAGATCCGCCAGTACGCGCTACAGGGCCTGGACTATCTCGTGGCCCAAGGGGTGAAGGCCCTCGTCATCGCGTGCAACTCGGCGTCTTCTGCGGTCTTGAGGGATGCCAGGGAACGCTACTCGGTTCCGGTCACGGAGGTGATCTTGCCCGCGGCTCGCCGTGCGGTCTCGGCGACCCGCAACAACCGGGTCGGGGTGATCTGCACCCAGGCGACGGCGACATCGCGCAGCTATAACGACGCTTTCGCCGCGGCCCCACACGTCAAGTTGCTGACCCAGGCCTGTCCGCGCTTCGTCGACTTCGTCGAGGCCGGGGTGACGGGCGGCCCGGAGCTGCTGTCCGTCGCCGAGGAGTACCTGGACCCGTTGATGCGCAATGGCGTGGATACCCTGATTCTCGGCTGCACACACTATCCGCTCCTGTCGGGTGCCATCAGTTACATCATGGGGGACGCGGTGACGCTGGTCTCCAGCGCCGATGAGTGCGCTCGCTCCACCTTCTCCACCCTCACCAAACGCGGGTTGCTGCGCTCCCAGCCACGCGCGGCGTCCCGGCGGTTTTTCACCACCGGGGACGCGGCGGACTTCGAGGGAATCGGGCGGCGCCTCATGGGCGGATTCGTCGCCGGGGCCGAGGCGATCAGGTTGGCCTGAGCCCCGGGGCCAGGCAGCGGGGCGGCGTGGGACCAGAGCGCTTGGGGTAAGTTGTCGCCTATGACTCTTCTGCGCGCGGACGGGCGCGGCCTTGATGAATTGCGCCCGGTGACCATTGCCCGTAACTGGCTCGACCACGCCGAGGGATCGGTGCTGGTGAGCTTCGGGAAGACCAGGGTCTTGGTCGCGGCCAGCGTCACCGAGGGGGTGCCACGCTGGCGCAAAGGCTCCGGTCTTGGCTGGGTCAGCGCGGAATACGCGATGCTGCCGCGCTCGACACATGACCGTTCCGATCGGGAATCGGTTCGGGGAAGGATCGGTGGGCGCACCCACGAGATCTCGCGCCTGATCGGGCGTTCGCTGCGCGCCGTGGTCGACTACGCCGCCCTGGGAGAGAACACCATCCTGCTCGACTGCGATGTGCTCCAGGCGGACGGGGGAACCCGCACGGCGGCCATCACCGGGGCCTATGTCGCGCTCGCCGACGCGGTGTCGTGGCTGCGGCAGCGGGGTAGCCTGGCCGGAGAGCCGCTGCGAGACTCGGTCGCGGCGATCTCGGTCGGGATCATCGACGGACACTGCATGCTCGATCTTCCCTACGAAGAGGATTCCCGCGCTGAGGTCGATCTCAACGTGGTCATGACCGGCTCTGGCCGTTTCATCGAGGTGCAGGGCACGGCAGAGAAGAATCCCTTCGACCGGGACTCCTTCAACCGCCTGCTCGACCTCGGTGAGACCGGCTGCGCCCGCCTCACCCAGATTCAGCGGGAAGCTCTGTCATGATCGGCCTGCAATTGCCCGGAGCGGCCCTGCCCCGCGTCGTGATGGCCAGCAACAACCCGAAGAAGGCCGAGGAGCTGAGGCGGGTACTCGCCGCCCTCGCGCTGCCGGTCGAGGTGGCTTGTCTGGCCGATTTCGCGGCCTACGACGAGCCCGCGGAAACCGCCTCCGATTTCGAAGGCAATGCCCTCATCAAGGCCCGGGCGGCAGCCGCGAACACGGGGCTGACCGCGGTCGCCGACGATTCCGGCCTGGAGGTCGACGTGCTCAACCGGATGCCCGGCGTCCGCTCGGCCCGCTGGGCGGGCAGCCCGGGCGACGACCAGCGCAACCTGGACCTGGTGCTGGCCCAGACCGCCGACGTGCCCGAGGGGCAGCGGGGCGCACGCTTCGTCTGCGCGATCGCGCTAGTTACCCCGGAGGGGCGGGAGAAGACCTGGCGCGCCACCATGGAGGGACGCCTAGCGCGCGAGCCCCGCGGCGGCAACGGATTCGGCTACGACCCGATCTTCCTGCCCGAGGGATACGAGGTCACCTCCGCCGAGCTCAGCCCCGAAGAGAAGGACGCGATCAGCCACCGGGGGAAGGCCCTGCGGCTGATGGCCGCGGAACTGCCCGGCTTCGTGGGGGTGGTGGAGCAGTGAAACAGTATCTCGACATGCTGCGCCATATCAGCGACCACGGCATCGACAAATCCGATCGCACCGGCACCGGCACCCGCAGCGTCTTCGGCTATCAGATGCGTTTCGATCTGCGTGAGGGGTTTCCGCTGGTCACGACGAAGCGGGTGCACGTGCGCAGCGTCTTCGGGGAACTGCTGTGGTTCCTCAGGGGAGACTCCAACATCGCCTGGCTACACGAGAACAACATCACGATCTGGGACGAGTGGGCGGACGAAAACGGCGACCTCGGTCCGATCTACGGATATCAGTGGCGGTCGTGGCCCACCCCGGACGGGCGGCACATCGACCAGCTCGCCGAAGTGATCTCCTCGATCCGGGCCAACCCGGATTCCCGCCGCCACATCGTCAGCGCCTGGAACCCGGCCCAGATCGACGACATGGCGCTGCCACCGTGCCATGCCCTGTTCCAGTTCTATGTGGCCGATGGACGTCTGAGCTGCCAGCTCTACCAGCGTTCCGCGGACGCCTTCCTCGGGGTGCCCTTCAACATCGCCTCTTATGCCTTGCTGACCCATCTGGTCGCCCAGGTCTGCGACCTCCAGGTGGGGGATTTCATTCACACTCTCGGCGACGCCCACATCTATTCCAATCACACCGAACAGGTGGCTACGCAGCTGTCCCGCACCCCCCATCCTCTTCCCACGCTGAGGATCAATCCGCGGGTGAGAGCGATCGATGAGTTCACCCTCGCTGACATTGAGGTGGTGAACTATGTCCATGAACCAACCATCAAAGCCCCGATTGCGGTCTGATCTGCGTGTCGTCGCGATCGCCGCGGTCAGCGACAACTGGGTCATCGGCTCCGGGGAGGACATGCTGTGGCACCTGCCTGAGGATTTTCGGCGGTTCAAGAGAGTCACCACCGGCAACACACTGATCTTCGGGCGGCGGACCCACGAGCAGATCGGGCGGGTGTTGCCGGACCGCCGGATCATCGTGGTCACCAGGCAGCCAGACTGGTCCGAGGACGGAGTCGAGGTCGCCCATTCCATCACCGAGGCGCTGGATCTGGCCGCCGAGACCCCCGACCGGATCTGTTATATCGGCGGCGGCACCGGCATCTACGAGGCTGCCTGGCCCTACCTCACCGAACTCGATATCACCCATGTGCACGGCAGCTATGAGGGTGCGGCGACCTTCCCCGTCATCGATCCGGCGGAATGGGTGGAAGTCTCGCGCGTCACCGGGGACGAGTTCGACTTCGTCAGCTACCTTCCCCG
>JAUMYR010000046.1:14310-17297 GCA_030528545.1 Propionibacteriaceae bacterium
TGGAAGTCTCGCGCGTCACCGGGGACGAGTTCGACTTCGTCAGCTACCTTCCCCGGTCATGAGACTGGCCCGCCGCACGGTACTGCTGGGTGGACTGGGACTGGTGGGCTGTGCACCAGGCCCGGCGCCGGAGACGCCGCTGCCCAGCGCCGCGGCCGCACCCGGCCAGGACGCGGGGGAACTGCCCGGAACCCCAACTTCTGCTCCCACCCAGGTCCCGGCTTCGGCGAGAGCCATTCCGAGCCGTGAGGACATCGTGGCCGCCTACGGTGCCCGGCCACCGGGAGAGTTTGGTTTGGAGGTCACCGGAGTGGTCTCAAGGCTGCCCGAGGCCGATGCTTTCGCGCTGACCTTCGATGCCTGTGGGGGCGCGACGCCCAAGGCGCCAGGCATGGCCTATGACGCCGAACTGATCGCGGCGCTGCGCAAGTACCGGCTACCGGCGACCCTCTTCCTCAACTCGCGCTGGATCGCGGCGAACCCGGAAGTCGCGGCGGAACTGGCCTTAGATGAGCTGTTCGAACTGGGCAACCACGGCACCTCCCACGTCCCGCTGTCGGTGAGCGGACGCGGCGCCTATGGGATCGCTGGCAGCCGCGACGCCGGGGAGGTATACGACGAGATCAGCGGGGCCCAGGCGGAGCTGACCAGGCTTATCGGGCGCGCGCCGCGGTTCTTCCGCGCGGGCACCGCCCACGTCGATGAGACCTCGGTCGAGATCGCCGCCGCGCTCGGGCTACAAGTCGTCAACTTCAGTATCAACGCCGACGCCGGGGCCACTGCCAGCCGGACACAGGTCGCGGCCCAGTTGCGGGGCGTGCGCGGTGGAGACATCGTCATCGGCCATTTCAACCGTCCCTCAGGGCAGACCGCCGAAGGGCTGATCGCCGCCCTGGAGTCGTTGACCGGAGCGGGATTGCGCCCCGTCCGGCTCGGCGACGTGTTATGAAATTGTTGCCTAACCGCTTCGAACCGGCCCGGCCCGGACTAGTCTTGAAAATGCTCGTAGTCGAGATGTTCGAGGAGGCCATATGGCGACAGACTGGGCAGCACACATCAAGGAACACGTCCCCAACGCCGATGACGAGGCAATCGCTGGCATCATCCGGCACTGTGGGATCTCGTTGCACAAGGTCGATTCCTCACTCGTGTCGTTTGGCGATCCGGCCGAACTCGCGCGGGTCCGCGACGGTTTCATGAAGAAGAAGCTGGCGCTGACCGACGCCGATGAGGAACTGGACGCCGTGCTGGCGAAGATCGGAGAGAAACTCAAGGGAGCGTCTCGCAAGTATCGCCCGACGGTGTACTACATGCTGGCCGACCATTACGGCAAGCTCGATCTGTTCAAGAAATCTACCTAGCCAACCGGGAGTGGCGCGGGCTCGAAAGGGTCCGCGCCACGACTATTCCCGGGAATCACGCATCCTTTTATTCGTTCACCTGTGCGGATTCGGCTAGGCTGATCCCATGCGGGACTGGCCGTCGATCTTGCACCTCGACCTAGACGCCTTTTTCGCCGCGGTCGAGCAACGGGACAAGCCCAGCCTGCGCGGAAAGGCCGTGGTCGTCGGCGGGGTAGGGGCGCGCGGGGTGGTGGCCACCGCGTCCTACGAGGCACGCCGTTTCGGCGTCCGCTCAGCGATGTCTGCCGCCGAAGCTCACCGGCGCGCCCCCCACGCGGCCTTCCTCGGCGGACGCTTCGATGCCTACCAGCAGTCCAGCCGGGTGGTGATGGGGCTGCTGGGCCAGATCTCGCCCCTGGTGGAACCGTTGAGCCTGGACGAGGCCTATGTCGATCTCGCCGCAGGAGGGCACTCGCCCGACAGCGTCATGACCCTGGTGAGTGACCTGCGTGCCGAGCTGACGCGCCAGACCGAGGGGCTGACGGCCTCCGTCGGGCTCGGGACCAGCAAATTCATGGCCAAGGTGGCCTCGGAACTGGCCAAGCCGAATGGGGTGAGGATGGTGCCGCGGGGAGCCGAGACCGAGACCATCTCGCCGCTGCCGGTCCGGGTGATCCCGGGCGTGGGTCCGGTAGCCGAACAGCGCCTGTCCCAGCTTGGGATGCGCACGGTAGCCGACGTGCAGGCGGCGCGGCGCACCGAGCTGGTGCGGGAGCTGGGTTCCTCCTGGGGCAATGCGCTAGCCGATTTGGCCCTCGCCCAGGACGAGAGGCCGGTCAACCCGGAACGGGAGGCCAAGTCCATCTCGACCGAGGACACCTTCGAGACCGACCTCACCGATGTCGCGCGGCTGCACGCCATCATCGAGGCCGACGCGGCCAGCGTGGCCGGGAGGCTGGCCCGGGCGGGGCTGTTCGCTCGCACGGTGTCGATCAAGGTCCGCCTAGCCGATTTCACGACCTTCACCCGGGCCAGAACGCTGCCGGGAGCCACCGGGGAGGCCGAGCGGATCGCGGCGACCGCCAAGGGGCTGCTCGCGGGGATCGACATCGCTGCCGGGGTACGGCTGCTGGGGGTCGGCACCTCGGGTTTCGCCCTCGCCGCCCAGGAACCCTTGTTCGAGGACGAACACGCCCAAGCCGAGGCCGACGCCCCAGCCACGGTGACCGAGACGGCGGGGGTCTATCGCGGTGGGCCACGGTATCGGCCCGGAGCCGAGGTGGAACACCCTGACCTGGGCCGGGGCTGGGTGTGGGGCTCCGGGCTGGGCCGGGTCAGCGTCCGTTTCGAGACCCGCTACACCGGGGTCGGGCCGGTCCGAACGCTGGCCGAAGAGACCTTGTCCAGGGCCCCCTTGCTGCCCTTGGCGGCTGCCCAGGCGGTGGGGGACGCCCAGCACGACCCCCACCGCGGTGCGTTCTGAGCCTCAGTGCGCGATGGCCTTCTCTACCCCAGCACCTGTCATGGAGCGTACCTCCATCTCGGCTGCGAGTTCGGCGTCGATGCGTTCCTTCGAGGTGATCGTGCCCAGCCAGCCAGCGAGGAAGGCCAGCGGGACCGAGACCAGCGCCGGGTTGGTCAGCG
>JAUMYR010000046.1:17397-19471 GCA_030528545.1 Propionibacteriaceae bacterium
AGCCAGCCAGCGAGGAAGGCCAGCGGGACCGAGACCAGCGCCGGGTTGGTCAGCGGGAACCAGGCGAAGTTCACCGCCTCTCCCAGCATCGCAGACTTCGATCCCGAGAAGGAGGGGGAGAAGACGATCAGCACGACCGAGCTGATGAGGCCGGTGTAGATGCTCCACACCGAGCCGCGGGTGTTGAACCGGCGCCAATACATCGTGTAGAGGATCGAGGGCAGGTTGGCCGAGGCCGCCACCGCGAATGCCAGGGAGATCAGGAAGGCGATGTTCTGCCCGTTTGCGACGATCCCGCCGACGATCGCCAGCACACCGATGACGATCGAGGTGATCCGCGCGACCTTCACCTCGGCCTCGGGGGAGGCCTTGCCGTCGGTGATGACCGCGTTGTACAGGTCGTGGGCGAAGGAGGCCGACGCCGTGATGGTCAGCCCAGCGACCACCGCGAGGATGGTGGCGAAGGCCACGCCAGAGATGATGCCCATGAAGATCGGGCCGCCGATGTGCAGCGCGAGCAGTGGGGCAGCGGCGTTCTGCTTACCCGGGGCTTCCATGATCGCCTTCTGGCCGACCAGCTCGGCCGCGCCCATCCCGAGGATCAGGGTGAGCAGGAAGAACGCCCCGACCAGAATGATCGCCCACACCGCGGAACTGCGGGCCTCCTTGGCGGTGGGCACCGTGTAGAACCGCATCAGCACGTGCGGTAGCCCGGACGGCCCAGCCACCAGCGCGATGGACAGCGACAGGAAGGACAGTTTGGTCCAATCGGTCGCGCCGTACTGGCCCATCGGCAACAGGATGTCCTTGCCTAGCCCAGCGGGGCCCTGGGCCGCCTGGTTGGCTCCGGCGAGGAGCTCCGAAAGGTTGAAACCGTGGCCGAACATGACCACCGCGGCCATGGACGCGGCGCCGAGCAGCAGCAGAACTGCCTTGATCATCTGGACCCAGGTGGTTCCCTTCATGCCGCCGATCAGCACATAGGCGATCATGAGAACGCCGACGATCGTGATGACCAGGTTGGTCTGGAGCAGGTTCTCCTTCGGGATGCCAAGCAGCAGGGCGACGAGGCCACCCGCCCCGGCCATCTGGGCGACCAGGTAGACGAACGAGATGGTGAGCGTCGAGACCGCGGCCGCGGTGCGCACCGGTTTTTGGTTCATCTTGAAGCTGAGCACATCGGCCATGGTGTATTTGCCGGTGTTGCGCAGGGGTTCGGCGACGAGGTAGAGGGCGAGGATCCAGGCCACGAAGAACCCGACCGAGTACAGCAGGCCGTCGTAACCATAGATCGCGATCGCTCCGGTGACGCCGAGGAAGGCCGCCGCGGACAGATAGTCTCCGGTGATGGCTAGGCCGTTCTGGCGTCCCGAGAACTGGGCGCCGCCGGTGTAGAAATCGCTGGCCTTCGACTTCTGGCGGCTCACCGCCACGACGATCGCCATGGTGGCGATGACGAAGAGGGCGAAGACCGCGACGTTGATCCATGGCTCGCCATACTGTTTGGTTTCGAGGAGGGAGTTCATGCGGGGTTCCTCTTCTCAAGCTGGGCCTTCAACTCGGCCGCGGCCGAGTCGAGACGGTGGTTGGCGAACCTGACGTAGATCGCGGTCCAGATCCAGGTGACGGCGAACTGGGCTAGGCCGATGAGACTGCCCCAGTTGAGCGCACCGAGTGCTGGGGTGCCCATGAGCGCGGGCGCATAGATCGACAAGATGACGTAGGTGAAGTAGCTGGCCAGACCAGCGACGGTCATGGGGAAGGCGAATCGCCGGAAGGTGGAACGCAGCGTGGAGTAGGCGGGCGATTCCATGACGGTGCGGAAGCTGTCTCCGCCCGGCGTGTGCTCTGTCTGCGGAACACCGGAGGCGCTCAGGGGTGGGAGGTGCCCCGCTGGTCGTGGCTTCGGGGCGTCGGTGGGAGGTGTCTGATCTTCAGTCAAGGCGGGCTCCTTGGCTCTGCGGGGCCCCGCGTCGGGCTCCGGGATTCCAGAAATGTACAGTCCGGCGGTCTGGCGCGGAGCGGAAACCCGAAAAAATCTTGACATCAAGAATGTCGGCGCTAATGGGCGCCA
>JAUMYR010000047.1 GCA_030528545.1 Propionibacteriaceae bacterium
AGCCCGGAGACCGCGAGCGCCGTCAGCACCGCCGACGGGCCCGGAACGGCGCTGACCCGCACCCCGGCGGCGATGGCCGCCGACACCAGCCGATAACCGGGATCGGACACGCTCGGCATGCCCGCATCGCTCACCAGCACGACGGTCTGCCCCCTAACCGCCCTCTCGACCAGCTCAGGAGTCCTGGCCGCCTCATTGCCCTCGAAGTAGGCCACCAGATGGCCCCTGATCTCGATCCCGAGCCGCAACGCCAGTTTCCGCAACACCCGGGTGTCCTCAGCAGCGATGACATCGGCGTTCTCAAGCACCCGGCCCAGACGTTCGCTGGCATCGACGGAGGCACCGATGGGGGTTCCGGCCAGCAGCAACTGTCCTTGCGGAGTCATGGTCCAACCCTAAGCCCACAACGGCTGTATCCGTACCACCTGGCTCTGCCGCTTAGGATATGCGCGTGACTACCGTTGAGAAGTTGTCGGACGGGCGCCTACCGGACGCCCGAACCGGGTGGATCGTCACGATCGCCATTACCCTCATGGCTTTCGGGCTACGCTTCGTCAACTTCTGGTACCCCAATAAGATCATCTTCGACGAGACCTACTACCCCAAGGACGCCTACTCGCTGCTGAAGTTCGGCTACGAACGCTCATGGCCGAAGGATGCCAACGAGCGCATCCTCTCTGGGGAGGTCGACATCACCCTCGACAAGACGGCCTTCACCGTGCACCCCCCGCTCGGCAAGTGGATCATCGCCTCCGGGGAGTACCTGTTCGGGATGAATCCCTTCGGCTGGCGGTTCATGTCGGTGCTCTTCGGCTCCCTGCTGGTCCTCGCCACGATCCGCCTCGCCCGCCGCCTGTCCCGCTCCACACTGGTCGGCGGCATTGCAGGGGTCTTGCTGACCTTCGACGGTTTGGCCTTCGTCATGAGCCGGATCGGGCTGCTCGACATCTTCCAGGCCACCTTCACCGTCGCCGCGGTCGCCTGCGTCGTCGCCGACCGGGACTACTTCCGCTGGCGCCTCGCCGCGCACCTCACCGATCACCAGATCCCCGACCTCGACGGCAGGTTCGGCCCCCTGGTCTGGTGGCGGCCGTGGCGCGTCGCGGCGGGGGTGCTGTTCGGTTGTGCCATCGCGGTCAAATGGAACAGCCTCTACCTGCTCGCGGCGTTTGGCATCCTCAGCGTGGCATGGGACGTGGGCGCGCGGAGGCTCGCCGGGGCGTCCCGGACGGCCTACAAGTCACTGCTCATTGATGCTCCGCTGGCCTTCATCAGCATGGTCGTCCTCGCCATCCCCGTATACCTGGCGACCTGGGCGAGCTATCTCACCACCGATGCTGGGTATCTGCGGCAGTGGGGAGCCGAACACCCCGACGATCCGTTGGTCAAGACGGTCGGAGCGCCGTTGGCGTCCCTGTGGCGTTTACACGTGGAGACCTATAACTTCCACACCGGCGACTACATCCGTTCCCAGACCCACACCTATGCCTCTCATCCGGCGGGTTGGCCACTGATGCTTCGCACCATCGGATTCGACGCGGTCAACGGGATCAAGGCCGGTGAGGATGGCTGCACGGCGACCGGCACCACCTGTCTGCGCGTCATCAACGCGATGGGTACACCCCTGCTGTGGTGGCTCGCTGCCGTCGCGCTGGTGTCGGGCGCGCTGCTGTGGCTTTCAGGCAGGGACTGGCGATACAGCGTGCCCGTAGTGGCGACGCTGGCGGCCTGGCTGCCATGGATACCGCACTCCGACCGCCCGATCTTCTTCTTCTACGCCATCATGATGGTGCCGTTCACCGTGATCTGCCTGGCGCTGATCCTGGGCCGGGTACTCGGCCCCGCCGACCACCCGAAACGGAGGAGACGGGCCGTCCTGACCGGCTTGTTAGCCGGGCTCATCGTCTTGAACTTCGCGTTCATCTACCCCGTGCTGACCGACGAGCTGATGACCAGGCCAGCCTGGCTGCTCAGGATGTGGCTGCCGAGCTGGATCTAGCCCCTGCGTTCCGGGTGAGCAGAGCAGCTAGCACCTCCGGCATCGCTCGCGCGATCCACTCCGGCGGGTGGGGCCCCGGGTGCGCCGCCGCCGTCAACGCCTGCAACCCCGCGGCGGCCAGCGCGGCCGGTCCGGGCTCCAGGCCTGCCGCGAGCAGGGTCCCGCAGATTCCCGCGAGCACGTCTCCCGACCCGGCCTGTGCCGTCCAGGCCGGGCCCGGCACCGCGACCGTGACCTTCCCGCCGGGCTCGGCGACGTACTGAGTCGCCCCTTTCAGCAGCACCGTCACGCCGTGCTGCCTGGCGGCGGCGCGCACGTGTGGGAGGGGATCGGCCTCGATATCGGCCCTCCTCACCCCGAGCAGACGGGCTAGTTCACCGGCGTGAGGAGTCAGCAGCGACCCAGCGTGGATGGGGCCCGGCAGGTGGCACAAGGCTTCGGCGTCCACCACCATGGGCACGTCGCGTTCACAGGCCGAGCGGAACCGGTCCTCTTCTGGGCTGCCCCACCCGGAGCCGACCACCAGCGCCTGCACCCGCCCATCGGCGCCAACCACGCTCGGCGCCGCCGCGATTACCTCGGCCCGGGCCGGACCGAGATAGCGAACCATCCCGGCCCCCGAGCACAGGGCACCCAGCACTCCGAGCACCCCGGCGCCCGGGTAACGGGAAGAGCCCGTGTCGACCCCCACGACGCCGCGACTGTATTTGTCACTACGGCTGTCGGGGACCGGCCAGGACGCGGCCAGGTCGGATTCCTCGGCCCTCCAGACGGAGGGCTCTTCCAGCGTGAGGCCGATGTCGGCCACCACGACCTCGCCACAGCGATCCGCGGCCGGGCGGGCGATGTGGCAGAGCTTCTCGGCGGCGAAGGTCAGTGTCCGGGTGGCGGTGAAGGATGCCGAAGCGAGGCAGGAATCCGCCTCAAGGCCGCTCGGTAGGTCGATGCTGAGCACCGGAACGCCGTGCTGGCGGCAATGATCGGCGAAGTCGGTCACTCCCGGTGGCAGCCCAGGGCGTCCGCCGATACCCGTCAGTCCATCGATCACCAGGCTGGTCGTGCCGACCTCGGCGAAGGCTTCGGCGGCGCTCCATTCCGTGCAGCCGCTGTCATGCGCGGCGACTAAGCCGTCCTCGTGTCCCCGCCCGGTCACCAGCCAGTAGCCGACCTGGTGCCCACGAGCGGCCAGAACCGCCGCCGCGAACAGGGCATCGCCACCGTTGTTTCCGGGCCCGGCAACGGCGAGGACGCGTCCCCGCTCCCCCAGCATGGCGTCGGCCTGTTCGGCCACATGGCTGGCCGCCCTCGCCATGAGATCGATGCCCGGGTGGGACGCGAAATACTCAGCCTCGGCTTCCCGGATCGCCTGGGCAGCGCTCACCGGCCTCACGATTCAGCCACCACCATCGCGATCGCCACGCCAGCGTCGTGAGACAGCGATAGGTGCAGCCGCGTCACGCCGAGGCTTTCGGCCAGCGCCGCGACCGTTCCGCCGATCCTGAAGGAGGGCTGGCCCGCGGGGCAGGAGACGACTTCCGCGTCCTGCCAGCTCAACCCTCCCGGGGAGCCAAGGGCCTTCGCAAGCGCTTCTTTGGCCGCGAACCGGGCAGCCTGAGAGTGCACGGGTAACCCGGCCTCGGCTGGTGTCAGCAGCTTCGAGACCGTTCCGGGGCGCCGCGCCGCCATCGCGGCGAAACGCTCGACGGAACACACGTCCACCCCGATGCCCACGATCATGGCGCCAGCCTAGTACCGGCACGGCTCCGCCCGGGGTGAGAGGGACCAGGGCCCAGGTTCTTCGGCAACCACGCGGCCCCGCCTCCCCTGGGCAGAGTCCAGGGCGCCCTACTCGACCGTCACCGATTTAGCCAGGTTGCGTGGCTGGTCCACGTCGTGTCCCTTGAGCGTCGCCACCTCGCAGGCGAACAGTTGTAACGGGACCGTCGCTACCAGCGGCTGCAGCAGCGTCGAGACCCTTGGTAGGGCCACCACGACATCGGCATATGGTTCCACTTCGGTATCATTCTCTTCGACCAGGACGATGGTCCGTGCTCCCCGGGCCCTGATCTCCTGGATATTGGAGATCACCTTGTCGCGCAGCTGGTCCCGCCCGCGAGGCGGGACGATGATGAACACCGGCAGCCCCTCTTCGATCAACGCGATCGGCCCGTGTTTGAGTTCACCGGCGGCGAAGCCCTCCGCATGCAGATAGGCGATCTCCTTGAGCTTGAGAGCGCCCTCCAACGCGACCGGATATCCGACGTGACGGCCGAGGAAAAGCACCGAGGGATTCTGGCTCAGCGACCTCGCCAGCTCGTAGATGCTCTCCCGATCGTCGAGTACCCGCTGGATCAGCTCCGGCATCGAGGACAGTTCCGCCATGACCGCGGCGATCTCGTCGCCATATTTCATGCCCCTCACCTGGGCCAGGAACAACCCCAGCAGGTAGCAGGCGACCACCTGGGTGAGAAAGCCCTTGGTCGAGGCGACGCCGATCTCGGGGCCCGCGTGGGTGTAGATGACCGCGTCGGACTCGCGCGGGATCGTGGCCCCGTTGGTGTTGCAGATCGCGATCACCTTGGCGTGCTGTTCCCGGGCGTGCCGGATCGCCATGAGAGTGTCGGCGGTCTCCCCGGACTGGGAGATCGTCACCACCAGCGTCATCGGGTCGATGATCGGATCACGGTAGCGGAACTCGCTGGCGAGTTCGACCTCACAGGGGATGCGGGTCCAGTGCTCGATGGCGTACTTGGCGACCAGCCCCGCATAGAAAGCTGTCCCACAGGCGACGATGACGATCTTATTGACCCGGCGCAGTTCCTCGGGGCTGATCCGGATCTCGTCCAGCACCAGTTCGCCGCGGTCGTTGTAGCGTCCGAGCAGTGTGTCGGCCACGGCCCGGGGCTGCTCGAAGATCTCCTTGCGCATGAACCAGTCGTAACCGCCCTTCTCGGCCGCCGACAGGTCCCAGTCGATATGAAAGGGGCGGGTCTGTGCTGGCGTACCGTCGAAGTTGGTGACGGTGACCGCGGACGGGGTGATCTCGACCACTTGGTCCTGACCGAGTTCGAGGGCGTCGCGGGTATAGGCGATGAAGGCCGCCACATCGGAGGCGACGAAGTTCTCCCCTTCCCCGACCCCGACGACCAGGGGCGAATTGTGCCTGGCGGCGACGACGCGCTCCGGGTGCGCGGCATCCATGGCCACCAGTGTGAAGGTGCCCTCCAACCGGGCGACGGTCTGATACATCGCCTGCACCAGGTCCCCCACCCGGCCCAGGGTCCTGGCGAGCAGATGCGACACCACCTCGGTGTCAGTTTCCGAGGCGAACTCGATACCCTCGGATCGCAGTTCGGACTTGAGCACGGCGTAGTTCTCGATGATGCCGTTGTGCACCAGGGCCACCCGCCCGTCGAAGCTGACGTGGGGATGGGCGTTCTCGTCGGTGGGACCGCCGTGCGTTGCCCACCTGGTGTGCCCGATCGCGGTCCGCGACCCCGGTAGGCCGCTTTCGGCGATCTCGGCGTCCAGGTTGACGATCTTGCCCGCTTTTTTCGCCACGATCAGGCGACCGGCATCCAGCACCGCCACCCCGGCGGAGTCATATCCCCGATACTCAAGGCGACGCAGGCCCTCGACAACTACCTTCTGACCATCTCGCGGCCCCGTATAACCGATAATTCCACACACGGTCAAGAAGTGTACAGACCGATTGATCGAACCGGCGAATCATCCCCGGCCGGGCCGCCCCACCCGAGAGGCTCAAGATTGGACCGGACACGTCCTGACGTGTGAATCTAGGTCAATGGCCGAACCCTTCGTCGCCCTCACCCGCCAAGACTGGGCGGCACTCGCCGATGACACCGAGATCGACCTGGACCAGGAGACGCTGGAAAGGCTACGCGGTCTCGGCGATCCCACCAGCCAGGACGATGTCGTCGAGGTGTACCGTCCGCTGACCCAGCTGCTGCACCTCCACATGTCCAATACCGGGCGCCTCTACGAGCAGTCGAACCGGTTCCTGAGGCAAAGCACCCGGCGCACCCCCTTCGTCATCGGGGTCGCGGGGTCGGTCGCGGTCGGCAAGTCGACGGTGTCGCGCTTGTTGCGAGAACTCATCAGCCGGGCGCCCGGCCGGCCACGAGTCGATCTCGTCACCACCGATGGTTTCCTCTACCCCAACAAAGAACTCCAACGCCGCGGCCTGCTGACCCGCAAGGGCTTCCCCGAGTCCTATGACCGCAGGGCGCTCCTGGAGTTCGTGGCTGCCGTCAAGTCCGGCGAGCCCGAGGTCAGCGCACCGGTGTATTCGCACCATTCCTACGACATCACCGACGACCGCATCCTGGTGCGAAACCCCGATGTGCTCATCCTCGAAGGCCTCAACGTGCTCCAGCCCGCGCGAGCGGACGCTGACGGCCAGCCGAGCCTCGCCGTCAGCGATTTCTTCGATTTCTCGGTTTACGTCGATGCCGAGGCCAGCGATATCCGCCGCTGGTTCACCGAGCGTTTCATGACTCTTCGCGACACTGCGTTCCGCGATCCCAGTAGCTTCTTCACCCGATTTACCCAGCTCAGCCCAGGGGAGGCAACCAGCATGGCCCACCAGATCTGGGATTCCATCAATGGACCGAACCTAGTCACCAACATCGAGCCCACGAGGGGACGCGCCACCGCGATCCTGCGCAAAGGCACAGATCACGAGATCGAGCACGTGCTCGTCCGCAAGGTCTGAGATGCGGATCTGGAGCCTGCACCCCAACCTCCTCGACCGGGTCGGACTGGTCGCCTGCTGGCGCGAGACGCTGCTCGCCCAGAAGGTGCTACAAGGACTGACCAAGGGATATACCCGGCACCCCCAACTCGCCCGGTTCCGGGCACTTGAGGACCCTCTGGCGGGCATCGGAAGCTACCTACGGGCCCTGGCCGAAGAAGCCGGGCTCAGGGGATACCGCTTCGACGCGACCAAGATCGTCTCCGCGGCCCAGACCGGGTTGAGGATGACGGTGACCACCGGCCAGCTCGCCTATGAGTGGAGCTGGCTCCAGTCCAAGCTGGTCACTCGCAGTCCGCAACTGGCTGGGATCGGAGAGCCACGCCCGCACCCGTTGTTCGATCTAGTGGAGGGGCCGATCGCCGAGTGGGAAATCGTCTCTCCCCGTGCCTGAGCCGCCCGCGGCACCCCGTGGGGCCCTTTTAGTTGGGTGAGCCCCTCGGGGTGCCGCGGGTCAGGCGATGGCGGCGTGGGTCACCTGGCCGCGAGAGCGCAGCCCAGCCCGATGAGGCGGATGGCGCGCTCGGCCGCATCGGCCAGCAGGTCATCAGCGTTCTGGATCGCCTCGGGCAGCGACATGGGGACCGGAATCATCCCCGCGATAGCGTCGATGCCGACATCGTAGACCGCTGAGGCTCCCTGGCCGATGCTGCCAGCCATCCCCAGCACCGGTTTGCCGAGGCGCTTGGACCGGCGAGCGACCTCGGCCGGAACCTTGCCCCGGGGAGTCTGATAGTCGATGGCGCCCTCGGCAGTGATGACGAGGTCGGCACGCGCGATAGCCTCATCCAGCCCAAGCCCGGTCAGCTGAGGGTCGAGCAGCACATCGAATCGGGTCGCCAACCGCGCCCCACATACCGCGGCGAGGGCGGACCCCAGGCCGCCAGAGGCACCGGAGCCACCCGCGGTCCTGATATCGACATCGCCAAGGTTGTCGGCGCATTCGGCCATCAGCAGGTCCGCCCAGCGCTCCAGCGCCAGCGACAGGCGTTCGACCTGTTCCGGCGTCGCTCCCTTCTGCGGGCCGAACACCCGGGCGACACCGCGCGGCCCGGTGAGCACATTGTGCATATTGCAGGCCACGACGATCTCGGTCTGGGCGACCCTCGGGTCGAGACCCGACAGGTCCAGGCTCGCCGCATCCGCAAGGGCCGCCCCGCCGGGAGCGAGTTCGCGCCCTTCGGCGTCCAGGATCCGCCCGCCAAGGGCCTGGACCAGGCCCGCACCGCCGTCGGAGGTGCCGGAGTCGCCGCAGCCGACGATGATCCGCTTCGCTCCGGCGTCGAGCGCAGCGAGAATCAGCTGCCCGACGCCACGGGTCGTCGTAACGGTTGGGTCACGGAGATCCCGCGGCACGAGGCGCAGCCCCGCTGCGGAGGCCATGTCGATGGCCACCGTGCCGGAGAGCTCTCCGCCGAGCAGTGCGATGTGGCTGTCCACCTCGACGCCGACGGGCCCGCACACCCTCACTGGAACCAGTTTTCCGCCCGTCATCTCGGCGAGGGCCGTTGCGGTTCCCTCCCCGCCGTCCACCATCGGCATGATATCGACGATGACACCGGGCAAGCAGCGGCGAGCTCCCCTGGCGATAGCTTCGGCGACCTCGGCGGCCGACAGGGATTCCTTGAATCCACTCGGCGCGATGAGAATCCGCTGGGGCATGGTCATGGTCATCTTGTGCTCCTTTCCGAGCGATTGGGTCACCAGGCGAGGCCGAGGACCGGCCAGACATAGACAGAGAACAGGTAAACGCAGCCGACCATCAGAGGGCCGAGGAAAGCCGACAGTTTGAGGAGGTCACCGGGAGAGTAGGTCTGCACGTCCTCGACGGCTGAGAACATGGCGACCGGCTTGGCCGAGGACGGCAGTGTGTGGCAGAAGCCCGCCGCCGCCGTGGAGGCGAAGGCCGCCGCGGCCGGAGAGAGCCCCGCGCTGGCAGCGAGTGCCACCACGATCGGGACGAGAACGGCCGAACGTGCCGAGCGAGACTGAATCACCAGATGAGACAGTGTCGACAAGACGATGACCGCCAGCATGAAGACCTTTGGACTGGCATCACCGATCTGGGCGAACAGCCCGTTCGCGAGCCAGGAAGCCGCCCCTGAGGAGATCAGCGCCTCGCCCAGGGCAAGCGTCGCCGCCATGAACAGCAGCAGGGACCACGGCACCTGAGTCAGTGTCTTCTTCAGGCGCACCGAGCCGAACTTGGGGGATGTGGTGACCAGCGCGCCGAGCAGGGCGACGATCGCCGGAGGGATGTGATGGACCGGTTGGGTGCACCACAGCACGACGACGGAGCCCAAGATGATGGCCGCCCTAGACTCCTGGACGCTCAGCGCTCCAGTAACCCGGGTAGGAGTGACGGCCTGCAGATCGCTCACGGTGAACTTGATCCGCTGCTTGCGATCGGAACCGGCGCTGAAGAGCCGCAAGATCAGTTCGGAGGCCAGGTGGCTGCTCACCACGGCCAGCGGAAGGCCGAGGATCAGCCACTGGGCGAAATCGAAACCTTCACCGGTCGCCGCGACTAGGACCCGAGACGTCACCAGATGCGCTCCAGCCCCGAGCAGCGAGCCTACCGCTGACAAGAGGATCACGGTCGGGAAGACCAGCGCCAGCACGTGCACGACGCGCCGATGCCGCCCTTCGTGCGCCGGTTGGCTCAATACCTTGGCCAGAGCGACGAAAACCGGGAGAGTCAGGGCCGCCCGCCCAGAGGTGGAGGGGATAGCGAACGCCGTCACGACCAGGGCAGCCGTCACGATGTGCACTAGGCCCCGCACGGTGCGAGCCGAGCTGACCAGCCACATCGCCGCGCGCGTCGCCAAGCCCGATTGGGTGACCCCGGAGGCGATGACGAAAGCCGCGACCAGCAGCCAGATCGTGTCGTCACCGAGGGTCGAGAACAGGCTATCCTGGGCCAGCACGCCGGCCAGGGCCAGCACCGTACCCGCCGCCAGCGCGACGTAGGTGTCGTCGAGCTTGGTAAACACCCAGGCCCACACCGCCAGCGCGAACACCGCGAGGGTAAACCGGCCATCGAAGCTGAGCTGAAACTCCCCGGCCATGAGATAGGTAGCCCCACCGAGCGCAGCGACGAAGGTGATCGCCCCGATCACTCGCTTCGCCCTTGGCCTGCGCCGCTTGGGCATCTCGGGGGCTGGCGGTACTAGCGTGCGGGTTTGGTAGCGAACCACCGTGCCGGTCATGAGCCTTCTCCCTCATCGTCACTGACCTCATCGTGGTAGCGCGGCAGCAGGACACCGAAGGTGGCGCCAGCCTCGCTGCTCTCGACGAAGGCACATCCGTCATGGGCCTCGGCGATCGCGCGGACGATAGCCAAACCGAGTCCGACACCGGTGTTGTCCGACCCATGGACGAACGGATCGAAGAGCCGCTCGGCGTCTTCGGCGCTGATCCCCGGGCCGTCATCGACGATCGCGAGGCGGACGAAGGGCCGCTCCTGTTCCGTCACGAACTCGGCGACGATCTGGATCGGGGAATTGGCTTCGGCGTGGGTATCGGCGTTCTTGATGAGCTGAAGCATGGCGGAGGTGAGGCGGGCCGAGTCGAGGTCGGCGCTGCCCTGGGCCGAGCGCACCACGCATTCGCGGGCGGTCACCCGGGAGGACTGCCTCGCCAGTTCGGCGGTGAAGTCTTGTATTTCGACCCGGCGCGGGACCACGAATCCTGGCCGCTGCGCCTCAACCAGCGCGCGCAGGTCCGCCAGAACCCGCTGCAGCAGGCCGATCTCTTCCTTCGCCAGCGCTGCCGTCTCCTGGGGGCTGCGCTGCCCCGAAGCAAGCTGGTTCACACAATCGTCCAGCCTCAGGATCGGGTCGGCCAGTTCGCGGCTAGCTTCGTTGACGAAGCGCTGTTCAGCGGCGAAGGCGTCCTTCAGTCGGTCAAGCATGCTGTTGATGGTGGCGGCGAGCATGGCGACGTCGTCACGCCCGTGTACCGGGATGCGCCGTTGTAGGTTACTGTGCGACACCGACGCGGTCACATCGCGCATGACGCGCAGCGGCCGAAGGATCTGGCCCGCCACCAGCCAGCCGATGATGGCCACCACGGCCAGGGCCGCTATCGACACGTTGAGGATGATGGTGCGCACGCTCCGCAGCTGGTCGTGCCGCGGCTGGGTGAAGACTCCGATCACCATCTGCCCGATCTCACCGCTGCTGAGCTGGACCTGGGTCTTGGCCCAACGGAGTTCTCCGTGGGCGGTGTCCAGGATGCCGGAGTTGGATTTCGAGACCGCGGCCAGCAACGCCGGGGCATCGGCGGAATCGAAGGTGGGGTCGACCCGGCGTCCGACGCGCTGGGCGATTGAGCGTCCTTCGGCGTCTTGGGCGATGATGACCTGGCCGATACGGGGTGACTGGCGGCGCAAGAAGACCTCGCTCAGACGCTGGAAGGTCTCGAAGCCCTGCCCCGTGTTGGGGTCTGTGGCCTCTACTGCGAAATGAGTGAACTCCACCAGATCTTGCGTGACGTCGGCATTGGCGTCCCGGGCAACGCCGGCGCTCAAGGCGCTCGTCACCGTCACGAACACCCCACACAGCGCGAGCGCCGTCGTGAAGACCAGCCAGCCGAGGATGCGCCAGCGAGCCGGCATCGCCGAGCCGTCGGCGGAGTCAGGAAGGATCGTTGGTTCTTGATGGCTCATCGGGCACTCGCTTTCACTGGTCCAGGAGGAGCCGGGGGACCAGGCTGGTTGGCGATAAATTGAGCCGCCAGCGCCAGCGCGACTGGCACCAGCAGCAGGAGAAACAACGCGACGACGCGTGAGATGGAACCTCGCATGGATAACACCTTCTCAGGCAGAGGTTCAAACATGATGAAGATTGGCTGAGAAAATCCTCACTAGGTGCATCATCACGAACTCGGCGCCTATAGAGCTGCAATATAACCTTTACCATAGATAGCAGACCTGCTACGATACAGAGCATGAGCACAACCGATTGGGTGATCGAGGCACATGATGTGCGCATGGTCTACGGCAACCACGAAGTGTTGGCTGGCATCACCTTCCACCTCGGCGCCGGGGAGATCGTGGCGATGCTCGGGCCCAACGGAGCGGGGAAGACCACCACGATTGAAATCCTGGAGGGGTTCCGCAGGCCGTCCTCGGGCACCGTGAGGGTACTCGGAGAAGACCCCCTCAGAGCAGGAGACCCCTGGCGGGCCAGGGTAGGCATCGTGATGCAGTCTTGGCGCGACCACCGCGGCTGGAGTCCTCGCAAGCTACTGGACTACCTCGGCAGCTACTACCGGCCATATGCCACCCCCGGCGTGCCGCGGCCCCGCCCTACCGATGAGCTATTGAGCCTGGTCGGCCTCCAGGATTCGGCTGACATCGCACTCAAGCGCCTCTCAGGAGGCCAGCGCCGCCGCCTCGATCTAGCGGTCGGCATCGTCGGGCGGCCCGATGTGGTGTTCCTAGACGAGCCGACGGCGGGCTTCGACCCAGAGGCCAGGCGCCTCTTTCAGGGACTCATCACCAGCCTGGCCGAGGAGGGCGCCAGCGTCCTCATCACCACCCACGACCTAGAGGAGGCCGAGCGGGTAGCCGACCGCATCCTGATCCTGGACCGCGGCACCATCATCGCCAATGGCTCACCCGACGCCCTGCGAACCCGCTTCTACGCCCAGGCCGAAGTCGTCTGGACCGATCGTCACGGGCGTCACGTCCATTGCACCGAGGATCCGGCGAGCTTCCTGCGGGCCCACCTGTCGGATCCAGAGAACGTGATGAACGATCTGGACATCCGCAGGGCGACACTTGAAGACGCCTATTTAGCACTGGTCCACCGCGCCGAACTCGGCGGGAAGGCTCCGGCGTGGGCGGGGAAGGAAAACACATGAGAACCTGGCGCAAGGCCGCACGGCAGGCCTGGACCGAGCTGGGGATTAGCTTCGCTAGCGGTGAGCCTCTCACCGCCCTGCTGGTGCCGGTCATCGTCATGGCCGTTGCCTGGTACCTGCGCGACCAAGTGATTGGCTCCTCGGCACTGACTATCAGTCAGTTCCTCCTGCCCAGCATGATCGGGGTCATGGTCTTCTTCGGCGGTTTCGCCCAGGTCGCGGGCGAGACATTCTCCGATCGCGACGATGGGACCCTGCTGCGGATGAAGTGCCTCCCCGGCGGGCTGCGCGGCTATCTAGCCGGCAAGACCCTGGCGGTTATGGCATTCAACCTCTTCCTGATCGCGGCTTATCTCATTCCGACGACGCTGCTGTTCAGCGGCATCGGCCCAGCCGGGCCCACCTCCTGGCTACTGCTGGCCGGGGTCATCGCGCTTGGTCTCGCCGCGACGATCCCGTGGGGTGCGATCCTGGCCTGTCTGGTCAAGACCCCGGTCGGGCTGGCGCTGCCCTTCCTCCTCTCCTACGGGCTGGTCGCCATCTCGGGAATCTTCTTCCCGGTCACCGTGCTGCCGCATTGGATGCAGACCCTGGTGCAGATCATGCCGGTGTATTGGCTCGGACTGGGCATGCGGGCGGCCCTGCTGCCACAGGCAGCCTCCGCGATCGAGATCACCGGGTCCTGGCGGATCGCCGAAACCCTCGGCGTGCTGGGTCTATGGGCCATCATTGGGCTCGCTATCGCCCCGGTCTTGCTGCGGCGGATGATCCGCGGCGAATCCGGGGCCCGGCTCACCGCCGCTCGCGAACGATTGCTATCTCGGGGATACTGACAGCGATGGCCGAGACGATCCACAACCGCATCGCGATGCTGAGGGCAGAGCGGGGCATCAGCCGTCGGCAACTGGCCGATGCCCTCGGCGTCCATTACCAGACCGTCGGCTATCTGGAGCGGGGAGAGTACTCTCCTTCACTGACCCTCGCCCTCCAGATAGCCGAGTACTTTGGTGTCAGCGTCGAGGTGGTGTTCTCGCTGCGCGAGTTTCCCCGCCTCGGCAGCTGACCGGCCCGGCTCAGTTCAGAACGGCACGCCGCTGCGGAGCAGGACATTGGCATAGGGCACGTTCGACCCGGTGCGCACCACGAAGGAGGTTTCCGGCAACAGCCGCTTGAACTCTTCGTGGGCGACATCGGTGAGAGGGCACTCCAGCAGGTCCCGGACGAGCCGCTCCGTGCTCGTCCCCCTGGCCTCGGAGGCGATCACGGCAGCCTCCACCACGACCTCCCCAAGCAACGGCTCCAGCACCTCGGCGAATCCTGGGGTGCCTACCGTGACCGCGAGGTCGATGACCGGCACGCTCGCCGGGACCGGCAATCCGCAGTCGGCTACCACGAAGGTGTCGGTATGACCTAGGCGCGCGATGGCCGCGCACAGCTCAACGTTAATCAAACCTGATTTCTTCATGGCAACTCCGGTAGTTCGGCTCCAGCCGCCGGATAGGACGCCTGGGCGCCGTCGCGGCGTACCGTGTCCGCGGCGAATCGGGTGGCGTAGCGCGCGGCCTGCAGCAGCGTCTCCCCCGCGTCCAGCCGGGCCGCCAGCGCACCGACAAAGGCATCTCCGGCACCCACGGTGTCCACCGCGACGACTCGCGGGGCCGCGATCCGGTGCACCTCGCCGCCCTGGCCGACCAGCGAGCCCTGGGCTCCGAGGGTCAAGACCACCGAGGCCACGCCCGCCTTGAGCAACGCGTCGACCAGCGTCTCGGGCTCACCCCCGTCCTCGCCGGTGAGCTGGCGCAGAGCCTCCTTGGCCTCGTGTTCGTTGACCACGAGCGGCTCGGCACGGAGCAACAGCGCAGGCTCCACATCGACCACCGGAGCCAGGTTAACCACCACGCGGCGGGTCGCGAGATCCACCGCGGCAGCGCTGGCATGGGGCGGGATCTCTCCCTGCACCACCACCACCCCGGCGTCCCGGATGATCGGTTCCCAGCTAGCCACCAGTTCCGTGGAGACCAGCTGATTGGCCCCGGGGACGACCAGGACCGTATTCTCGCCCTCCTCATCGACCGTGACCACGGCTAGGCCCGTCGGGGCCTGCGGGAGCCGCGCCAGATGGCTGAGATCGACCCCAGCCCGGCCGAGCAGCCGAAGCGCCGGATCGGTGGCGTCGTCGGACCCGACCGCGCCGAGCAGAACGGTCCGTGCCCCGGCAAGAGCGGCCGCACACGCCTGGTTGGCTCCCTTTCCCCCCGGTGACAGGGTCCCGCCAGAGGCCAGCAGCGTCTCCCCCGGTTTCGGATGGCGCGCGACCCGAAGGTGCAGGTCGGCGTTGACGGATCCGACGACGACCACGCTCATTTCAGGTGCTCCGCCACGTTGTCCTTAGTGATGGTCACCACCGGCACGGGAGCCACGGACTCCACGGATTCGCCCTTGGCTGCCTTCGCCGCGAACTCGACAGCCTTCTTCCCGAGTTCCTTCGGCTGCTGGGCGATGGTGCCGGTCAGGGTCCCGGCCTGCACGGCCTTGAGCCCGTCCTCGGTGCCGTCGAAGCCGAAGACCTTGACCTCTTTACCCGCCTTGGCCCCGAGTGCCTGGATCGCGCCGAGAGCCATCTCGTCGTTTTCGGCGAAGACCCCCACCACGCCGGGATTGGCTTGCAACAGATTGGTGGTGACGTCGAGGGCCTGGGCCCGATCGAAGTTCGCGGTTTGTTTGGCCACGACCTTGATGCCCGGATAGGACGCGATCTTTTCACCAAAACCCTTGCCCCGATCGTTGGACGCCGAGGTGCCGGGCACACCCTGGAGGACGATCACGTCCCCCTTCTGGCCGAGCGCCGCCGCCAGCGCCTCGGCGGCCTGGGCCCCTCCGGCGACATTGTCAGAGGCGATGAAGGCCGTGCTTTGGGCCCCCTCGACCGCCCGGTCGAGCGCGATCACGGGCACCTTGGCCGAGACCAGGGGCGCGACCGCGGGACCCGCCGCCTTGGAGTCGACCGCGTTGATGATGACCACCTTGGCCCCGGAGGCCTGGGCATTAGCGGCCTGATTGGCCTGGGTCGCCGAGTCGTTCTGGGCGTCGGAAACCTCAAGGTTCACACCGGCCGTCTTGGCGGCCTCCAGCGCCCCGTCGCGCACGTCGACGAAAAATGGGTTGTTGAGCGTGGACAACAGCAGCACGACCTTGGGCCCACCTGCTCCGCCGCTCGATGAGTCGGAGCATCCGATGATGGCCAGGGCGGCTCCGGTGAGGGCCGCAGCGGCGAGATTCCTACGAGTGATCATGATGATCTCCTTTTCTGGTTAGTGCGAGGCTTCCTTGCGACGCAGCACATCCATCGCGACCGCGACCGCGATGACTAGGCCGATGACGACCTGCTGCCAAAAAGACGAGACATTCAAGATGTTGAGGCCATTGCGGATCACCGCCAGCAACAGCGCACCGATCAGGGTTCCGCTGATGCGTCCGACGCCTCCCGCCAGGGAGGCCCCACCGATCACGACGGCGGCGATGGCGTCCAGTTCGTAGCCGAGGGCGGCCTGCGGCTGTGCCGAGTGCAGGCGTCCGGCCAGGACCAGACCGGCGAGAGCCGCGAAGGTGCCCGACAAGGAGAACACCAGCACCTGGACCTTGCGCACCGGGATGCCGGACAGCCTGGCGGCCTCAAGGTTGCCGCCGACGGCGTACATGGCACGTCCCCAGGTCGTGCGGTTGAGGATGAAGGAGGCGACGAGGCCAGCCGCGACCAGCACGAGGACCGGCACGGGCAGTACCCCGCCGAGGTCACCGCCGAGGGAGTTCACCGCTTCGGGGGAGGCGATGGGACGACCACCCGACACCACCAGGGTCAGGCCGCGGGCCACCGAGAGCATCGCCAGGGTCGCGATGAACGAGGGCAGGCGCAGATAGGCGTTGGCGACGCCGTTGATCGCTCCGAAACAGGCACCGACGGCAAGGCCGCAGATCAGGGCGAGCCATCCCGGAAGACCGCTGTTAGTGAACAGATAGGCCGCACACATGCTGGATAGCGCGGCGACAGAGCCCACCGACAAGTCGATGCCAGCCGCGACGATGACGAAGGTCATGCCGAAGGCGAGGATCGCCACGGTCGCGGCCTGCACGCCGATGTTGAGCGCATTGGCTGTGGTGCGGAAGGCTGGCGCCGCGACGAGCAGCGCCGCGCACAACAGCACGAGCCCGACGAGAGCTCCGTTGTTGACGAGGAAGGACTTGACCGTGTTGGTCCGCGTGGTGGTCTGGCTCATGCTGCTCCTTGGGTTGAAGTGGAGACCGCGAGGGTCATCACGGCGTCTTGCGTCGCTTCTTCTCTCGCCAGTTCCCCGGTAATCCGTCCGCCGCTCATGACGAGAATCCTGTCGGCCATGCCGAGCACCTCGGGGAGCTCGGAGGAGACCATGAGGATCGCTCCGCCGAGCGCGGTGATCTGGTTCATCAATTCGTAGATCTCGACCTTCGCGCCGACATCGACGCCGCGCGTCGGCTCGTCCAGCAGCAACACCGTGGACTTGGCCATGAGCCAGCGCCCGAAGACGATCTTTTGCTGGTTGCCCCCGGAGAGTGTCCGGGCGACCTGGTCGAGGGATGTCATTCTGATCCGCAGCTGTCCGGCTACGTCACCGGCCCGGTGACGCTGTCCGCGGCGATCGGCGAGCAGCCCCCGGGCCGAGCTGAATAGGGTCGCGAGCCCCATGTTGTCGCTCACCCCAGCCCCGAGCACCAGCCCCTGTCCCTTGCGGTCCTCGGGAACGTGTCCGATGCCAGCCTCAAGCGCGGCCACCACGTTGCCCGGACGCAAGCCCTGCCCGTCCACCAGGACCTCGCCAGACTCGTAGCGGTCGACTCCGGCGATGGCACGCAACACCTCGGTGCGGCCCGCCCCGACCAGTCCGGCGATGCCGACGATCTCTCCGGCCCGCACGCTGAGGTTGATGTCATCGAAGACCCCGGGGCGGCTCAGTCCCCTCACCTCCAGCTTGATCTCCCCCGGATGGGACCGGCGGCGCGGGAACTGTTCGTCGATGTCGCGTCCGACCATCAGCTTGACCAGGTCGGGGGCGGGCGTTGAGGCGGGGACCCGATCGACGAACTGGCCGTCGCGCAGCACCGTGACCACGTCGCCTATCCGGGCGATCTCGTCGAGGTGATGGCTGATGAAGACCATGGCGACTCCCTTGGCCCGCAGGTCCTCCATCACCTCGAACAATTGGTCCGCCTCGTGGTGGGTCAGCGCGGCCGTGGGCTCGTCCAGAATCAGCAGCCGCGACTCCAGAGACAGGGCGCGGGCGATCTCGATGAGTTGCTGCTGAGCGATCCCGAGCGTGCCCACCTGCTGTTCGACATCGATGTCCAGCCCGATGCGTTCCAACGCGGCCCGCGCCCGGGAACGCATCTGAGCCCGGTTGACCAGCCCGGCCCGGTTGGGTAGCCGCCCCAGCATGATGTTCTCGGCCACGCTGAGCGAGCCGACCAGATTGAGCTCCTGGTGGATCGTGGCGATGCCGAGAGCCTCGGCAGCCTTCGGGGTCGGCAACCGGGTGACCTCACCATCGATGATGATGTCGCCTTCGTCTGGGGTGTAGATACCGGCCATCATCTTGATGAGGGTTGACTTTCCCGCGCCGTTCTCTCCGAGCAGCACGTGCACCTCGCCCGGGTTGATGTCGACGCTGACCCGGTCGACCACGGTCACGCCCGCGAATCGTTTGGTCACCTCGCGCAAAGTCAGGACGCTCATGAGGACTCCTCTTGTGGGGTGTGGGGCGCTGGGCCGGTTGAGTCGCGAACCACTAGCTCGGTTGGGACCCGGATGGAATCGGGGCGGTCTCCGCCCATTACTGCGAACAGTGTGGAGACGGCGAGCCGGCCCATCTCGACGATGCCCTGCCGGACGATGCTGACTCGCGGCACGCTGATCTCGAAGTAGGGGATCTCGTCGAAAGAGACGACGCTGAGGTCTTCGGGAACCCGGATCTCCCGGTCCGCGAGGTGTTGCAACGCGCTCACGGCGTTGGGCGAATAGCCGAAGATCAGCGCCGTGCAGCCTTCCTCGATCAACTCGTCTACTGACCGGGAGCACAGCTGCGCGTCATAGCCCGCTGGCCGGTCCAGGGCCGAGCCCTCGCCGAGGATCTCGCAGGCCGCGGCCCGGTACACCGCCAGCCGTTCGCGTCCGGTCGAGGTATTGGTGGGGCCACAGACGAAGCCGATGCGGCGGTGTCCGAGCTGGCTCAGGTGCCGGATGGTCTGACGGATACCGGGACGTGGGTCGGAGTTCACGACCGGGACATCGGGACTCGGCAGTGTCCGGTCGACGAAGACCAGCGGGACCCCGGTCTGTGCGAGCCGCTCCAGTTCGGCCGACCGGTCGCCCTGCGGGGCGGCGATCACCCCGTCGACCCGCTGGGTGCGCAAGGCGGCCAGGTACTGGTCTTGTAGCTGTTCTCGTTCGGAGGCATTGCCAAGCAGCATGGAGTGGCCGCGCTGCCATAGTTCGAGCTGGATGACATAGGCCAGTTCGGAGAAGAAGGGGTTACGGATGTCGGAGACCAGCAGCCCAACCACCTGCCGCTGGGCCGATCGCAGCGAACGTGCGAGCGTGTTGGGGCTGTAGTTCAGCTCCTCGGCGGCCGCCTGGACTCGGGCCCTCGATTCCTCCGAGGTGGCCGCGTGACCATTCATGACCCGAGATGCCGTCGCGACGGACACCCCCGCTAGCGCGGCGACGTCCCGGATCGTCGGCTCCTTGTTCAACACCTACCCCCTCGTAGTCATGAAAACGTTTCCATGAGAAC
>JAUMYR010000296.1 GCA_030528545.1 Propionibacteriaceae bacterium
GCCTCGTCGAACAGCAGCTCGCCCAGGCGGCGCGCCGTGTCCTTGTCCAGCGCGTAGCGCGCCGCCTCCTCCGGCAGCCCCTGGAAGAACGCCGTGTCGAAGACCGCCACGTGCGGGATGTCGGCCATCAGCTCGCGCGCCACCTCGATACCCTTCAAGTGGGCCGGGTTGTGCAGCGGCCCCAGCGGCACCAGCTCCTCGATCAACGCCACCACGGCGTCGTCGATCACGGCCGGGCCCGCAAAGTGCTTCCCGCCCTGCACCACCCGGTGCCCCACGGCCACGATGTGGGTCTCGGCCAGGTTCGGGCCCTCGGAGTCAAACAACTCCAGCACCCGGGTCAGCCCGACGCCGTGATCCGGCACCGGGCCGACCACCTCCTTGACCTGCCCGGCGTGCTGGTGCTCGATCCGCCCGGTCTCCTCACCGATGCGTTCGACCAGCCCCGCGGCCAGCGCCTGCCCACTGTCGGGGTCCACGAGTTGGTACTTGATCGACGAAGACCCCGAGTTGATGACGAGGACAGTGCGTGACATTGCCTTTAAGCTCCTTCAGCTTGCGTGATTGGTGCGCGCCGCTTCCCGGCCGGGAAGTCAGCGGGACTGGGCCTGGACGGCGGTGATGACCACCGTGTTGATGATGTCGTCGACGAGGGCGCCGCGCGACAGGTCGTTGACCGGCTTGTTCAAACCCTGCAGCACCGGGCCGACGGCGATCGCCCCGGAGGAGCGCTGCACCGCCTTGTAGCCGATGTTGCCGGTGTTGAGGTCCGGGAAGATGAAGACGGTGGCGCGCCCGGCGACGTCGGAGTCCGGCAACTTGACCTTCGCCACGGCCGCGTCGACGGCCGCGTCGTACTGGATCGGGCCCTCCACGCTCAGCTCCGGGGCCCGCTCGCGCACCAGGCGGGTGGCCTCGCGCACCTTGTCCACGTCCGCCCCCGAACCGGATTCGCCGGTGGAGTACGACAGCATCGCCACCCGCGGATCCACCCCGAACATGCGGGCTGTGGCCGCCGACGAGATCGCGATGTCGGCCAGTTGCTCGGCCGTCGGGTCCGGGTTGACGGCGCAGTCGCCGTAGACGATGACCTGGTCGCGCATCAACATTAAGAACACCGACGACACGATCGAGGTGCCCGGCTTGGTCTTGATGATCTGGAAGCTCGGCAGGATCGTGTGGGCGGTGGTGTGGGCGGCGCCGGAGACCATGCCGTCGGCGTCCCCCATGTGCACCATCATGGTGCCGAAGTAGGACACGTCCTGCACGATCTCGCGAGCCTGCTCCAGGGTGACGCCCTTCTTTTCCCGCAGGCGCGCGAACTCGGCGGCGTAACGCTCCAGGTAGTTCTCGTCGCTGGTGGAGATCACGCGGGCCGCGGCGATGTCCAAGCCCAGCTCGGCGGCGCGGGCCCGCACCGCCGTCTCGTCGCCCAGCAGAATGAGGTCGGCTACCTTGCGGGCCAGCACGACGGAGGCGGCGCGCAGCACGCGGTCGTCCTCCGGCTCGGGCAGCACGATGGTCTTGCGCTCGGCGCGCGCCCGGTCAGCCAGGCGGGCCTGGAACATGAGCGGGGTGACGACCTCGGTGCGCGGAATGTCCAGCGCCTCAATGATCTTGTTGACGTCGAGGTGCTCCTCCATGGTGGCCAGCGCCAGCTCGATCTTGCGGGTGGAGGCCGCGGTGATGACACCGCGCAGATCGTTCAGCGCATCCGCGGTCTCCCAGGTCGCCAGCTCCGTGGTGATGACCGGCAGGGACGAGCCGAGGCCCTCGACCAGCTTGACGGTCTGGGCGCTGGGCAGGAACCCCCCGTTCAGCACGATGCCTGCCAGGGACGGGAAGTTCTCCGCCTGGTGGGCCAGCAGCAGGGTGGTCAGCATCGAGGAGCGGTCCCCGGCGGCGATCGCCACCTGCCCGTCGCGGATGCGCTCCAGCACGTGCTCCGGCGA
>JAUMYR010000297.1 GCA_030528545.1 Propionibacteriaceae bacterium
GGGAACCGGACGCAGCAGTGGTGGCCTCAGCTACCGGGGAGGTGGGCGCTGTGGCAAGCCGGCCGTGTTTGGGGTCCGCGGCCCGGCAGCCGGTCAGTCCCGGGACGGGGTCAGATCGCCCCTTGACTCAGCGGGGTGCGGTTCTCATAAGGTTCTGGGACGGGGGAAGGCCCGCTCGCGGCCAGCCCAGGATCTGGGGCACTGGGGCTAGGGGAGGCGGCGGTGGGCGCCAGGCCGGGCTCGGTGCGTGGGGCGTGCATGTCGCGCCGCCCCTCGAAAGCGCGCCCAAGAGTCACCTGGTCGGCGTACTCCAGATCCCCGCCGACCGGCAGTCCACTCGCCGGTCGGGTCACCTTGATCCCCGAGTCGGCGAGCATCCGGCTCAGATAGGACGCGGTCGCCTCGCCCTGGGTGTCGGGATCAGTGGCCAGGATCACCTCGGTGATCGCGGGGTCTCCCAAGCGGATGAAGAGTTCCCGCGTCCTCAGGTCCGCCGGGCCGCGCCCATCGATCGGTGAGATCGACCCGCCCAGAACGTGGTAGAGGCCACGGAACTCGCGGGTGCGTTCGATCGCGATGACGTCCTTGGACTCCTCGACGACACAGATCATCGTGCGGTCCCGGCGCGGATCGCGGCAGATGCGGCACTGCTCGTCTTGGCTGACGTTGAAACACACCGAACAGAACTTGGTCTGTTCCTTGAGCGCACGCAGCGCGTCGGCTAGCCGGGTGACGTCTTCAACCGGGGCGTCCAAGAGATGGAACGCGATGCGTCCGGCGCCGCGCGGCCCGATGCCGGGCAGGCGGCTCAGCTCGTCGATCAGGACTTGGACCGGGCCTTCGTACACGTGGGTTCAAACCCTCCGTTACAGGCCGAGCCCGGGGATCTGCGGCATGGACGCCGCGAGCGCGGCATCGGCCTGCGCCTTCGCGGCCCGGAAAGCGGCGACGATCAGGTCGGCGAGCCCATCGGTGTCTGTGGGGTCGCAGGCTTCGGGCTTGATGGTCAGACCGGTCAGATCACCGGTGCCGCTCAGCTCGACCGACACCAGGTCCCCGCCCGCGCTCGCCGTGAACGTTCGCGCGGCCTGCTCGGCCTGGGCGCGCTGTAACTGTTCCTGCATGGCCTGGGCCTGCTGCAACAGCGAGTTCATATCGAAACCTTCACCAAACATTGGTGACCTCCTTAGCTCAATGGGTGCCTAGTCAGGATACGTGGACGAGCAGCGACCAAAGCTCAGTCGCGCGGTTCTTCATGGATGATCTCAGCGTCCAGCTGAGACGCGAGCAACTCGGCCAGGGGCAGATCCTCCTCGACCAGTTCCTCATCGTCGTCGCTGATCTGCGGTTCGGGTTCGGGCGGAGGCTGTGGCGATGGGGCATGGGCCGATGGCTGCTGGCGTGGCGCGGCACTGGCGGGGCGTTGCGTCATCGCGGCTTCCGGCGGCCCGTCTGACAGCACCGACATGATGTGCAACTCGACCCCGATCTCGTCTAGCAGCGCGGAGCGCAGATCATCAATGCTACCCCGGGCGCCGAAGCTGTCCCTAGCGCCGGAGTTGGAGAAGCCGAGAGTGAGGCGTCCCTCAGAGACGTCCACGACGTGAGCGTGTTCCCGCAGCATCATCCAGGTATAGCGGCGCTTCGACTTCACCCGGTCGAGGATCGCTGGCCAGATGCGACGCAACTCGATCGCGTTCAGCGCGTGCACGGTTGAGGATGGCACAGCTGGCGGTGCGTCCGGCACCACATCGTCGAATGGGCCAGGAGGCTGACTGGACAGGTGCGGCTCCGCAGCGGAGTCCGGGTGAGCCGTGGTCCGGGGTCCCGGACGCTCAGCTGGGGGCTGGCCGGTTGGGCGCGCCCCGGTGGTCCGGTCTGTCCTGGGCTGGGCGGGGGGTTCCCCGGTGGGACGCTGCGCGGGCGCT
>JAUMYR010000298.1 GCA_030528545.1 Propionibacteriaceae bacterium
CCCTCTACCTGGACACCTGCCCGCAGGCCGTGACCAACTTCGCCGACGCCATCGCGCAACGTACCTTCTGGTAGGTCGTCCTGGTCCGCCAGCAGGGACCAGCACCCTGGCGGGTCATTCTCAGGTCCCATGCAGATTGGGGCGGCAACTGCGAAACTGGGGCAGTTGTTTTCTCCCTCTGGGACTCTTATTGGGCACGACGTAAAGGACTGGCACGTGGCTAAGCCAGAAAGGCTCACCAAGGAACCGGTCTTCGTCAGGTGGATCCCGCGCCTGATGATGACCATTGCCCTGTTCTCGCTCCTCAGCGGGTTCACGCAGCCGCACTCGGCGCTGAACCGTGTGATGGACTTCGTAGAGCTGTGGCTGATGCCCCTGCCCATCTACACGTTCTTCACCTTCTTCGTGTGCGCGATCCTGTCGATCGCCCTGATGCGCCGCAAATGGGTGGCGTGGCTGCTGCTGGTCGGCTTCATGGCGATACACGCCACGCTGCTTGTCTACGGGTTGGTGCTCGCGGTGGGCGGGAAGCTCGACTTCGAGGAGATGGGGATCGCCCGCGCCCACTTCTTGTGCCTGTTCGGTGTCAACCTGGTGGAGCTCGGCCTGCTGCTCTTCGGCTTCATCTGGTACCGCCGCTGGTATTGCGCCCGGGTGCGGCGCGGCAATGTGTGGCGCGCGCTCGGGGCTTTGCTCATCGGGGTGGCCATCTCCATGGCGGTGGTGATAGTGCTGCACGGCTTCACGCGCGGCTTCACCCTGGAGTCGATGCGGCAGCTCATGCACGGGCTGCTGCTGCCAGAGGGCAAGGCGTGGGAGGTGGCCTCCTGGCTGCCCCGCGTGTACGCCGCGTGCCTGGGCATCTCCTGGCTGGTCGCCCTCAGCACGTTGATGACGTCGCAGCGCGGCTCGGAGCTGATGACCCTGGCGGACGAGGCCCGGGTGCGGGAACTGCTGGCCCGCTACGGCGGGGACTCCCTGTCCTACTTCGCCACGCGCCGCGACAAGTCGGTGGTCTTCGCGGGCGAGGCCGCCATCGCCTACCGGGCGGTGCTGGGGTGCGCCCTGGCCTCCGGCGACCCGATCGGGAATCCGGGCGACTGGCAGCGGGCCGCCGAAGAGTTCGTGCAGGTGGCCAACAGCTACGGGTGGGCTCCCGCCGTCATCGGCACCTCGCGCCGCGGCGCGGCCGCCTACCACGCCGCCGGGCTGAAGGTCTTGCAGCTGGGCGACGAGGCAGTGCTCTCGCCCGCCCATTTCAACCTGGCGGCCCTCCCGGAGGTGCGGCGCGCGGTGCGCAAGCTCACCGACGCCGGGTACGTCCTGCGGGTGCGCCGCCA
Source organism: Propionibacteriaceae bacterium (assembly GCA_030528545.1). The sequence goes on from JAUMYR010000298.1 coordinate 1,341, forward strand.
CGGGGACATCCCCGACACCGAACTGGCCGACGTCGCCGCCCGGGCCGACGCCTGGCGACAGGGCGAGGAGGAGCGCGGCTTCTCCATGGCGCTGGGACGCCTGGGCGACCCCGCCGACCGCGACTGCGTGCTGGTGGAGGCCCTGTTCGCCGACGGCACCTGCGCCGGACTGCTGTCCTTCGTGCCGTGGGGCAGCGACGGGGTGTCCCTCGACCTGATGCGCCGCAACCCGCTGGCCGACAACGGGGTCACCGAGTTCATGGTCGCGGGCCTGCTGGAGCAGGCCAGCAGCTGGGGCATCGCCCGCGTGTCGCTGAACTTCGCGGTCTTCCGCGCCACCTTCGCCGAGGGGGGCGAGCTGGGGGCCTCACCGCTCAAACAGTTCAACCGCCGCCTGATGCTATTCGCCTCGCGTTGGTGGCAACTGGAGAGCCTCTACCGCTCCAACGCCAAGTACGACCCGCAGTGGCTGCCGCGCCTCATCGCCTTCCGGGAGACCTCGGATCTCGGCAACGTGGCCCTGGCGATGGGGGTGGCCGAGGGCTTCGTCAAGCTGCCCGCCCGCTTCACGCTCGACG
>JAUMYR010000299.1 GCA_030528545.1 Propionibacteriaceae bacterium
TGGGGATCATGCCGGTGCGTTCGGTGAGCGGCTGGCCGCACACCCGGCACCGGGAGGCGTGTGGCGGGTTAGCGTGCCCCGCTGCGCAGAAGCCTGCCAGCACCTGCCCCGAGGCCGGTGCTTCGGCCGTCTCCCCCCGGGCGGCGGCCCGCTGGGAGCGAAGCGCGGCGATCCGGGCCGAGGTGAGGGTCTGGCCGTCGTGGTCGCCCAGCACGTTCTGCTGGGACGCGGCGCTCCCCGGGTAGGACGGCTCCGGTGGCGCCGGGGCCGCCGGTGGCACCGGGGGGAGCGGCGCGGGCGCAGGACCAGGGGCCGGTGAGCCTCCGGGTTTGGGGACCGCGTCGATGAAGAAGGAACCGTGGTCCTCATGCTCCGCCTCGGTCGGTTCCTCCACCAGGGTCACCGCGACGGGTTCCTCCTGGGGCTTCTCCTGGACCGGTTCGGGGGGTGCCGAGGCCGCGAAAGGGTCCCGGTCATCGTCTCGGATATCCCGGACGGCGGCGTCCTCGACAGAGCGCGCCCGCGTCGGTTCCCAGTGGTGTGCGTAGTACATGGCTTGTGGGGAGGGTTCCTCGGCCCGCACCGGGCCGGAACCGGATGGTTCCTGTGTCTCTTCGGCCTCGGTGCCGCTGAGACCAGGCCCAGGCAGCGAGGCCTCGGGCACCAGGGTCAGCTCCGAAGAGCGCATCGGCGCCGCCGCCGGAGGCGCCACCGGGACCTGGGCAGGCTCGCTGCCCACCTCCATCGCACCAGTTCCTTCACCGCTGCGTTCCCGGGGGCCAGCGTGGGCCTGCGGCGAGGGTGGCGCCGCTTCCGAAGAACGTCGCGGGGCCGCCGCGTGCGGGGCACCGGCGGTGGCCAGCGCTCCGTGATAGACCGCCGATACTCGCACTATGCCATCGGCGATCGGCAGCGCCTCGCCTTCGCCCTCCTCCACGATCAGCTGGTAGCCCTGGGTCGTGCCCAGGTTGCGTTCCACCCAGGTCACGACATTGCCCGCGTCGATGTCGACCCTCTCGTCCTGGGCGAGGGCCACGAACCTTACCGGCCCACGAAGCGCCACATGGACTCCCCGCTCGTGGTGCACCACCAGAGCGAAGGGAGGCATGTTCATGAGGTCGGCGGCATATTCGGCGGCCATCAATTGCAGCAGAGTGGCCAGGTCGGTCCCGGTCCTCAGCTGGTCCCACAGCTTCTCTACGAGCCCCCGAGAATCCCCGGTGACCAGGGCCACCCCGCATCGTCCGATGGCACACAGGCAGGACCCGCCGACCCAGCGGCTCGACTCAGACATCTTCGGCCACCTCTCGAAGCGGATTGGGGATGGTGTCTTCCCCGATCTCATCGGCGTTGTGTCCCAGGGTGGTCTCACCCACCGCGCTGCTCGGCCACTCGGGAACGGCTTCCATGATATCGACGACGATGACGCTGATGTTGTCCCGGCCGCCCGCCAGCAGGGCGTGCTCGACCAGCGCCTGTGCCGTCTCCTGGGGATCGGGGTTGGAGCGGGAGATGATCTCGATCAGGATCTCGGTCAGCTCCCCGCTGAGACCGTCGCTGCACACCACGAATCGGTCACCGGAGCAAGCGGGCAACAGGTAGTGATCGGCCCGGACGTCGGGCCCGAGGGCCCCGCCCAGCGCCCGGGTGATGATATTGCGCTGGGGCAACCGCGCCGCGGTCGCTGCGTCGATGACCCCCAGATCCATGAGTTCCTGCACCTCGGAGTGGTCGGTCGTCACCCGGGAGAAACCGGACTCGCTCAGGTGGTAAGTACGCGAGTCCCCGATGTTGAAGACCCGGCAACAGGGGTAGCCGCCATGCCGCGATAGCGCCATGCCAGTCAGCGTGGACCCCGGCGCCTGTTCCCCGCTGGCTAGGCCGTGCACGCTCCGGGCGGCCAGGGCGG
>JAUMYR010000300.1 GCA_030528545.1 Propionibacteriaceae bacterium
TGGGGATCATGCCGGTGCGTTCGGTGAGCGGCTGGCCGCACACCCGGCACCGGGACGCGTGTGGAGGGTTAGCGTGCCCCGCCGCGCAGAAGCCTGCCAGTACCTGCCCCGAAGCCGGCGCCTCGGCCGTCTCCCCCCGGGCGGCGGCCCGCTGGGAGCGAAGAGCGGCGATCCGGGCCGAGGTGAGGGTCTGACCGTCGTGGTCGCCCAGCACGTTCTGCTGGGACGCGACGTTCCCCGGGTAGGACGGCTCCGGTGGCGCCGGGGCCGCCGGTGGTACCGGGGGGAGCGGCGCGGGCGCAGGACCAGGGGCCGGTGAGCCTCCGGGTTTGGGGACCGCGTCGATGAAGAAGGAACCGTGGTCCTCATGCTCCGCCTCGGTCGGTTCCTCCACCAGGGTCACCGCGACGGGTTCCTCCTGGGGCTTCTCCTGGACCGGTTCGGGGGGTGCCGAGGCCGCGAAAGGGTCCCGGTCATCGTCTCGGATATCCCGGACGGCGGCGTCCTCGACAGAGCGCGCCCGCGTCGGTTCCCAGTGGTGTGCGTAGTACATGGCTTGTGGGGAGGGTTCCTCGGCCCGCACCGGGCCGGAACCGGATGGTTCCTGTGTCTCTTCGGCCTCGGTGCCGCTGAGACCAGGCCCAGGCAGCGAGGCCTCGGGCACCAGGGTCAGCTCCGAAGAGCGCATCGGCGCCGCCGCCGGAGGCGCCACCGGGACCTGGGCAGGCTCGCTGCCCACCTCCATCGCACCAGTTCCTTCACCGCTGCGTTCCCGGGGGCCAGCGTGGGCCTGCGGCGAGGGTGGCGCCGCTTCCGAAGAACGTCGCGGGGCCGCCGCGTGCGGGGCACCGGCGGTGGCCAGCGCTCCGTGATAGACCGCCGATACTCGCACTATGCCATCGGCGATCGGCAGCGCCTCGCCTTCGCCCTCCTCCACGATCAGCTGGTAGCCCTGGGTCGTGCCCAGGTTGCGTTCCACCCAGGTCACGACATTGCCCGCGTCGATGTCGACCCTCTCGTCCTGGGCGAGGGCCACGAACCTTACCGGCCCACGAAGCGCCACATGGACTCCCCGCTCGTGGTGCACCACCAGAGCGAAGGGAGGCATGTTCATGAGGTCGGCGGCATATTCGGCGGCCATCAGTTGCAGCAGAGTGGCTAGGTCGGTCCTGGTCCTCAGCTGGTCCCACAGCTTCTCCACGAGTCCCCGAGAATCCCCGGTGACCAGGGCCACCCCGCATCGTCCGATGGCACACAGACAGGAGCCACCGACCCAGCGGCTCGACTCAGGCATCTTCGGCAACCTCTCGAAGCGGATTGGGGATGGTGTCTTCCCCGATCTCATCGGCGTCGTGCCCCAGGGTGGTCTCATCCAGCGCGCTGCTCGGCCACTCGGGCACGGCCTCCATGATATCGACGACGATGACGCTGATGTTGTCCCGGCCGCCAGCCAGCAGGGCGTGCTCGACCAGCGCCTGTGCCGTCTCCTGGGGATCGGGATTGGAGCGGGAGATGATCTCGATCAGGATCTCGGTCAGCTCCCCGCTGAGCCCGTCGCTACACACCACGAATCGGTCCCCGGCGTATGCCGGCAGCAGGTAGTGATCGGCCCGGATATCGGGACCGAGGGCCCCGCCCAGCGCGCGGGTGATGATATTACGCTGGGGCAACCGCGCCGCGGTCGCTGCGTCGATGACCCCGAGATCCATGAGTTCCTGCACCTCGGAATGGTCGGTCGTCACCCGGGAGAAACCGGACTCGCTCAGATGATAAGTACGCGAGTCCCCGATATTGAAGACCCGGCAGCAGGGGTAGCCGCCATGCCGCGATAGCGCCATGCCAGTCAGCGTGGATCCCGGCGCCTGTTCCCCGCTGGCTAGGCCGTGCACGCTCCGGGCGGCCAGGGCGG
>JAUMYR010000301.1 GCA_030528545.1 Propionibacteriaceae bacterium
GGCGCCGGGAGGTGATCCGGCGCTACCCCGAGACCGCCAGCCCACGCTACCTGGCCGCTCCGGTCACCGTGCTCGCGGTGGGGATCGGTGCCGCCGCCGGGGTTGCGGGAATAGCGTTCGGGCGCCGCTTGCCGCTGCTCGGGCTGCTCGCACCGGCAGGCTATGGTGCCGTCATCCTCAGTGGCTCGGCGTTCCGCTCCCTGCCGTTGCGAGTCCGGGTGAGGATGCCCTTGGTCCTAGCGGTCATGCACCTGTCCTGGGGTCTTGGCTTCTTGGTGGGCCTCCGTGATCGCTGACAGGCTGGCGGCCCGAGTGCGTTCCGACGGCGGGACGCCGCTGCTGATCGACTACGACCTGGAAGCCCCGTCGCGGGTGGAACTGTCCGCTCGCACATTCGCCAACTGGGTCGACAAGACAGTGCACTTCCTTGACTCGCAGGGCCTGATTCCGGGCGATCCGGTCGCGTTGCCGGTGCTGGAGCGCCACTCCGGGCACTGGGTGTCCCTGGTGTGGGCATTCGCGGTGTGGCAATTCGGTTCCGATATCGCCGCCGAGGACCAGGCCGAACTGGTCGTCGTCGGCCCAGACGACCTGAGCCCGCGTCCGGTCACGACGGTGGCGTGTTCGCTGCACCCGCTTGGCTTCGGTTTCGAGACTCTGAATCCCGCTCTGGCCGACTACCGGGAGGTGCTGGCCGAGCCCGACTCGCACGTCGCCTATCCGGGATCGGGACACACCGTGGAGGGTGCCGACGTGTCGCTGATCTCCGGTAGCCGGGGACAGCGGCTGATGCTGGCTCCGCCCCACAGCGCGGCGAGGGCGCTGCGGGCGCTGGTGGGCGTCCTCGACGGGGGTTGTCTGGTGCTGGTCAAGGGAGGGACATCCAGGGACTGGTCGGGCATAGCGCGCGGTGAACTTGCTCATGTTGGCTGAGGACACAGGGTTTTGTTCCGTGACACCCTCCAGGGCATCGTGGCAGCGCTAACGTAGGGGCATGCGATACGTCGTCATCCTGGCTGGTGGGGCCGGTACTCGACTCTGGCCGCTGTCAAGGCAGGGAATGCCCAAGCAACTGTTGTCGCTGTTCGAGGGGAAGAGCCTGCTCCGGCTCGCCTACGAACGGCTGATCGGGATGGTGTCCGATGAGCGGATTCTGGTCTGCACGGGCGCTGACTACCTCGGCATGGTCGCCGCTCAGCTACCGGAGTTGCCGCCGGAGAACCTGCTGGGTGAACCGGTCGGACGCGACTCGCTCAACGCTGCCGCCTGGTCCTCCGCGGTCGTCGCCGAACGGGATCCAGAGGCCGTGGTCGCGCTGGTGACCGCCGATCATCTGATCCAGCCCGTCGACGCCTTTCAGGCCGCCCTGGACAACGCCTTCCGAGTCGCCGAGAGCGAACCGCGGGCGCTCGTCACTCTCGGCGTGGTGCCGACCGAGCCGCACACCGGATTTGGCTACCTGCACCGGGGCCTGGCCTTGCCCGGGCTCGGGGCCTGCCGGGTGGCCGAGTTCAAGGAGAAGCCATCCCTGGAGGTGGCTCAGCGATATCTCGACAGCGGGGAGTACTGGTGGAACTCAGGCATGTTCGTTTGGCGGACCGCGACCCTGCTTAGCGAACTGGCCCACCTGGCACCCCAGACCAAGGATGGGGTGCAGCGGATCCTCGCTGATGGCTCCACGCTGGCCGAGGTCTATGAAGCCCTTCCCCGCAAGACCATCGACTACGCGATCATGGAGCCGGTTTCACGCGGCGGGTATAACGCTTTCGTCGCGGCGGTGCCCCTGGAGATCTCGTGGCGTGACGTTGGCGGCTATGCCTCTTTCGCCCAGGCGCTCGGCGTCGACGAGCACGGCAACGCCGGCACCGGGGTGCGAGTCGATCTCGACT
>JAUMYR010000302.1 GCA_030528545.1 Propionibacteriaceae bacterium
GGGGCCCCGCCCGAGCGGGCGGAGCAGCTCCGGAGAGTCGCTGCTGCGCGTTTCCCCGCGCCTGCTGCGAAACGACGATGGGGACTGTTCAAACGGGAACCCGCGCTCGAGGTGGACCCGACGGTGCCGCTGAGCGGTGACGTCGACGCCCTGCTGGCGGGCCAGTTCGTCGCCCCCGACCGGTTGTCGCAGAGCTGGCAGCTGCTGCAGGCCTGGCTGGAGGAGCTGTCCTGCGCCCACACGAGCATCAGCCACGAGTCGCTGGACCCCGTCGAGTTCGACCTGGCCCGGCGCGGCCTGCCGTCGACGCACTCCATCCGACGGCTGGCCGAGCGCAGCCTCGGCATCCCGCTGCGCGACGAACCCGGCATGAGCACCGGGTACAGCCACCACGCCCACGCCAACGCCACCCATCAGGCCCTGGCCGCCATCGACCCGGACACCCTCCAGGACAGGACCCGCGAGGTGGTGGACCCGCTGCTCGACTTCCTGCCCCAGCTGGAGTCGGGCGCCGACGTCGTGGTGATCGACGCCTGAGCGGGACCTCGTCGCCCCAGTGGTCTCGAACCGTCGATTTTCCGACAGTTCAGGACCACTGAGAGCTCAGGGAACCAGCGGAGAGGCGCCTCAGGCGTCGATCACCAGGACCAGGTCACCGCCGTCGAGCTGCGTGGTGTCCGGCAGGACGACCCGGCTGACCACACCGGCGACGGGGGCGTTGATGGCCGCCTCCATCTTCATCGCCTCGATGGTGGCCACCTGATCCCCTGCCGCCACCTCGTCGCCGACGCTCACCGTCGGGGTCACCGCGCCCGCGAACGGGGCCGCGACATGGCCGGGGTTGCTGGCATCGGCCTTCTCCGCAGAGGCGACCTCCGAGGTCAGCGAGTGGTCCTGCACCCTGACCGGGCGCAGCTGGCCGTTGAGCAGGGTCATCACGGTGCGCTTGGCGCGCTTGTCGGCGGCACCGATGGCCTCCAGGCCGAGCAGCAGCGTGACCCCCTTCTCCAGCGTGACCGGGTACTCGTGGCCGGGCTCCATGCCGTACAGGTACGGGATGGTGGGCAGCACCGAGACGTCGCCGAAGTCGTCGCGCTTCTGCCGGAACTCCTTCGTCGGGCCGGGGAACAGCAGCCGGTTGAGGGTCTGCTGCCGCTCCACGCCCGGGGTCTCCAGCACCGCCAGGTCCTCCGCCGAGACCTCCGAGACGCGCGGTGGCTGCCTGCGCCCCTCCAGGGCCTGGCTGCGGAACGGCTCCGGCCAGCCCCCGGCGGGGGTGCCGAGCTCCCCGTTGAGGAAGCCGATCACCGAGTCCGGGATGTCGAAGCGCCTGGGATCGGCGGCGAACTCCGCCGGGTCGGCCCCCACCGCCACCAGGTGCAGGGCCAGGTCCCCCACCACCTTCGACGACGGCGTGACCTTGGTCGGGCGTCCCAGGATCTTGTCGGCCGCCGCGTACATCTCCTCGATGGCCTCGAACTTGTCGCCGAGCCCCAGCGCGATGGCCTGCTGGCGCAGGTTGGACAGCTGACCGCCCGGGATCTCGTGGCTGTAGACCCGTCCGGTGGGGGCGGGCAGGCCCGACTCGAAGGGCTGGTACACCTTGCGCACCGCCTCCCAGTAGGGCTCCAGCTCCAGCACCCCCTGCGGGTCCACGTCGGGGGCCCGATCCGAGCCCTCCAGCGCCATCAGCAGTGCCGACATCGGCGGCTGGGAGGTGGTGGAGGCCATCGCCGAGTTCGCGACGTCCACCGCGTCCACTCCCGCCTCGATGGCGGCCATGAGGGTCGCCAGCTGACCGCCGGTGGTGTCGTGGGTGTGCAGGTGGACGGGCAGGTCGAAGCGCTCCCTGAGTGCGGTCACC
>JAUMYR010000303.1 GCA_030528545.1 Propionibacteriaceae bacterium
AGTGCTAACGCAGAATCTACCGTGGCCTTAGCACTCGTTCAAGCCGAGTGCCAACACGGCGGGTGTCGTGGCGCTTCCGCCCGGGTGCCAGACCGTTGTTGCCTGAACACCCCAGCGGCGCCTGGCGGGTACCGGCCCGGTGCTCACTGCCCAGACCCGGTTGCTTCGGTCTCACCCCAGCCGCTGGACGCTGATCGCCCTGGCGCCGTCCGGGGTGGGAGTGAGGATCAGGGTCGCCGCGGCATCGCCGTGGGGACGAAGCCTGCGGCGCAGGACCGCCGGGTCCACGTCGATGCCGCGTTTCTTGATCTCGATGCAACCGATGCGCTGGTCGCGCACCCAGGCCTTGAGCGTCCTTTCGTGGTAGGCCATGACATCAAGGACGCGGAAGGCCCTGCAGGCTCCGGCCTGACTCACCCGGGCAAGGGCCTGCTCATCGTGTGCCGCTGCCAGGTACAGGTAGGCGATCTCGGGGTGGATGCGCACGGCCCCGAGCCGGGACGCCAGCACATCGGTGAGACCCGCACGGATGATCGCCCCATCGGGCTCCACGATCAGATCACCCAGCCGGATCTCGACCCTGCGTCCGGGCCCCTCGCGGCGCTCCGCCCGACGGGCTTCCCCGGCCGCCGTCCCGGTAGTCTCCTCGCCGGAGAGTTCTAGGCCTCCGGGTAGCAGCAGCGCCGTCCGGGACCCCGGGGTCCCAGCCCCGGACCACACCGAGGCCTCCACGACATCGCCGCGGTGCGAGATCCAGGTGGTGGCACAGTCCCGCGGCAGCATCGCGTGCGGCACTCCGGGGCCAAGTTTCAGGCAGGCCGTCCGGCCCTTCAGCAGCCCGGTGACGAAGTCCCAGGGTGGGGAGAAGTCGGCCACCCTCCACGTCCGCCCGCGCGCGGTGCGCCGGGCCGGGTCGGCGAAAACCGCCTCCCCCACCCCGACCGGCACCTGCGTGGCGTCGGCCACCGTCACCGGAATGCCCAGGTTGGCCTCGGCGAAGACCGCGGTCACCGGGTCTATCTCGACCGCCCGCACCTCGATCCCCGCCGAGAGCAGCGCCAGGGCATCCGTGCCGAGGCCGCATCCGAGGTCGACGACGCGCCCCGCCCCTGTGGACGCGAACCGCCTTGCCCGCCAGCGAGCCACGTCCGGCCGGGACGCCTGCTCCAGCCCGGCCGGTGTGAAGAACAGCCCAGCCGCGGCGGAACCGAACTTCGTCACGGCCTTGCGCCGCAGCGCCACCTGGCCCATCACCGCCGCGGCGCGTTCCGCATCCATGCTCCGGCGCAGCCGAGAGGCGTCGGCCAGCGAGTCTGGGTCGAGGTCGCAGCCGAGCAGTTCCCGTCCCTGATCCGAGACGAGCCACCGGGCGGTCTCGACTTTCATCGGGGGACGCCGGGCTTCGGGCCGGGGCCTCCCAGCGGCCAGTCGGGTTCCACTGCCATGGCAGGAATCCTATCCCCGCCAGGCCAGCGGCAGATGTCAGCGCCCGCATCGCCACGGTTCGTTAGGCCAGACCGGGATGGGCTAGCGCTCGGCTGGCCTCTGGCGGCGCATCCGCCAGGTAGCTGGGCCAGACCCTTTCCTCAGCCGTCCAGGATCGTGACCTGCCACGAGACGGGACGCCCGTCCTGGTAGGGCAACACGCCGTGGAACTGGGCGATAGAGGGGTCGAAGACCAGCGGCAGGAAATGCCGGTCGCCCTCCCACATCGGCAGCGAATCCAGCTCGGCGATCCGCCGCCACGACAGCGGCCCCTCCTCGTTCGCCTCGCGGGGCTCGCCCTCCCAGCCGTCGATGAGGAAGATGAAACCAAACTCGTCGCCATTGGCGCTGAACCCGGGCCAGGAGACC
>JAUMYR010000003.1:0-17351 GCA_030528545.1 Propionibacteriaceae bacterium
TGCTCACCCTCCTTTGGGTGTAGTGATTTTCTGAGCGGGCGATCTAGGCCTATCGTGTGACAGGCATGGCATCGTGGGATTGGATCGCGAAACCACGCGAACTCCGTGGCGGGTGGTAGCGAGCCTTGACATTCCGCTCCTCCTCTCATACGGCTTGAGGAGATGGCTCCACGCTAAGGAGCTGGGCTGCCACTGTCAAGGGGGCGAGTTGACTTGTCTAGAATCTCCGCCTGGGTGGGATCGTTGCCTCACGTGATTTCTCCGGCTGTGTGTTTCGTTGCCTCACGTGAGGGGCTCCGCGTCTGGGCATGATCGATGATGGAGCTGACGATGAGCCAACGGCAGGCTGTGACGAAGAAGCTGGCGCTTGTGTATCGCGGTGCTGATCGGGCAGGCAAGACCCGGATCCTGAACGAGTTGGTGGAACTGACCGGTTGGCACCGTGACTATGCTCGGGCCGCGTTACGTGACGCGGTGCGGGTCAAGACGGCGAGTTGACTCATCTAAAACCTTCGCCCGGGTGGGTTCGACAACGCGGACGCTGGGTCGCCACACGGAGGTTGACGACATCACTGCGCGGAAGTTTTTCGACCAGTTCGCCGGGGAGCTCGGCGGGAAGGGGTGGTGGCGATGAGTGTCACGGTGCGGGTGAGCGCGGAGCGCGGTAACGGCGTGTGGGTGCTGGAGTCCAGCAACGGGGCGGTGTCGCAGGTGCGCAGCCTGTCCCAGGCTGAGGACGAGATGCGTGAGGCCGTCGCCTACCTGGCCGGTGTTCCCGTCTCCGAGGTCGCGATCGTGGTGGATGTGATCACTCCGGAGGCCTACCAGGTGGCCGCTAGGCAGGCCGAGCGGCTCCGGGCTGATGTGGTTGCGGCGCAGGAGCAGCTGGCTGAGGCTCAGCGTGCGGCGGCACGTGCCCTGGTTGGTGCGGGCTTCACCTACCGCGACGCCGGTGCTGTGATGGGGATCTCTCATCAGCGGGTAGCCCAGCTGGTGTGAAACGGACTCGGGTTTCTCGGTCACTGAGGGCGCTCCTTCGTGACCTGGGCTTTGACGGCGTGGATGAGAGCGGTCTGGGTGAGGTCGCGTTGGGCGGTGAGGCTGTCGGGTTGGGTGGTGGCCAGTGGGCGGCTGATCTGGAGGGATTCCCGGAACAGTTGGAGGGCCTCGGTGGGGTCCGGGCGCCGGAGTAGGCGGGGTGGGATCGTTCAGGATCACGCTGGAGGTGTACGCGCATCTGCCCGACGGCGGACTAGGCACCGTCGGGGAGCCGATGCCTGCGCTGCTCCCGACCGTACCGGATACGCGCCAGACCGGCTCTGACTACCGGAAATAGTGCTCTCGTGAAGACTAGGTCATGGGTTCGAATCCGATGGTCGGCCCGGATGCACAAACGGTCCCTGAGTACGGTAAACGACCGGGTCGGGGCCGTTTCATGCGCCCCGGAGAGATGACGCGCGGCACCCGCACCAAACTCGCCACGCGGGCATCCTCACACGAGGCAACGGCTCAAACCACGCGGGCATTCTGGCTTGAGGCGACGGGGGAGCCCCGTGGTCGGTTCCTGCTCCGACTCACCGCCTTGCGGGCTACCTCGGGCAGGGGTGCCGCTCGGCTCCGGCACCCGTGTCGATAGAGTCATGCCTGACGGGTGCAGAGCCGCGTCCGAGAGTCAGGAGGATCCATGTTCGATTGCGCCATCATCGGAGCGGGTCTCGCGGGACTCTCCGCCGCGCAGGAGCTGGTCCGGCGGGGCATCAGCGTCGTGGTGGTGGAGGCGCGCGACCGGATTGGTGGCCGGGTCGAGAACGGATTCCTCAGCGATGGGGAACTCGTCGAACTCGGTGGCCAGTGGATCGGGCCTGGCCATGACCTGATGTACGAACTGGCCGAGCGCTACGGCCTGGGTCTCATCGGCCTGCCCAGCACCGGGGAGTTCACTATCCGTTTGCAGGGAAAGACGCTGCACGTGCCGTCCAAAGAGGACGCGCCGATGCTGACCCCGTTCGAGGTGGCCGATCTCGGTCAAGGCGTTATGCGTTTCCGCCGTTTAGCGGACCGGCTGGTCAAGGACGAGGCCTGGGCCATCGGCAACGCGGTGTGGCTGCAACAGGACTTGCGGAGCTGGATCTCGACGAATCTGCGTACCGCTGGCGGCGCGGCGCGATTCAGCGAAATATTCGAGGCGGCCTTCGGGCCGGTGCCCGAGGACGCAACACTTGAGATGGGCCTGCACCAAGCGACCTCCGGTGTCGACCTGGAAGGTCTGGCGGCGGCGAACGGTGGTCTGCACCAGCACCGGATCGAGGGGGGAATCTTCGCGCTGTGCGAGCACATTGCCGCCGAACTCGGCGACCGGATCCGGCTCGCGGCCCCGGTGGTGGGCATCGCTCACGGTGGCGACTCCGCGACGATCACGCTGGACTCCGGTGAGACTATTGAGGCCCGGCGGGTCATCAACACCATGCCTCCCCGGCTGAGCGTCCGGCTGGCATACGACCCGCCGCTGCCGCAGTGGCGCAGCGAAATAGCCAACAAGGTTCCGCCGGGCAACGTCATCAAGGCCTTCCTGACCTATGACGAGCCATGGTGGCGGTCACAGGGCCTGAGCGGCCAGATGGGCTCCGACGAGGGAGCGGTCCGGGTCACGCTGGAAACCTCGGGGCAGGGACGCAAGCGAGGGACTCTGCTGGGCTTCTTCGAAGGAGCGGACGCCGATTCGCTGTCGCGCCGTTCGGTGACGCTGCGGCAGCGAGCCTTCACCGACTCGCTGGTGCGCGCCTTCGGGGAGATCGCTGCTAACCCGGCGGAATACACCGAGCGAGACTGGTCGGCAGAGCCCTACACCGGAGGCTGCCACGGGGCACACTTCGCCCCGGGAGTGTGGACCGCGACTGGTCCTCAGCTGGCACAGTCCGAAGGCGTCCTGTACTGGGCGGGGGCCGAATACGCCACCCGTTTCAATGGCTACATGGAAGGCGCGGTCCGCAGTGGACGAGAGACCGCGGCGAGCGTTGCCCGCGAACTGGTCTGAGCACAAAATACTGCCCCGGTGAGCATCGGCGGAGGCCGGGGCTCAGCGGGGCAGCGGCACGTCGCGGGCTGGCTCAGCCCTTGGGCTCGGTATCCCCCGAAGGCATCGGGGTGTGGTAGTGGTCCTCTTCCTCGGTGAACTCCTTGACCGGGGCCTTGACCTCCTTGGTGACGCCGTCGCTGAACTTCAGGGTGCAGGTCACCTCGTCGCCGATCGGCAATTCCTTCTTCAGCATCATGAGCATGACGTGATAACCGCCGGGCTTCATGTGCAGGTGGCTTTCCTTGGGGATCAGAGCGCCGCTGGTGGCCTCCCGCATCATCATCTTGCCGTCATCGCCCTTGACCATCTCGTGGATCTCGGTCTTACCAGCGACCGACCCGCAGTCGGCGGAAGTGAGGGAGATGTCGTTGGCGGTGGGATTGGTGAGATCGGCGAACAGCGCCGTCATCGTCTTATTGGTCGCGTCATCGGTAGTACGGATCCAGGGCTTCTCCACCACGATGCTGGCTGCCTTGACCTTCGGCGCGGACGAGGCGCAGCCGGTGGCCATGAGCAGCGGGATCGCCAGCGCTGCGACACTTCGTTTCATGCGCGGCATGTTACCCGCCGGATGCGAGTGTCACCACATGGGTCAGCCTGGGTAGCATGACCGGCATGGCGCAGGACAAAGTGGCACGACGGCATCTGTTCGGCTACGCGGGCGCGGGCGGAGTCGGGGCCGTCGCAGGTGCCCTGGCGGGACGCCTGAGCGTCCCCGAACCACCCGGGCCAGAGGTGATCCGGCAGAGCTACTCCCCGCACGGGACCCACCAGGCTGGCATCGTCACCCCCGTCCCGGCCGCTCACCGGCTGGTGGCCTTCACCCTCAAACCGGGCACCGACCGGGCTGCGCTGGGGAGGCTGATGAGGGTATGGAGCACCGATATCGCTCTGCTCATGAGCGGCCAGGGCATCCTCGGCGACACGGCCCCCGAACTGGCCCAGGCCAACGTCTCGCTCACCGTCACCGTCGGGCTCGGCCCGAAAGTGTTCACCCTGGAAGGGCTGGCCGGTCAGGCCCCCGACGGTTTCGTCGATATCCCGCCGATGAAACACGATCGGCTGCAGGAGCGCTGGAGCGGCGGCGACCTGTTACTGCTGATCGCCGCGGATGACACCACCTCGGTCGAACACGCCAGCAGCCGCCTGATCCGAGACGCGGGACCCTTCGCTTCGGTTCGCTGGGTGCAGCACGCCTTCTGGAGGACGCTGGACGCCTCCGGAAACCCGGTCACCGGACGCAACCTCTTCGGCCAGGTGGACGGGACCGCCAACCCTGCCGGAGCAGACCGGGACGCCACGCTGTGGCCAGCGAATCCACCCGCCTGGTTCGCTGGCGGCACCACCCTGGTGGTGCGCCGCATCGAGTTCGAGATGGCGACCTGGGACAAACTGGTGCGGGACCGCCAGGAACTCGTCATCGGACGCAATCTCACCAACGGGGCCCCGCTCACCGGAACCAACGAAACCGACGAGATGGATTTCGACGCCCACCAGGACGGCAGGCTCATCATCCCCGCCGACGCTCATGCCCGGCGTTCCCACCCGCGGTTCAACGACGGCCGCCGCATTTTCCGCCGCGGCCTCAACTACACCCATGAGGAATACGCCGACGGGGAGGTGAGACTCAGCGCCGGGCTGGTATTCATGAGTTTCCAAGCCGATATCTCCAAGCAGTTCATCCCCATCCAGAAGAACCTGGACGCCTCGGATGCGCTCAACGAATGGACTCATGCCATCGGGTCGGCGGTGTTCGCGATCCCCGGAGGATTCGCCGAGGACTCTTGGCTAGCCAAGGAGCTTCTGGCCTGAGGCGTTTTCCGGGTGAGCCGCTGCGGCGGTTAGCATGCCTTTCGCATCAGGTGGCATCGGGCGAGGAGACAGATTGGTGGATGTGGTCGAGGCCGTGGCCCGTCATGCCGCACAGCGGGGCGGGGCCGTGGCTCACAGGTGGCGGGACCAGGAACTGACCTACGCAGAGCTACACCGACGCTCGGACGCCCTCGCAGCGCACCTGAGCCGGCGTGGGCTCAGGCGCGGGGAACCGGTCATGGTTTATGGGCACAAAAACCCGCTGATGCTGGTGGCTTTCCTCGGCTGTGTGAAGGCCGGTCATCCCTATATCCCGGTCGACAGTTCGCTCCCGGCCCGCCGGGTGCGGGCGATCGCTGAATCCTCTCAGGCCGGACTCCTCATCGCGGTCGAGCCCTTCGGCCTGCCGGGGGTCCCGGTGCTGACCCCCGATGAGGTGCTGGGCCTACCCGAGGCAGAGGCCGAGCCAGGGGCGGCGGTTGGGCCAGACGAGCCGTTCTACATCATCTACACCTCGGGCAGCACCGGTGAGCCCAAGGGGGTGCAGATCTCTCGCAGGGCGGTCAACCGGTTCGCGGCCTGGGCGCTGTCACTGGTCCCGGAGGGGCCCCAGGTCTACCTCAACCAGGCTCCTTTCTCCTTCGACCTGTCGGTATATGAGCTAGCGATGGGGCTGGTCTCCGGCGGCACGATCCACAGCATCGACAAGGACCACATCGCCCGGTTCCGGGACCTGGAGGATGCCCTGGCCGGTTCGGAAGCGAGCGTGTGGGTCTCTACACCGTCCTTCGCCGACCTGTGCCTGGCCCTGCCAGAGTTCAGCTCCGGGTTACTTCCCGGGCTAGGGACCTTCATCTTCTGTGGGGAAGCGTTGAGCAATGACACGGCCAGGCGTCTGCTCGAACGTTTCCCAGGGACCAGGGTGCTCAACACCTATGGGCCGACGGAATCTACGGTCGCGGTGACCTCGGTCGCCTGCGACGAGGACCTGCTATCCCGCTATCCGGTGCTGCCGGTCGGATACCCCAAACCGGGGACCACGATCCAGATCTGGGACGAGGACCGGCGCTGCGTCGGGGAGGGCCAGACCGGTGAGATCGTCATCATCGGAGATACCGTCAGCCTCGGCTACTACCGCCGTCCCGACCTAACCGCGGCCGCCTTCACCGAGGTCGACATGAATGGGCGCAGAGTTCGCGCCTATCTCACCGGCGACGCTGGATATCTGGCCGACGGGATGGTGCATTTCGCGGGGCGGCTGGACTTCCAGATCAAGCTGAACGGCTACCGGATCGAGATCGAAGACATCGAATCGAACCTGCGTTATCTCCCCGGGGTTCAGCACAGTGCTGTCGTGGCCGTCACCAAAGACCCCGCCACGGTCAGTCACCTGCACGCCGTGGTGCAGCTGGCCGAGGGGATACCCGACAGCCCGCTGCGGCGGACCACCGAACTCAAGCGGGCGCTGCGGGACCTAGTGCCCGACTACATGGTGCCGAAAACCTTCGGCTACGTGACCCAGATGCCGCTCACGCCGAACGGCAAGATCGATCGAGCAGCTTTGAGAGAGCGACAGTGACGTTCTTCGGCGAGATCGGTTTCTTCGCGCTGCTCGGGTTCCTCGCTATACCCGCGGTCATCCTCGGCCTGACTGGCCGTCCGATCAAGTGGTATGGCATGGCGGCGACCTTATTCGCGGTCGGTTTCCTG
The DNA here is from genome assembly GCA_030528545.1 of Propionibacteriaceae bacterium. The sequence goes on from JAUMYR010000003.1 coordinate 6,599, forward strand.
CTGGCGCCGACCCCGCGACAGCTGGTGCTACTGGCCGGATTCCTTCTCGGTGAGACCCTCGTGATGAAGGCCCACCTGTGGTTCATCACCCGCCACGGCAACACCAACCGCCACGAGAGGCGCCTCGCCGTCGCCGCCGCACTGGCCCCCTTAGCTGTGGTGAAGGTCACCGGTTTATTCGACTTCCCCAGCCTCGGTTTCATCGGCGTGTCCTATCTGAGCTTCCGGGCCGTCCAGGTCATCGTCGAGATCTCTGACAAGCTCATCACCGAACAGGGCGTGCTGGACTACCTCTATTTCGTCGCCTTCTTCCCGACCCTGTCGTCAGGGCCGATCGACCGGTCGCGCCGCTTCCTGCAGGACGCGGACCGTTCCTTCAGCCGCGAGGACTACCTCAACCTTCTGGGACGGGGCTTGTGGCTGCTGCTGCTCGGCGCGGTATATAAGTTCGCGGCCTCGGCGCTTTTCGCCGGATGGCTGCTCAAACTGGGCGCCGGGCCGGTGAACACCCTGGCCTATATGTATGTGTATTCCCTCTATCTGTTCTTCGACTTCGCCGGGTATTCGCTGATGGCGGTTGGGGCGTCCCACCTGTTCGGCATCAGGACCCCGATGAACTTCCGTTTGCCGTTCGTATCGGCCTCGATCAAGGAGTTCTGGAACAGGTGGCATATCACCTTGTCGTTCTGGTTGCGCGACTATGTCTACACCCGGTTGCTGATGAGTTTCGTCCGGCGCAAGACCTTCGCGAACCGGCACTCGGCGTCCTATGTCGCGCTCGTGGTGAATATGGGTCTCATGGGTGTGTGGCATGGCACCGCCTGGTATTACATCGCCTATGGTCTCTACCACGGGGTGCTGCTGGTGCTGAACGATCTGTACGAACGTAAGTCCCGGTTCTACACGGAGCACAAATCGAGCCCCTGGTATCGGGTCGCGGCGATCGTGGTGACCTTCCACTTGGTCGCGTTTGGTTTCCTGCTGTTCTCGGGACGCCTGAGCTGGGCTTAGAAAGGAGCAAGTGATGACTGACGAGGAGTTCGAGGCGAAAGTATCGCAGCTGATCGTCGACGTGTGCGGCACCGGCGAGGTGCTGGACGATCCCGATCTGGATCTTTTCGAGGCGGGTGTGCTCGACTCCATGGGGTTCGTGGAACTGCTCTATGGATTCGAGGCCGAGTTCGGCGTGCAGGTGCCACCGACCGAGATCGAACGAGACGAGGTGGCCAGCGTCGCCAAGATCATCGGCTTCCTGAAGGATCGCCGGTGAGCTTGGTCCCCGCGGTTAGGCAGGTCCTCGGAATGGCGCTGGGCGCGGTGCTCAGCGTCGGGATGATGATGAGCCCGCTGTTGCCCGCCGGGGTGGGAGCGGTCTCCGGGCTATTCGGAGCGGCAGGGTCTGCCCGGATGCTGCACTACCACCTCGACGCCGATTACCTGCGCGACCCGGACGCCTACGCCCGGGCGAGTGACGCATTGCCCGAAGGCTCGTCCAACCTGGTGCTGCTGGGATCTTCGGAGCTGTCCTCTCCGGTCGCGCAGAATCCGGTGCGGTTTCTTCCGGCGAAAGTGAGGGGCTTCGACCTGTTCCTGTCGGGACGCGGCTACACCCAGTCTTTGCACCAGGCGACGGTGCTGGCCGCGATCGCCGCGGACCTGCGGGAGCCCAAGGTGGCGCTGATCGTCTCGCCGCAGTGGTTCACCCCCGAAGGAACCTCGGCCAACGCCTTCGAGGAGGTGTCTTCTGCCGAGACGCTGCGTCGGGTAGCGGCCTCGCCGGGGCTGTCGGAGGGTGTCAAAGAGCGGCTGCTGGCCCGGGTCGCACAGCTGCGGGGGCTGGGCAACCGTGGTCTGGGGGAGTTGCCGGGTGCGGTGTCGGCGAGGTTGAGCCAGACCATCGCCGGGCGGGTCCAAACCGCTAAGGCAGCCGCGTCGGCTGCGAGGTTCTCCGGCCCTTACACGGTGGCGGACAAGGCGGTGCCGGTCGCCGCCATAGACTGGGAAGCCGAACTGCGCGAGGCCGAAGCCCAGGGCCAGGCGGCGAGCAGCAATGACATCCAGATCGAGGATGGCTACTACGCCCGCTATATCGCCCCGCGCCTGGGCGAACTGAAGGACAGCATGGCCGGGGTCGATTATTCGGGCCCCTCCCCGGAGTACGGTGACCTTGATCTCTTCCTCGACGTCGCCCACGACCTTGGGATTGAGGTGCTGCTCATCAGCACGCCGATGCACGGCTCATGGCACGACTATGCCGGGTATCCAGCACAGCGGCGGGAGGCCTATTACGAGCGGATACGCGCGTTGGGTTCCCGGCCAGGGGTGCGTGTCGCCGACCTGAGCGTCCACGAGTACGAGCCCTACTTCCTCGTTGACGTCATGCACCTGGGCTGGAAGGGGTGGTTACATGTCACGCGGGCCTGCGCTGATTTCGCGGGTGCTTGATTGGGTGCAGTCGATCGGACAGACCCCGAGCGTGAACCCGGAGCGTCCCAAAGACGGACGATTCGCCCCGGTGGGCTCCCAGGTTCCCGGATTCGGCCTGCTCGGCTGGGCCGCTGTCACGGTCGCCGCCTTCATGCTGATCTTGCTGGTCGTATTGTTTGGGCCGCCGACATCCGGCGGATTCATCTACGAACAGTTCTGATCGACGGGTTTCAGCGCTCCACCCGGACCAGGTTTACCTCGGTGCTGAGGCAAGCCAGCGCCTCCCAGGTTCCGTCGAAGGCGAACTCCGCGAAGGCTGCCGTCGGGAACCAGGATCCCAGCTGGTCGGCCTCCTGAGGGTCCGAGGCGTCGGCCAGATGCGCCGCGAGGGTGGGGATCGTCGGTGCGTGGCCGATGACCAGCAGCCCGCGGACCGTCTCGTCGGTTTCGCCGATGCGGCGCAGGAGCGTGTCGGAGCCGCAGTAGTACAACCACTCCGCGTCGTCGCGGCTCAGCTCAAGGCCCAGGCACTCGAAGGTCTGGCGAGTACGGGCGGCCGTGGACACGACCGCATGAGTCAAACCGGCCCCGGCTAGGAGGAGGCCCGCGTTCGCCGCGTCTGAGCGGCCGCGCGGAGCGAGTTCGCGGGCGTGGTCGCCACCGGAGTTGTAGTGCTCGGCTTTGGCGTGACGCATCAGGACCAGTCTCTTCATGGCCCGATCGTACTCGTTAGGCCGGACGGGTTCAGCTAGGCCGCGGTCCGAAAACCCCGACAGCTTCCAGGCCGGGCTCAGCGTGGTGAGACGGCCACCATGAGGTCGCGTTTGATAGCCGAGTCCACCCGGTGTGCGAAGCCCTCCCAGGGTCCCCCTTCGCGCACCCGCAGCCCAGCGCCGGTCATGATCCCGGCCAGATCCTCTCGCGCGAGGCCGTAGGTGTTCCAGGAGATGCCGAGAGCGCCGCCGCGTTTCAGCTGGCTGGCCCAGACCGGGATGGACGCCTTCAGCAGCCCGGCTGGGGAACGGTCGCGTTTGCCGAAGGTGCCGCGGACATCGCTGGAGGAACCGTGCACCACGCCGTAGGGGGCGTCGGTGATGACGGCGTCGAACTTCTTGCGTCCGAATAGCGCGGCCGAGTCGCGGGTGTCGCCGGTGAAGACGCCCAGCCGCAACGTCGCCTTGCCCGCCTGGACCTCGGCATCGAAACGGCGCCCGATGGACTTGCCCTCGCGCCGCACCGGGGTGATCCCGGCCTTGTGTTTGAGCCTTTTGCGGCGCAGCCAGGTGGTGAGGAAGGCCGCCATGGCCTCGAAGGACTTCTCGTCGGCCTCGACCCCGAAACCGTCGTGCCCGGAGAGCCACGCCGTGGTCAGCGTCGTGCCGCGTCCGGCCAGGGGGTCGAGGATCTGGCGGGGCCCGTCGAACGGGCGCTCGACCGCGGCCAGCGTCACGTTCAGCAGCAGCCGGGTGAACTGTTCGTTGGTCTTGCCCTGATACTTCGGGATCGTGACCAGGTCGTCGTCGAACAGGTTGGCGGCGGGCAGCTCGACGGGACGCAGCAGGTCGCCGGAGCGTTCGAACAGGGCTAGTGCCGAGGACTGCCGGGCCAGCACGGCCAGGTCGGGCCGCTCAGCGCTGAAACCGAGGTAGCTCACCCCGGCCAGCGTCAGCGGCTCAACCCCGGAGGCGAAGGCGGCGGTGACCGCCAGCTCAGCGGCGGCGAGCCCGGCCGATTCGTCGGTGTAGACCCGGTTGGCCGACGGGGAGCGCAGCAACAGGTAGCCGGTCACGGCGATCAGTGGAGGTTGGTGTGCATGTTGGCGAAGGGGGTGCCCGCGGCGCGTTCGAAGGAGGCGCGGACCTCGGCCTCGGCTTCGGCCCGGCCGGTCCAGGTGGCCCCCTCGACGGATTTGCCGGGTTCCAGGTCCTTGTAGACCGTGAAGAAATGCTCGATCTCCAGCAGCATGTACTCGGGCACGTTGTTGAGGTCGCCCAGGTGGTCGCGGCGGTGATCGGCGACCGGGATGCACAGCACCTTGTCGTCGCCGCCCATCTCGTCCTTCATGCGGAACATGCCGATGGCCCGGCACTCGATGAGACAGCCGGGGAAGGTCGGTTCGGTGCCGATCACCATGGCGTCCAGCGGGTCCCCGTCCTGGCCAAGCGTCCCCTCGATAAAGCCGTAGTCGTAGGGGTACTGGGTCGATGTGAACAGGGTACGGTCGAGCCGGATGCGTCCGGTGTTGTGATCCATCTCGTACTTGTTCTTGGTTCCCTTGGGGATCTCGATGGTGACATCGAACAACACCCCGGCCTCGGGATTCCTGGAAGAAATGACCCGAATATCTTCGCTCACGCCCGCTCCTATGAATTGGTCTCGACCAGTCAGAATACCTTTTCTTGGTTCTCTGCGGCGTCTGGTGGACCGGCCGGGCCGAGGGACTCCCAGGCCCGTGCCGGTGTATGGCCCTGGGCGGCGGGCGTAACCTGAGCGCCTGGCGCTCACTATCAAGAATCAGCGGGCATGTGACCTGGCCCGCGAGGCAGCTAGCCGCCTGCACACGACCCAGGACGAGGCCATTGAGCGTGCCCTCACCGCGCTGCTGGACCGTGAGGCGGAGCAGCCTGCCAGCCGGGAGAGCGAGATCAGGCAGGCGGTGAGGCTGCTGCAAGAAATCTTCACCGAGGAGCAACGGGAGGCGCTGCGGGCCATCGACAACGAGGTATACGACGAGCGCGGGCTGCCTCGATGATTACCTACACCCCGGCCATCGTCGCTGTCATCCTGCGGGAGGGCTCCTGCCATGATCCTTCGGGCCATTGCCGGTGCCAAGCGCCGCTACCTCTTGGTGGGCACCTGAATAGAGCTCGGGGTGATGCAAGACCGCCGGATGACGGCACACCAGCGTGAGCTCACCGACCGTTTCATGAGTGCTCTTGATGCTGAACTGGTCCCGGGCTCGATCTCTCAGGCCAGGATCGCTGGCGAGGCGCACCGGCGTTACGGCCCAGGCTCGGGTTCACCCGCACGGCTCAACTTGGGTGACTGCTTGTCCTACGCGCTGGCCCAAGAACTGAGCCAGCCGCTTCTTTTCGCCGGGGACGGCTTGAGCCACGCCGATGTGCTCAGGGTGGAGACCTAAGCACCAGCCGGGTCTGGGTGCGGTCCGCGTTCATCATGGTGGCACGTCCGGGCATCCCCGCAACCGGTCACCCGCCCCAGGGTAGGAACCGGGTGGCCGGAAACTGCCGGGTGGGATGCCCAGGCCGGGTGAGGGCCGGGGGCGGCCTCGGTTATGACCGCTTGATCTGGAGCCTCGGCTCCGCCTAGGCGAAGGCGGCCTTGGCTGGCAGCTCATCGCGGCGCGTGCTGATCGCCCGGCTCCGCATGCATGGGGCGGCCCGGCCGCTCGGGTGAAGCCTGCCGCGTCCTTCTAGGATTGGGCGAGGACTAACGACGGCTCGAAGGAGGTGGGAGGTGACCGAGGCCAGTTCTTGGGGCCCGCGCCGGGTGGCCACCTGGGTGGCGGCGGTGGCCGCTTCCGCGGCGCTCGCGGTCGGCGCGGCCTATGCCGTCCCGCCACTGCTGCGGGCCACCGGAGCCTGGAGTGACGGCGGCTCACCGACCATCGCCGCCACGGTGTTCACCCCACCGCCAGACCCCGTCGCGGCCGAGGGAGAAGGCGCCGTTGGGGCGGCTCCCGGCATCGCCGCCGCGCATCGCCTCGACCCGGCCAGGTTACAGACCGCGATCGGCGCGCTGAACCAGGACGGCATCGGTGCCTCCGCTTTCCTGGTCACCGATCCCGGCGGTGAGCCCCTCGCCCACGGCAACGCCGTTAGCGCGCTGATTCCGGCCTCGACCATGAAACTGCTGACCGGGCTGGCAGTCATCGGTTCCCTAGACCCTCACCACCGATTCGCTACCCGGGTGTTGTCCCCTGGGGAGGGGACCATCGTGCTGGTCGGTGGGGGAGACCCCTACCTCGCCACCGCGAGCGCCACCTCCGGCTACCCGCGTCCGGCTTCGCTGGCGGATCTGGCGAAGACGACCGCCGCCGCCTTGAAGAGCAGTGGGAAGGCCTCGGTAACGCTGGGTTATGACGCTAGCCTGTTCGTCGGGCCCGACTGGGAACCCACCTGGGAGAAGGTGTTCGAGACCGACGTGACCAGGGTCTCCGCGCTCACCGCCGATGGCGGCATCGACCCTGCTACCAAGACCCGCACCGCCACGCCCGCGGCGTCAGCCGCGGCGGCTTTCGCCGCCCTACTGCGCTCCGAGGGCATCGACGTCGCGGCTGGGATCGCCCCGGCCAGCGGCAGCGGTGCCGAACTCGCCAGGGTCGATTCCCTGCCAGTCCACACCCTCGTCCAGGAGGCGCTGTTGCGCAGCGACAACACCGCCACCGAGGTGCTGCTGCGCCACGCGGCGCTCAGCGCGGGACAGGAAGGGTCTTTCACCGGCGCCACCGCCACGCTCAGAGACCACCTCCAGCGCCTCGGCGTGTGGGCGGAGGGGGCGCACATCCAGGACGGCTCCGGGGTGTCGCGGGACAATCGGGTGACCGCGACCATGCTGGCCCGGGCGGTATCGCTGGTGCTGATCGAGGAACGTTTCCGGGTGCTGCTCGACTCCTTCCCGGTCGCGGGGGCGACCGGGACCCTACATAACCGTTTCGAAGCCGACGGGACCCAACCCGGACGCGGTTTCGTGCGGGCCAAGACTGGCAGCCTGCGAGACGTGTCCGCGCTAGCTGGCTACGCCAGGACCGCCGACGGGCAGAGCGTCATCGTGGTCTTCCTCAGTAACCAGGTCACCAACCTCGCCGCTGCCCGCGCCTGGATGGACCGGGCCTCGGCCATCGTCGCGGGGTGTGGGTGCAGATGACGATCCTGCCACCCCTGGACTGGGCTCTGGCCGAGCGGCTTGGCCGCCGTTTCGCCCGCTCCGGGCCCATCACCCAGGAGGGTCTCGGAGGCGGAGGGCCCACCACCGCCGAGATCCGGGACGCCGTCGCCAGCCTGCACGCCGCGGCCGAGCGGGCTATCGGCCTGGTCGCAGAGGCGTCGGGACTCGCAGTGGACGCGCGTCCCCCGGTGTACGCGGTGGACCGGGCGGGTTGGGCACAGGCCAACGCTCAGATCGGTCGCCGCCTATTCGACAGGGTGGAACCGGTGAACCCTCCGGGACTGCACGCCAAGGTGCTGGGCCGAGCCAACGCGGTGATCGCGGCGGGGGCCACGCGCCTATTCGGCTCCAAGGTGCTGGGCCAGTACGACCCCTTCCACCCCGGAGGACGGCTGCTGCTGGTCGTGCCGAACCTGCTGGCCGCCGAGCGTGCGCTGGGCGTGCACCCAGACGATTTCCGGCTCTGGGCCTGCCTGCACGAACAGGCCCACGCGGTGCAGTTCAGCGCCGCTGCCTGGCTGCTGGACCACCTCGTCGCTCTGGTCCGCAGGGTCGCGGCCGACACCGGCGCCCAATGGCTGGGCAAACTCGCCACGAGAGCCGATTCGGATGCTTCCCAGGCCCTCGAATCCGTGATGGCCACGATGAGCCTGATCGAGGGGCACGCCGACATCATGATGGACCTCGCCGGGCGGGAGGTGCTGGGTTCGTGGAGCCAGTTGCGGGCCATCTCGGATTCTTCCCAGCAACGCTCCCGCTCTGGCTGGCTCGCCCGCCTGGGCGTGCTGAGCAAGGCCGAGCAATACGCCACCGGGTCGGCGTTCTGCCGGGCCGTGCTGGCCGAGGGCGGCACCGCGGCGCTCAACCGGGCCTTCTCCGGGGCCTGGGCGCTGCCCTCACCGGCCGAGATCGCCGACCCTGAGTCCTGGCTGGAGCGGGTGCATGGCTAGGCGAGAGCTGGGGCCCGCCGCGCTGCGGGTCGCCCAGGCGGTGCTGGCGGGGCTGCCGGGCGAGGACGTCGTCGTCGGCTGCTCCGGCGGCGCGGATTCCCTCGCCCTGGCGCTCGGCGCACAGTGGGCCGCGGCGAAGACCGGCGTGGCGGTGGAGGCCGTGACCATCGACCATGGGCTACAGCCGGGCTCGGGCGAGGTCGCTGCCGCCGTCGCCGCCCAGCTCAGCACGCGCGGCCTGGACGCCCGGGTGATCGCGGTTCAGGTGGGGGAGGGCCCCAACCTGGAGGCGCGGGCCCGGGAGGCCCGGCTGGCGGCGCTGGCGGCCTCCAGGCGTCCGGTGCTGCTCGGCCACACCCTCGACGACCAGGCCGAGACGGTGCTGCTCGGCCTCGCCAGGGGCTCGGGGACGCGGTCGCTGGCCGGGATGGCCCCGGTCCGGGGGCTCTTCCGCCGACCGCTGCTCGGGCTGCGGCGCGCCGTCACCGAGCAGGCCTGCCGGGAATGGGACCTTCGGGCGTGGTCCGACCCGCACAACGCCGACGAGAGGTTCGCCCGGGTCCGGGTGCGCACCCGGGTGCTGCCGGTCCTGGAGGCCGAACTCGGCCCCGGTGTCGCCGAGGCCCTCGCCCGCACCGCCGAGGTGCTGCGCGCCGACCTGGCGGCCCAAGACGACCCGGAACCGGGGCAGGCCCCCACGGCCCGCTGGCTGGCCGGGCTGGACCCGGCGCAACGGGCCCGGGTCCTCAAAGGCTGGCTGGACGGCCAGGGGGTGTCCGGGGCGACGCTGGGTCACGTCCGCGCGGTCGAGGCGCTGGTCACGGACTGGCGGGGCCAGAAGGGGGTGGACCTGCCGGGGCTGCGCGTCCGCCGCATCGACGGGGCCCTGGTCGCGGTGCCGCGCCCGGTCAGGGGGTCATGAGCTGACGGCCACGTGGGTGGTGTGCCACCACAGGCCCCAGCCCAGCGCCGCGGCGATGAGCAGCCAGATCCACCACGTGTCGGGGGCGTGGTGGACCAGCGCCCAGGGCTGCGGCTCACCGCCGAGCCCGGTGGTGCCAGCGAACCAGCACAGCAGCGCATAGACCGCCCCCGGAGCCCAGGCCAGGGCCGGTGCGAGCCGCGACGCCGCGACGAGCGTCACCGCCAGCATCAGCAGATGGTTGCGGGCGTACCACAGGCTCCACCACAGGCTCTCCCCGGACCAGGCGGTGAACACCAGATGCGGCAGGCACGGGGCGGCGGCGAGGCAGGCCACCCAGCCCAGCCGCCACCAGCCATAGGGGAAGCGCCCCATCGCCTCTTCGCGTTCGGCCTCGGGCGGGGCCAGTATCACCGCGGCGAGCACCCCGGGCAGGCAGGACGCCCAGGCCAGCAGCAGCGCGCTGCGGCCGCTCACCAGCGGCACCGCCTGCAACTCCGGCACCGCGGCCCAGGCGGCGAGCACCGCCGCTGCCGCCGTGACTCCGATCTCGGGCAGCCCCCGGGAGTGCAGGAAGGCCCACCCGGGGCCCACGGGGCTCACTCGCACTCCAGGGCCGTGAGGAAGGTGACCTCGTCGAACACGCCGGGTGAGACATCCCTGGTCATCGCTTCCGTCATCACATGGGCGAGCGACTCGAGCGGGCTTATGCAGTCACCCGTCGGGGCTGGGGCGCCGGGCCGCTGGGCCGCGTACCGGGCCACGTCCGGGTGGTGAATCAGGAAATTCGACACTCCGATGGCGATGGAGGTGTCGAGGTCGGTGAGGTTGATCCCGACCGGCACCCGCACCGCGCCCGGGCCCCGGCGCTCGGCCACGTCGGGAACCCCGGCATAGATCAGGGTGCCGGGCGCGGCCCCGGCCTTTGCTAGCACCCGGCGGACGTGTGGGTCCAGCGCCGCCAGCCGGGTGGCCTGGGCCTCGGCGAGATAGCCGATGTCGTGCGGGATGCAGGCCTGCGACCCGGCGTCCCCGACGGGGCGGCAGTCCCAGGCATGGTCGCCCCGGTCGGTCCAGAAGCCGTAGGCGTCGTGGACGTGCGACACCGCCGCCAGCAGGCCGACCAGCGCCGAACCGAGCACCGTCGCGGCCAGCCCGGTGCCCAGCCACTGCCGCGGTGTCATCCGGCCGCGCCGCAGCCAGGTCTCGGCCGCGATCAGGAATAGCGCGGCCGACCCCGCCAGGACGGCGACGTGCAGCGCCACGACGCCGGGTAGCAGCTGGTACGCCGTCCCGATCAGCGCGGTCGCCCCGGTGAACTCCATGGCCGGGAAGATCCCCAATGCCGCCAGCTGCCAGGGCACCACGTACTGGGCGACCAGCACGGCTACCGCGGTGAGGAAGCTGGGCACCACCGTGCCAGCCAGCGCTCCCCACGCCAGGCAGGCGTAGACCCCGAGGCAGGCGATGAGGAAACCGGACAGCGGCGCCGGGCTGGGCGGCGACCCGGCGTATCCGGCGATCACCCCGGCGGCGGCGAGCGAGA
>JAUMYR010000003.1:17451-21852 GCA_030528545.1 Propionibacteriaceae bacterium
GGGCTGGGCGGCGACCCGGCGTATCCGGCGATCACCCCGGCGGCGGCGAGCGAGACCAGCCCGCCGGAACAGGCTATGGCCCAGATCGCGGCCAGCGAGCGGGCCAGGTGGGTGAGGGTGGCGGCACCCGGCCAGACCGCCAGCAGTTCCCAGGTGCCGTTGCGGTGCTGCTGGGTGGCCCAGGCCGAACCGACGCCGCAGGCCAGGGGCCACAGCACGATCGAACAGCTGGTGACGGCCTCGGCCGATTGGGAGAAGGAGCCGAACCAGCCCGGGCGCGACGCGGTGCTCCCCGCCCAGGCCGCACACCAGAACACCGCCAGCAGCAGGCCCGGCCACAGTCCTGCCCGGAGGAGTCCCCGCCTCCCCATCACGCCTCCAGCAGGGCCAGGTAGCCCGCCTCGGCCGCCGAAATCCCGGCGCTGCCAGCCCCCGCCAGAGCCTGCAGGCCGGGAACGTCACCGCTCCACAGCAGGACGCCGTCGCGCACCACCAGGACCGTCTGTGCGCTGAGGGTGACGTCGTCCATCAAGTGGGTCGATATCACGACGACGCGCTCGCTGGCCTGCTGGTGCAGCATCCGCCGGAACCTGACTCGCTCGGCCGGGTCCAGCCCGACCGTGGGCTCGTCCAGGATCAGGATCTGGGGGTCGTGCACCAGGGCCGCGGCCAGGAACACCCGCTGCCGCTGCCCGCCGGATAGGCTGCCGAGCCGGTGGGCAGCCAGGTTGCGCATGCCGGTGCTCTCTAGGGCGCGGTCCCTGGCCTCGGCCACGCGGGAGCTGGGCAGGCCGTAACCGTGCGCGACGTAGTCGAGGAAGTCCCCGCACCGCCACGACTTGGCCCAGGACGCCCCCTGCGGCATGTAGCCGACCCGGCGGCGATGATCGCTCAGCTGCCGCGCGGTGACGACCGGTTCCCCGCCGCTCAGTAGCTCACCCTCCCGCGCCCGGCGAATCCCGGCCAAGAGCCGCAGCAGCGTCGACTTGCCCGACCCATTGGGGCCGATCAGCGCGATGGTGCCGACCGGGAAATCCGCGCTGAACGGCCCCAGCTGCCAGCCCGAGCGGTAGCGGAACACCACCCCACGGGCAGCGAGCCGACTACCACTTGAATTCACTAGAGCACTTGTCTGGGCGCCAGGCGACATCAACACAAACAGATGCGTATCGGGTCCACCCCATCCGTTGGGACGAGCCGAGGAAAATAGATGTGGTAGCCCAGAAAGTAACACCAGATTCTATGGTGCGTTCCGTGCTTGCGGTCGAGGAAGCCGGGACGATCTTCGGCATCCGCCCCCCAGGCATGGGAAGGTAGATCAGCTTGTAGGTTGATGCGACGAGGTACCCGTAGGTGCCTCTCACAGACTGGTGCCGGTTGCGTTGGCTAAGCTTGAAAGAAGCTTTGTTGGTGTAGTTCCCAACGCGGTCCCGGTAAGCATAGAGCTGCCCCTGGATGACTGCGGACCCAGTGACTCCCTTCCAGGATGCGCTGCGGTATGCGGGCTTTGTCATTGGGGTGGGCCGAATAATCACATCAGCTGCTGCTGATGATGCGCTAAACGTGCTGATTGCGACGACGATGCCAGCAAGGAGTTTCTTTATTGACATTGAACGTACCTTCCGCCGATGTTGGTGCTGCTGATCAGCTGAATTAGGCGAGATGCTACCATCCGAGAGTGCGGCTCGCTGGGTTTTGAGCGAATCTCTTCGTTCTGATGGGTTCGATGCGGCTTGAGCTAGCGGGCGTTCGTGGTTGACAGAGCTCGCCGCTAAGCTATCGGGAGTGGACGCTGCTGATGTGCGCGAGGATCTCGCGCGAGTTCTGTACACCAAGGATGAGGTCGCCGCTCGGGTAGCCGAGCTGGCCGTCGAGATCGACCGGCACTACACCGACCAGAACCTGTTGCTGGTAGGGGTTCTGAACGGGGCCATCATGGTGATGGCCGACCTGTCTCGGGCCCTGCGGGGACACTGTGAGATGGATTGGATGGCCGTCTCCTCCTACGGCTCGGGCGCCCAGTCCAGCGGGGTGGTGCGCATCCTGAAAGACCTCAATACCGACATTGAGGGGCGTCACGTGCTCGTGGTAGAAGACATCATCGACACGGGCCTGACGCTGTCCTACCTGATCCAGAATCTGCGCTCCCGCCGACCCGCCAGCCTTGAGATCATGGCGATGTTCCGCAAGCCCGAGGCGCTGCAAAACGACGTGGGCGTCAAATACGTCGGCTTCGACATCCCCAACGAGTTCGTCGTCGGTTACGGCCTCGACTATGCGGGGCGCTACCGCAACCTGCACGACGTGGCCACGCTGCGCCCCGAGGTGTACAGCTAAGACCGGGCCACTGAGGCCACGTCCGGTATGGGGCAGTCCTGCCCACACCGCAGGGTTCGCTGGCTGGCGCGATCGCGGTGGTCTTGGGCCACGCTGATAAGGTCATGATGCCCACTTACGCCCGAGACGGAGTTCGCGTTGCAGAAGTTCTTCAAGAGTCCCTTCACGTGGATCATGCTGAGCCTGCTCGTGGTGATGATCGCCATGCAGGCACTGTCGTCGTTCAGCGGCTACAAGACGACCCCCACATCGGAGGTCATCACGCTCATCAACAGCAATGAGCCGCTCAAAGAGGTCATCCTGACCGACTCCGAGCAACAGATCCAGGTGACGAAGGCCTCCGGCGAGAGGCTGTCAGCCGCCTGGGTCGGCACCCAGAGCCAAGACATCATCAAGCGCCTAGACCAGCGGGTCGCCGCCAAAACCCTGGAGAAGTGGGTGGGGCGCAACCCGCAACCGAGCTTCCTGTCCACGCTGCTCTACACCGCCTTGCCCTTCCTGTTGCTCGCGATCGGGTTCTTCTTCGTGCTCAACATGATGCAAGGCGGCGGTGGCCGTGGCGTCATGGCCTTCGGCAAATCCAAGGCCAAGATCGTCAGCAAAGACACCCCCAAGACCACTTTCGCCGACGTCGCGGGTGCCGAAGAGGCCGTCGAGGAGCTTCAGGAGATCCGCGAGTTCCTGGCCGAACCGGCGAAGTTCCAGCGCCTCGGCGCGAAGATCCCCAAGGGCGTGCTGCTCTATGGTCCCCCCGGAACCGGCAAGACGCTGCTGGCGCGCGCGGTCGCGGGTGAGGCCGGGGTGCCGTTCTTCTCGATCTCGGGTTCGGACTTCGTCGAGATGTTCGTCGGCGTTGGTGCCTCGCGGGTGCGCGACCTGTTCGAGCAGGCCAAGGAGGCCGCCCCGGCGATCGTGTTCATCGACGAGATCGACGCCGTGGGACGCCACCGCGGAGCGGGCATGGGCGGCGGACACGACGAACGCGAACAGACCCTGAATCAGCTGCTGGTCGAGATGGACGGTTTCGACGTGCGCGGCGGGGTGATCCTCATCGCCGCCACCAACCGCCCTGACGTGCTGGACCCGGCGCTGCTGCGTCCGGGACGCTTCGACCGCCAGATCGGGGTGGACGCCCCCGACATGGACGGACGCGCCCAGATCCTGCGGGTGCATGCCCAGGGCAAGCCCATCGCGCCCGACGTCGACCTGGACGCCATCGCCCGCCGCACACCGGGCATGACCGGAGCCGACCTGGCCAACGTGCTGAACGAGGCGGCGTTGCTGTCGGCCCGGCTCAACCTCACGATGATTGGACGGGCCCAGCTGGACGAGGCTATCGACCGGGTTATCGGCGGACCGCAGCGCCGCAGCCGGGTTATGAACGAGCACGAACGGCTCGTCACCGCCTATCACGAGGGCGGTCACGCGCTGGTGGCGGCCGCGATGCCAGGCAATGACCCGGTGCAGAAGGTGACGATCCTGCCGCGCGGGCGCGCCCTGGGCTACACCATGGTGATGCCGGACGCCGACAAATACTCCCGCACCCGCGGCGAGCTGCTGGACCAGCTGGCCTACATGCTCGGCGGACGCGCCGCCGAGGAGCTGATCTTCCACGACCCGACCACCGGGGCCGCCAACGATATCGAGAAAGCCACCAAGGTCGCCCGGGCGATGGTGACCCAGTACGGCATGACCGAGCGCATCGGCGCGGTGCAGCTGGGCGGCGGAGATACCGAACCCTTCGTCGGGATGGGCACCGCCAACGCCTCCCGTGAGTTCTCCGAGCGCAGCGCCGCCATGATCGACGAAGAGGTCAGCAAGCTCATCAACACCGCCCACCAGGAAGCCTTCGACGTCCTCAGCGAGAACCGCGAGGTGCTGGACGAGCTGGTGCGCCAGCTCTTCGAGAAGGAGACCCTGGGCAAGGCCGAGGTGGAGGAGATCTTCGCCCCCCTGAAGCGGCGCCCCAAGCGCGGCCCGTGGACCGGATCGGAGACCCGCGTCCCCTCGGAAATCCCGCCGGTGACGCCACCACCCACGCCCCCGGCGAAGCCACAGCTGCCT